>NZ_JBHVVJ010000002.1:0-337835 GCF_042883665.1 Arthrobacter sp. NPDC058192 | reverse complement strand
GTTCCCTGGGAATCCTCCTTCCGCGCCCTCGCCGCGATCGGCTACGACGGCCCCATCAGCATCGAATGGGAAGACGCCGGCATGGACCGGCTCCATGGCGCCCCCGAAGCCCTCGCCAACCTCAAAAAGTACGACTTCCCGGCCTCCCAGACCAGCTTCGACGCCGCCTTCAGCAGCAAGGAGTAGGAACGGTTACTGAAACGCCCCCGCACCAGTCGCTCGCTCGACAGTGCGGGGGCGCTCTGGCGTCTGCGGCGTTTAGGGGATTTATGGGTGCGAAAAGAGTGGGCGCGCCCACAGGGCGGGCGCGCCGGAGGTGGATTCCTCGGCCGCCGACGCTTTCATCGGGGAGCGTTTCGCCCTCGCCGGATCGAAGTCGGCTGATCAGGCTGCGAGCAAGATCCCGTACGAGGTTGCGCATGGAAGCACTTGGGGCAAAGCGTCGTCGGTTCCATGAGGGAAGTCTGAGCGTGTCAACGCGGTCGGAGCCCACTAGGACCCGTCCTAGAATTGGCCAAACCGGGCTTGGTGTATTCCGGGAACATCGGGCGGAGACGCTCAACGAGTTCAAGTCACAAACGACGCCGGTGGTAACAGGTCATAGCTAGCTAGCAGGCACTTTGAGCTCTACATCGGATCGTCCAGGGGACACTCGTTGTACGCAACAGCTCCACTCGCGCCGCTCCTCCGAAGGGCCAGCCGCCAAAGGACGTGTGACGCGCAGGGACCACGGCGGTGATGGGTCCGGTTGCCAACCTCGCATCCAGTCTGGGTTCACTGGTGTGCGAGGCGGTTGCGGCGCTCCTCCTCCCTTTAGAGTACGCGGCTGCGCGGGTTGCTTCCTCCGACTCCAGACCGGTGCCAAGGGCACCGCCGACGGTCGCCGCCGACGCGACAAACCAGGCCAGGACGAACAGGTCGCCATAGCCGAGCGATACGTGGAGGTAGCGACCCATAACGGCCGGGTCGAGGGCGAACAGCGCCCAGGCCAGGTTGACTACGTGGAGCGCCAGGTAGCAAATGACTATCCCGATGGTCAGAGTTATCAGTGTTGAGGTGTTGTAGGCGGGACCTTTCCTTGGCGCCCACAGAACCGTCGTCGGGGCGGTCCCACAGTTCGCCGTCGATCACAAGCCATGCAACAACGAGTGCAATAGAGGCGATCGTCACCACTGTTAGGCGCCACGGCGACAGGGAGCCGGCGAGCAGCCAAACCGTGGAATTGATGGTGGCCACCGCTCCTGTTGTCAGCGCCGCCACGAGCGCGGACTTGAGCCCGGGCACCAAGAGCCACGGATGGTTCACAAGCACCATTCCTACGAGCAGGCGCCAACGACTGGTGAAGTGCGGCAGTGGCTCGCAGTGCGTGGCCTCCGTGTCCCTTGCCACGCCGCTGATCAGTGCGCGCACTCCATGCCGCAGGCGCCCGCATACCGAACCCGCCCAGCGCCGGCCGCGACAGCACAGCTGTGCGTTGTCGCGGGTCAGTCTCGGCCAGCACGTAGCGGCCGTCCTCCCCGTCAGGAAACGGAAGTTCGGTCAGCCCGATTACAATCTCCTATAAGTGCTGACCAGCGTGGTCCCGAAGCCGTGCCAAGGCAGTGTCGACGTCCTCGGAACCCATACCGCAAAGGGCAGAGGTGAACTTTTATGGCACCCTTTTTCTCCTCGGGATTCAGCGCAACGTAGGTCTGCAGACTTCCCTGCCGTTTTTTCTAAACCCAGTCCTGGTCGAGGTCTCCATCATCCTTGTCGCGGAGCTCCGCCCAGGATGGCGTGCGGGTGTCACCAGCATTGCGCGCTGCTGGTGACACCATTAGTCCGCCACCCTGGCGGAACTGTTGTCAGGCTGTGCGGTGCTTCCGGAGGGCCCTGAATGCGGCGACAGCCCCCAGTCCCGCCAGTGCCCAGGGGGCACCGACGATGATCGGGTCCATCCACTGGTGGTTGACGTCGGCGCGCTTTTGCCCGAACCGTGAGCGGAGACCGCCCCGGCGGAATTCACTGAGCACCCCGGTTTGGGTGATGGGGTTGTCGGGCCGGAGGGTGGCAAAGGACTTCAGATGGTGTTCCCAGGCGTCGACACGGTCGGCGCCGATGAGCAGCAGCCAGTGCGCGGCCCGGCCCTCGCTGTACTTGTAGGCGTACTTCCGGATAGCGCCCGACACCCCGGCAGGAGGGGTGGAAGTGCCGAAAACGGGGGTGAGGAAGGCGTGCTCCACGGACCGTTCCCGGGGCCATTTCTCCGGCTGGCGTTCCGGGAAGTCCCAGTGCGCGCCGGTCTCGATCCCGGGTTGCTCGCGGGGGTAGGAGGGTCGGTCGGCCGGGTTGAGGTCAGCGCCCCATCCCGGGATCTGTGCCCGCAGGTCTTCCGCGGACTTCTTCAGGGTGCGTTTGCCGGCGATGTAAGGGGTGGCTGTCTCAGACATGGTGCGCTTCCCTTCAGGACTGACCTGCGACAACGAGCGGCTTAATGATGTTGTCCAGTTTGGCGGAGAAGATGTGGTAGCCCTCGGCGATGTGTTCCAGCGGAATCCGGTGGGTAACGATGTCGCTGGGCTTGAGGTAGCCGTTGCGGATGTGCTCGAACAGCCGCGGCCACTGCCGTTTGACCGGGCACTGGTTCATCCGCAGGGTCAGGCCCTTGTTCATGGCGTCACCAAACTTCACGGCGCTGAAGATTGGGCCGTAGGCGCCCACCACGGACACGGTGCCGCCCTTGCGGACGGAGTCGATTGCCCAGTTGAGAGCGATGGGGGAGCCACCCTGCAGTTTGAACTTGCTGCTTGTGACGTGCTGGAGGAAGTTGCCGTCCGCTTCGGCCCCGACGGCGTCAATGACGACGTCGGCACCCAGGTAGTCGGTTTCCTTCTTCAGGTGCACCACGATGTCCTGGTACTCCGTAAAATTGAACGTCTCGGCATGCGCAAAGGTGCGGGCCTTCTCCAGCCGGTACTCCAGGTGGTCGACCACGATCACGCGCCCTGCCCCCATCAGCCAGGCGGACTTGGCGGCGAAGAGTCCCACCGGCCCTGCGCCGAACACCACCACAGTGTCGCCTTCCGCAATGTCTCCGAGCTGGGCGCCGAAGTAGCCGGTGGGGCAGGCGTCGGTAAGCAGCACCGCGTCCTCCTCGTCCATCCAGTCCGGAATCTTCGACGGCCCGACGTCCGCAAAGGGAACGCGCACGAATTCCGCCTGCCCGCCGTCGTAACCCCCGCACGTGTGGGAGTAGCCGTAAATGCCGCCCACCGCCGTCGCATTGGGGTTGACGTTGTGACAATTGGAGTACAGGCCACGGGCGCAGAAGTAGCAGGAGCCGCAGTAGACGTTGAACGGCACCATCACCCGGTCGCCGGCCGCGAGGTTCTGTACCGACGAACCCACCTCGTGGACGGTGCCCACGAACTCGTGCCCGAACGTCATCCCCACCCGCGTATCCGGCATCATGCCGTGATAAAGGTGCAAGTCGGACCCGCAGATCGCACCCTTGCTGACCCGTACGATGGCATCGTTCGGGTGCTCGATCTTCGGAATGTCCTTTTCTTCGACCCGTACTTTGTACGGGCCGCGGTAAACCATTGCTCGCATCAGCGCCACATCCTGGAATTGGCTCGTTTCGACATCGAAAATTTCTCCTCTCCGGGCTCTCTCATGCCCCGGCCGGGTGGAGGACGACTTTTGTCCAGCCGTCTTCGCGGCTGTCGAAGTTCCTGTAGCCCTCGGGGGCCTGATCCAGCGGCAGCTCGTGGCTGACGATGAAGGAGGGGCTGGCCTTTCCGCCGGCAATGAGGTCGCGCAGGGCCCGGTTGTATTTCTTGACCGGGCACTGGCCCGAGCCCATCGTCTGTCCTTTGAACCAGTAGTTTCCGTAGTCGAAGGCCACTTGGCCCTGCTGGGCGAGTTTGTCGGGGCCTCCGGGGTCCTGGGGCAGGAAGACACCGACCACGCCCAGGCCGCCGACGAACCGCACGGAGTCCACGAGCCGGTTCAGGGTCATGTTGGGATGTTCGTTTCCGCCGGGATCGTGCGCCTGGTAGCCCACGCATTCGCAGCCCCGGTCCGCGCCGAATCCCATGGTCTGGTCCTTGACGAATTCGACAGGATCCACTTCCGAATCATTCACGGGAATGGCACCGATCTGTTCTGCCAGCTTCAGGCGGTCAGTTTGGCGGTCCACCACCATGACCTTGCCGGCGCCTTTGATGATGGCCGAGTAGGCGGCCATGAGCCCGACGGGTCCTGCACCGTAGATGACGACGGAGTCGCCCGGGTAGACCCCGGCCATCTCGGTGGCATGCCAGCCCGTCGGGAAGATGTCGGCGACCATGACGTAGTCGAGTTCTTTCTCCACCGCGTCCTCGCCCAGGCGCAGGCAGTTGAAGTCCCCGTAGGGCACGCGCAGGTACTCGGCCTGCCCGCCCTGGTACGGGCCCATGTCCGCGAACCCGTAGGCGGCGCCGGCGAGCTTGGGCTCGGGCTGCATGGTCAGGCAGTAGTTCGTGAAGCCGCGTTCGCAGTTCTTACAGAATCCGCAGGCGATGTTGAACGGCAGCACGACACGCTCGCCCACTTTTACCTTGCTCACCGCCGGGCCGACCTCCACCACCTCACCAAGGTTTTCGTGCCCGAAGGAGCGGCCGGGTTCGAAGCTGGTGCGGCCTTCGTACATGTGCAGGTCCGAGCCGCAGATGTTAGTCGTAGTGATCCGCACCAGCACGTCGGCGGGATGTTCAATTTTGGCGTCGGGGATCTCCTCGACACTGACTTCGTTGGGTCCTTTGTAAACTACTGCCTTCATTGTTCCGCTCTCTTCCTGTGTCCACCCTCAGGCCGCGCACGTGTGTCGTACAGGGCGCACGTCACCCATATACGCGTGCGTGAGCTCTCGAGGGAGTGGGAAATGTACAGGACCGCTGAGTCCACCCGAAATGGGCGGGAGGCCCGAGGATTTAAGGCGGCTGGCTGCCCCGGAAAACCCGGCTGGCCAGCTCCTTCGCGAAATAGGTAGCTACCGAGCCTTAATGCTAAGCACCCTTACTGAGGATGTCGAGGGTTTGTGTGAATGCTGCCAAAAAAACGGCGGGGACGGGCAGGCCGGACCGACCTCGTTCACCGTAACTCTGAGCGCAGAGGTTCCCTACGGCGTCACGCAGGAACGCGATCTCGCCTAAAACCGAGACAGTGTCGGCAAGAACGGTGTCCAGCCAGCCCGATCCTGGACATTCCCTGCCCGCGTCACGGCGTGCCTGGGACATCCGCCGATGCTGACCTCAGCTGTACTAATACCGAATCGAGCACAGAAGAGGGACAAGGTCCACGAGCTCGTCAGCGACGCCGTCTCCGCCGGTGCCGTGGCCGTGGCCGGTGGCGCCCCGGTGGACGGGCCCGGCTACTTCTACCAGCCGACCATCCTCAAGGGCGTCGCCGAGGGCACCCGGATCCTGTCTGAGGAAATCTTCGGCCCGGTCGCCCCGATCATCACCTTCGGCACCGAGGACGAGGCCGTGCGGCTGGCGAACAATACCGAGTACGGGCTGGTGGCCTACGTCTTCACGAAGGACCTCAACCGGGGCATCCGGATGGGCGAACGGCTCGAGACCGGCATGCTGGGCCTGAACGCCGGTGTGGTCTCCAACGCGGCCGCACCCTTCGGCGGGGTCAAGCAGTCCGGCCTCGGCCGCGAAGGCGGGCTCGAGGGCATCGAGGAATACCTCTACACCCAGTACATCGGCATCGCCGACCCCTACGCCGGCTATGGCAGGCGCAGCCCCGGCAAGCCCTAAAGACCACGGGCTGGGCTGGCTGGCCGGTGATGGATAGCGAATGCTCTCGGAACCGAAGGCCCTCTCTGAGCGCCTTCGCCGCCATGTTGCCTGCGTAGGCTGGAGTCATGCGAAAAGATTTTGATCCCGGCGAACTGTCATCGCGGGATTTTTACCGGCTGTTGACGGCCGTTGTTGTTCCCCGTCCGATTGCCTGGGTCTCGAGCAGGTCGGCGGAGGGCGTGGACAATCTTGCTCCGCATTCGTTCTTTACCGTTGCATCAGTGGATCCGCCGATCATCCAGTTCACCTCTGTGGGAGAGAAGGATTCGCTACGCAATATTCGCTCGCGGGGAGAGTTTGTGGTGAACCTGGCGCCTGCCGGGCTGATGGCCGAGGTGAACGCGACGGGCACGAACTTTCCCCCGGACGTGAGTGAGTTCGATGCGGCCGGCTTGACGCGGGAAACAAGTCGCACCGTGGGGGTGCCCCGGGTAGGAGAGTCGCCGGTGGCCCTGGAGTGCCGGTTGCACGGTACGTTGCCGATCGGGGACTGCGTTCTGGTCTTCGGGGAGGTCACCCATGCCGTGGTTGATTCGGACGTTCTGGATGGCAGCCACCCGCGCGTCGATCTGCTGGAACCGCTGGCACGTTTAGGGCTTGATGAGTGGGGCACTACGGGGTCGGTGCGCGAACTAAAGCGGATCCGCAGGGCTGATTGGCCTGGGGATTTCCGTCGGAAGGACCACTCGGAGGACTGAGCCGTTGCGGGGTGCCTGTATGGTCCCGGGCACCCTGCAACGGGGCTTGTGGGTCAGCCGAGGCCTAGTCGGACGAAGATGAGCCAGGCGAGGAGCGGCACGATGCCGATCATTGCGACCGCCCAGAGCAACAGGGCCAGCCCTACGGGCGCCCCGTTTGTTCGGAAGACGTCATCCTGCGGAAACGCAGGCGCAAACTCCGGCCCCTAGTCTGAAGAGGTGGGGGTTCGGTCCCACTGCGAAGTAACGAAGGAGGGGCCATGACGGAAGAACAAGGCATCGTGCGGGATCTGGGGGAGCTGGCCTCGGGCGATGTAATTGAAGCCTGGCACGACGGTCGACGGTACAACTATGGCAAGGTGCTGCAGACAGTACCGTCCATGGGAATGTTCTGGATCCTTGACGCTGGCAGCGGAGTCCGAAAGCTCGTTGACTTCGAAGCCCTGCCCATCCGCCGTATTTCGCAACAAGAAGCCTGATACACGCGGGCATTGGAGTGACATCCGCTGATTCCCGGCTTTTGGGGGTCCTCATCTGTCAACGCGCCTTGATTTAGTACCAGTTATACCGCCTTTCAGCACTAGGCGTTGGGGGATCGACGCCGTGACCCCGTCTGCGCAGAACCGGGTGGGTGGGATGGCGGGCGTGCACGAGGATCGGCTTTAGTGGCAATAAGGACGGGACCGCGCTCGCAGCGGCCTAAGACCCCGAGTCAAACAAAAGCCGGGGCAGTCCCGTCTTCGTAAATGACGACCTAGGCGGATTTTCAGCGGTTCCAGTCAAAGCAAATCTGGCACCAACTAATAAGTAGTTCGTTACGTCAATGGGCAGGTGATGATGACGTTACGCGAGGCGCTGACGCCCAGTGAGTGGGAAGAGTTCACATCCCAGCTGTCCGCGGACTACAACGAACTGGTCGGCCTTACCACCTGAGCAGCCCGGTCCACCGGCCAGCTCGTCAGGATTGTCGCAGATTGCCGACGAGCGATCAGTTCAACGTCTGGGACTCAGCTGAGGAGGGATACGGCCCGGGCGATGACCAGGGCAAGGAGGATGAAGCCTCCGGCGGCCTCCAGGCCCATCAGGGCTTTTGCCCGGGCTGAGAGTGGCATGGTGTCCGTGGGGCTGAAGGCCATGGAATTGGACAATGAGAAGAACGCGTAGTCGATGAACGATGCCACCCACCCGGTCTGCCGAGAGGACCTTGCCGCTACCTCGTCGATCGCATCATCGTCCTCATCCTGCGGGAACCGGAAGTCGGCAGCCGGCATGTCTTTACGTTGTGCATGCCAGCGCGTGACCGGACCTCCGCGGTCCAGTTCCCAGAAGAGCAAACCGAACGCGATGATGTTCGTGACCCAGATTTGCAGGGAAGCCAACAGAATGGTGCGGCCGTCCATGTTGCCCGAGGTGGTGAGCAGGATGATCAGCTGTACCAGGGCCACCGTGTTCGCCACTACCAAGAGCAGCGCCTGGGCCACAGCCAGTTTCTTTGACCACCGGGTTTCCTTTTGGAGCCGCCGAGGATTCAGGACCAACAAAGGGATCAGCATCACAACGCCAATGGCGACGACCGTGTACCGCAGCCCCGGCAGGAAGGCACTCGGCAGCGCGGCGTACAAGCCCAGCGCGATCAACAGCCCGATGACGGCCGGCCACCGGTGCTCAGCGGCGACTTCTAGGCTGTCAGCTTGTGGCATGGACTAAGGATACTGCCGGTGCTGGTCCCTTGTTTGCCGCCACCGAAAATGGACACATCTGTCCTGCCGGGGGACTGGACTGCCTCGAGGGGTCAGCGCCAGCCGAGTTGCGGCGCCACGTGCGTCAGGATCGAGTCGATGACGTGGGCGTTGTAGTCGACACCGAGCTGGTTCGGGACCGTGAGCAGCAGGGTGTCTGCCGCGGCTATGGCCTCGTCCTCGGCCAGCTTCACGGCCAGCTCGTCCGGGGCACCAGCGTAGGACCGGCCAAAGATGGCGCGCGTTTTCTCGTCGATGTTGCCCACCTGGTCGGAACTGCGGCGGTCGCGGCCGAAGTATTGCCAGTCGCGCTCGTCTGTCAGCGCGAAGATGCTGCGACTGACCGAAACGCGCGGCTTCCGCTCGTGCCCCGCCTCCTTCCATGCCTGCCGGTAGAGCTCGATCTGCTCCGCCTGCTGGATGTGGAACGGCTTGCCGCTCTCGTCGTCCTTGAGCGTGGAGCTCTGTAGGTTCATGCCGAGCTTCGCCGCCCAGATCGCCGTCGCGTTCGAGCCGGAACCCCACCAGATGCGCTCCCGCAGGCCCTCCGAATACGGCTCCACGCGCAGCATGCCCGGAGGGTTTGGGAACATTGGGCGCGGGTTCGGCGCTGCGAAGCCCTGGCCCGTGAGCACTTCGAGCAGGCGCTCGGTGTGCCGGCGGCCCATGTCGGAGTCCGACTCTCCTTCGGCGGGGGCGAAGCCGAAGTGGCGCCACCCGTCGATGACCTGCTCGGGTGAGCCCCTGCTGATGCCCAGCTGCAGTCGGCCGCCCGAGATCAGGTCGGCCGCGCCGGCGTCCTCCGCCGTATAGAGCGGGTTCTCGTAGCGCATGTCGATCACGCCGGTACCGATCTCGATGCGGCTGGTCCGTGCCCCGATCGCTGCGAGCAAGGGAAACGGGGAGGCGTATTGCCGCGCGAAGTGGTGGACGCGGAAGTAGGCCCCATCCGCCCCCAGCTCCTCGGCCGCGACCGCGAGGTCGATTGCCTGCAACAGCGCGTCCGCCGCGTTGCGCGTGCCGGACTCTGGGTGGTCGGTCCAATGGCCGAAGGACAGGAATCCGATGTTCTTCATAACGGGAGCCAACATGGTGGCGGCGGTTCCTATTCCCCGCCGGACCGCGGCCTCGCACCCCGCCCGCGGCACAGGCCGCGTCCGGGTTTCGTTGCACAGGACAGAACAGCCCGCGCCACGGCGCGTCCTGGAAAAGGCT
Organism: Arthrobacter sp. NPDC058192; assembly: GCF_042883665.1. Lineage (NCBI taxonomy): Bacteria > Bacillati > Actinomycetota > Actinomycetes > Micrococcales > Micrococcaceae > Arthrobacter > Arthrobacter sp. NPDC058192. The sequence continues at coordinate 328,355 of NZ_JBHVVJ010000002.1, read as the reverse complement.
GGCGACGTGGCACAGCGAACCGGGAGGGGCTCGCCAGACAGCTTCGGCCGGGTACACAGGGCGCCCCTGTGTACCCGGCCGTGGTCCGGTCCACCCGCGGGCGGATCCGGAGGTCGCTTACGCCGCCAGCGGCGTCGCCTCATGACGGGCCTCGACGACGAGCGACTGCGCGTCGACCGAGACGGCCACCTGGCCGCCGGACCGGAGGTCCGACGCCACGAACAGATCCGCGATCCGGTCGTCCAGCTCGCGCTGGATCACGCGGCGCATCGGCCGGGCGCCGTATTCGGGCTCGTAGCCGCGTTCGGCGATCCAGTCGACGGCCGCTTCGCTGACCTCGAGGGCGATGCCCTGGGACTGTAGGCGGGCTTCCGTCTGGTTCAGCATCAGCCGAACGATGCGGCGCAGCTGCGCCTGGTCAAGCTTGCGGAACAGGACGATCTCGTCGATGCGGTTGAGGAACTCCGGCCGCATCGTCTCGCGCAGCCGGCCCAGCACCCGGTCCCGCAGCGCCTTCTCTGAGCCGAAGCCGTTGCCCTCGTCGGCCTTGGATATAAAGCCCACCGCGCCGCCCTTGCTGGCCAGGAACTCCGAGCCGAGGTTGGACGTCATGATGATCACAGTGTTGCGGAAGTCCACTGTCCGGCCCTGTCCGTCGGTCAACCGCCCGTCGTCGAGCACCTGGAGCAGCAGGTTGAACACATCCGGGTGGGCCTTCTCCACTTCATCGAGCAATACCACGGAGTACGGGTTACGCCGGACGCGTTCGGTCAACTGCCCGGCTTCGCCGTAGCCGACGTAGCCGGGAGGGGCTCCGACCAGCCGGCTTACGGTGTGCCGTTCGCCGAACTCGCTCATGTCGTAGCGCACCATTGCATTCTCGTCCCCGAACAACGACCCGGCCAGCGCCTTGGCGAGTTCTGTCTTGCCCACCCCTGTGGGGCCGAGGAACAGGAAGCTGCCAACAGGCCTGCCCGCATCCCCCATGCCGGTGCGGCTACGGCGGACGGCCTTTGCGATCAGCGTCACAGCGTCATCCTGCCCGACGATCCGCTGATGCAGTTCCTCCTCGAGCCTGGCCAGGCGTTCCCGGTCGTCTTCGGTGAGCCGGCTGGCCGGGATGCCCGTGGACCGGGAGATAATCCCGGCGATCTCCGCTTCACCGACAACGGCCTCGGCGCCGTCGGACGCCGCAGGTGCACTGGAAATCGCAGCGGAGAGCTTCCCGTTCACTGCGTCGATCTCATCCCGCAGCCGCGAGGCCTCTTCATAGCGCTCAGCGGCCACGGCACCGTTCTTGGACTTTTCCAGGGTTGCGAGCTGCTCGCGAAGGACAGCCACGTCGGTCTGTGAGCCAAGTTTGAGGCTCAGCCGCGCACCCGCCTGGTCGATGAGGTCGATGGCCTTGTCGGGCAGGAAACGGTCCGTCACGTAGCGTGCGGAGAGTTCGACGGCGGCGCGGATCGCCTCGTCGGTGTAGCGGATGCCGTGGTGTTCCTCGTACCGTCCGCGCAGGCCGTCGAGGATCTGTACGGCGTCCTCTATGCTCGGTTCACCGACCTGTACGGGCTGGAAGCGGCGTTCCAGTGCCGCGTCCTTCTCCACCTTGCGGTATTCGTTCAGGGTGGTGGCGCCGACGAGGTGAAGTTCACCACGGGCCAGACGCGGCTTCAGGATGTTTCCTGCGTCCATGCCGCCTTCCCCCGCGCCGCCGGCTCCGACGACCGTGTGAAGTTCGTCGATGAACAGGATGATTTCCCCGGCGTGTGAACCGACCTCGTCCATCGCCTTGGTCAGACGCTCCTCGAAGTCACCGCGGTACCGTGTTCCGGCCAACATAGCCGGCAGATCCAGGGCAATGACGCGCTTGTCGCGCAGCTGTTCGGGCACGGCGCCTGCGATGATCGCCTGCGCCAGCCCTTCGATGATCGCGGTCTTGCCCACGCCGGCTTCCCCAACTAGGACGGGGTTGTTCTTGGTGCGCCGGGCCAGGATCTCGATGGCCTGCTCGATCTCGGCACTACGGCCGATTACCGGGTCCAGGCCGCCTTCGCGGGCACGTGCCGTGAGGTCGCTGCCGTAGGTGTCCAAGGTCGGGGTGTCAGACCCGGCGGCAACTGCCTGCGGCCGTCCGGGCTCCGCGCCGGTCGGCGTGGGCCCCGGCGATGCCGACTGCGCGCGCGGACCGGACTGCAGGGATTCCGGCGTCACACCGGCCGCTGCGAGCACCTGCCCGGCCGGGGCCTCCTGATTGACGACGAGCGCGAAGAACACGTGTTCAGGATCGATGTAGGTTGAGCCGAACGCCCGGGCAACCTGGTAGGCGTCGAGTAGGGCGCGCTGCGCTGACGGCGTTAGGGCCAGCGTCGTTTCCGCCCGGGCGTTTGCCTGCTCGGGGAGACGCTCCTCGGCCGCCGTGGCGATGGCAGCAGGCTCCGCGCCTGCGCGGCGGATATAGTCGGTGGCCGGTTCCTGCTCGACCAAGACACGCAGGATGTGCAGCGCGTCCACATGGATGTGACCGTGCTCTGCGGCGAACTGCGCCGCACGCGCGAGCACATCATGGGTGCGCCGGCTCAGCAGCCGGGTGATGTCCATCGGGTGCCCGAAGCGGGCCGCTTGCTGGCCCTGCAGGTAACGGGCAAGAAATTCGTCGAACGAGCCGTGGCCGGACTCGGCCGGCCCAATAAATGCAGCCATGAAACCTTCCTAAGAGAGTTGAGTGTACTTGACTCAACGTTGGAAAAACGGATTTATTCCCGGGTCCAGCGGCCAGGGTCCGGATCCGGGGGGAGCCAGGCGCCGGGGCGCCTGGAGACCGCCCATGCTCAGCGTGCAACTGTGTTCCGGGAGCAGATGCCGTGCAGGACTGGCCGCCAGCCAGGCGCCTGGCCGGCCACGGCCCATCAGAGCCGACGCCCGCCCTTGACTTCTCTGCTGACCGTTGTCAGCCTTTCCACAACAGGGGGCCTCCGTCCGCTCATGAAGCCCAGTGGAGGATACAGATGATCCGTGCCAGGTCGCTGATGCGTTCCGCGGCTTCCGGACGCGAGGTTTCGCGCCTCGAGCTGTTCTTCGATCTGGTCTTTGTTTTCGCCCTATCGCAACTCTCCCATCATTTGTTGGAGCATCCTTCGTGGGTGGCGGCCGGTGAGACATTTGTGCTGCTCCTTGCTGTCTATAAGGTGTGGGTGTACACGACCTGGTCGGCGACGCTGCTGGACACTTCGCGGCTTGAGGTCCAGTGGATGCTGCTGATCGTCATGCTTGTTTCCCTGTTCATGAACGCCTCAATCGGCTCAGCGTTCGGCGCCTTCGGCTGGCTCTTTGCTGCGAGCTATCTGTTGGTCCAGCTTGGCCGAGGTGCGTGGATGCTTACTGTCGGACTCGACCGGACCACCCACAGCCATTTCGTGCGCACGCTGATCTGGGGGTGTATGAGTGGGCCATTTTGGGTTGCCGGCGTCTTCTTCGACCCCGGGCCCCGGTTGGTGTTCTGGGGTGTCGCTGCCGCGATCGATCTGGGTGGCCATATGTTGGCGCACCGGTTGCCCGGCCGGAAAACCGAAGGCAGCCAGGTCCCTCTCCCGGGAGAGAGGATCTTTGAGCGGTTCGCATTGTTCTACCTGATCGCACTCGGCGAAACGATCATTTCAACCGGCCTGGCCATAGCGGGCAACCTGGAGGACCCCTTGATACTTTTGACCGGGACCGTAAGTTTAGCTGGAAGCGTCGCGATCTGGTGGTGCTACTTCCACGGCCTTGAGCGTGAGACTTTGGCAAAGCTAGCTTCACTAGATGATCAGTTCCGGCCCGGTATTTTGGCGGGCAATACCTTGCTCGTGTTACTGGCGGGCCTGATCTTGGTGGCGATCGGTGATCAGCTCGTGATCAGCGAGCCGGGCGCCCGCCCTGGCCTGGCCACCGTTCTGTTTCTGTATGGTGGACCAGCTCTTTTCCTTGCCGCCCGGGGCGTGTTTATTCGACGCGTGCTGGGCCGCCGCCGACCACCCGATCTCGCCGGCATCGGAGCCCTGGCGGTTCTGGCAGGCATGAGCTCTCTCCTACCGGCCTTCGTGGCCGCCATGGGGGCCGTTCTTCCCCTCATAGGCGTAGCAGTTTCCGACGCCGCGCACCGCCGCAGGCGCGCGAAACAGGGTCCCGCTGGTGGTTTTTAGGCTGCCAGGGAAGGTGTCTGTCACCAGCAGCGGCCGGGCCGCCTCCGGCACAGGCCTGATTATTCGCCTTCGTTGACCGACTGGCGGCGATGACGTTCCCGTTGGCCGTACGCCGCCCGAAGAATGTCGTCCTTTGATTCGAATCCCGAGCCCAACGCGCCGCCGATGAGCGCCGCCGATGTCGTCATCCAAGCGACTTCCGCAAAGTCCCAAACGGTCACTGGATGTTGCAGAGTCTGCGCCAATAAGACACCGTCGATGGTGAACGCGGCGGCCAGCAGCACGGCCACGAATAGCAGGAAGTAGCTGATCACGACGCCGATCATCAATGACCACACAGTAGAGGTGTTGTACAAGGAAGCCTTGTATCGTTCGAGGGGATCGTTGCGCCGGGGGCTTTCCCACAGATCGTGTTGCGTGATGATCCAGAACACCATCGAACTGATCGAAAGGACCATCAGCAAAATCAACCTCGGCGCCCCCAGCAGGTCTGCGAGTTGCCAGATCGTGTTTGTGACAAGCGCGAAGGCGCCTGTGGCAATGGCGGCAGCCATAGCGCTTCTCAATCCGAAGACCAGCCGCCAAGGACGGTTCGCCCGCAGCATGCCCGCCAGCAACCGTCCCCGCCCGAGGCGGGTTGCTGAGACGTAGCGGAACCCAATCGGCCCTTCGTCAAGAACAGCGGTCTCAATATGCCGCGACTGGTGCAGCGAGGGCGGACCGAATTCCCCGGACTCATCCTCCGGATCGAAATGGCGGTGCATCGCCCAGCCGAGGTCGGTGACGGCAGTGCGGACCCGGCGGTCGATGTTGACGGCGCCGAGCGCGGGCAAAGAAACCAGGGAGATCGGCTCCCCGAGCGCAACTTCCGCGACCACAGTCCGGCCCTCGAGACGAATCGGAAGATCGGTCAGGCAGACCATGACATCCCATGCTCTGCGGATCCGGTGTTTCGCCAGGGAGTCCAACATCGGCGCCAACCCATTGCCAGCCGTAAAGTCCTGGTACTCGATCACCACGGACCAGTTGTGGCGCTCATCGGCGTGGTTGAGCAGATGGCCCACTTCGCGGCCGTTACGCTCGGCAAACTCGGCGGTGACCTCCGGCTCTGCGAGCACGCCCAACGTGCGGGCACTGGAAGGGTACACGTCGCCCGAACTTTCTGGCACGCCCGGCCTCCTAGAGTTCATGTCAATGGTCTACGACCAGCAATCTGGATGTCGCCGTCGCCGTGGTCTTCTCACCCGGCTAAGGCCTGGCTATGGGGCGTGGAAAGGAGCGTCATGCGGACGAATGCGCCAGGCGCGCGTTGCGACGTGCAGGTTTAGTCGGGTCTCGGGATCGGCAAGGTCGAAGCCGGTGATCTGCCGGATGGACTTCAAGCGGTAACGCAGGGTGCTTCGATGGATGGTCAGGCTCTCGGCCGTACTGTCATAGTTGCCGCCGTGGTCCAGGTACTGGGCCAGGGTCTGCACCAGGTCGGACCCCCGGCTGTGGTCGGCGTGTTGAAGGGTACCGAGCCACTCGTCGACATAGCCGGCCAGATCCTCGCCCCCCGCGGTGTCCAGGATGCGGTAGATCCCCAGTTGATTAAAGCGGGTGACGCCGTAGCGGTCGCTCGAGCCGGCCCTAATGTGCAGGGCGTGCAGGGCTTCCGAGAAAGAGCGCGGAATCTGGGCGGCATCCAGGCTGGGACCACCGATGCCCATGGCGCCGGTGGCACTTCGCAGGATCCTGGCGGCAACGGTGAAGACCTCGGCACCCAACGGATCCCCACGGACCACGGCAACAGCCATGTCCGAGCGCCGTGAAACGAGCGCGGATCTGCGGAGCTCCAGGAACGTCCTGCGCAGTGCCACAACCACGGTATCGTCAGTTCTTGGCGGCTGCCACTCCGCCACGAGGACGTGCTGTGGACCACTGATGTCATATCCCAATGCCTCGGTACGAATGCCTGCAATCGCGCCATCCATTCCACACACGAGTTCGTCCACGAGGTCCCGGCTCAGCCTTAATTCCAGCCGGGCCAGGCTTCGGCGGTGCGACAACTCGACCTCCAACAGCCGCGTGGCATACTTCAAAGCGAAGACGTTGCCGGCTGTGACCGGCTTGTCGGTTTCCAGCATGCAGATGGCCCCCAGCACCTCGCCGTGCGACAGGGCAAGGGCAACGAGCCTTCGCGGTTCGCGCACTGGCGAGCCGGAGGCAAGCCAGAGCTGCGTAGTCCGCGACCTGGCGGCCGCGCCAAGCCTGGGGTAGGGGCGCCTGGACCCGATCCCAGCCGCGGCGCTAATATGCCCGAAGGCGTCCTCAATACAGATGGGCCGGCCCGTCAGCCGTGACAGGACCTCGGCCAAGAGACCGTCCTTGGAGTCATTGTCCCCGAGGTCGGATGTCGTGCCCTCGTCCAAGGCATCCCGGATCATGGCGCGTTCTTCAAGCTCAAGTACGGTCGCTGAGAGGGACAGGATACGCCGATCCACGTCGTCACGGCGGAGCAGCTGACTCATTGAGTCATTCGGGAGTTGCCCCGGGGAACCCCTAGCGGGAGTCTTTCCCGTCGTCCCCGCGACTGTCCGGAGCTGCATCAGTTGCGGGAGATCTGGAGGGGCGGCGGCGGACAGCACCAGACACCCGTTCAGCTCGCCACCGTCGGCAACGGTGAACAGCGCATATCGCCAGCCCGCGCTTGCGCACGGAAGAACGGAATCCCTGCCATTGAGGCGCCGGAGGTCTTCATCCTGAGGTAATGCCGCGCGTTCAGGGACGGGGTCCAGCTGGCCATTCACCGCGAGGTAACGGTCCTTGACCTGGCAGAACGACATGTCCGATACCGCCTTCGCGGCCGAGTTGAGGACTTCCTCTGCCACACGCCGGTCGAACATCTAGATCCTCGTCTCTGTCCACGGCGAAGGGGACCTTGCATGGGATACATGCCTGGGCACACCGTAGTTCGCTCCCCTCTGGGATCGAGACTAGGCCCAGGCCGCTTGTCCCCATCACGGAGTTTAGAATCGACCATTTGAGAGCCCACCGTAAGCCGTTCTGAACATGTACCTCGACGCAGGTTATCCAACGCCGTACTTGGCCGGGATACCGACGAGTTGTCTCTTGCGGGCGCGGCCAACCCACGGCCCATGCGGCAAGACCGGAATCGGCTCTCTAATATGACACCAACCTACGCCCGTATGTCGCCGTTGTTAAGCGCTTGTCCTGCCACTTTCGCCGCCCTTCATCAACGCCCAACGGCCGGTCCATCCTTGAGGGAGCGCAGGTGCTCGTGGATCATTGCCACGGCACTTGAGCCTTCACCGGCGGCAGCCGTTACGCGTTTCACCGATCCATGCCGAACATCGCCGGCGGCGAACATCCCGGGGACACTGGTTTCCAAGGGCAGCCGTCTGCGGCCCAAATGGCTGAACTCGGGAGGAAGGTCCTCGAGATCAGCCCCGGTGAGCACAAAGCCGTGGTCATCCAGGGCGAGGGTGTCCTGCAGCCATTCTGTGTGCGGTTTGGCGCCGATAAAGATGAAGAGGTACCGGGAGTCGACGATGCGCTGCTCGCCGGTGGCTCCCAGGTCGACCACGATCCGTTCAAGGGCCCCCGAACCCTCTACACCCACGATGTTGGCCCCCAGCAGCACCTCTATGCCCGGATGCTCTTCGATCCGCTGCGCGAGGTACCCCGACATGTCCGCACGGAGGTCTGTCCCGCGCACCACCAGCCGCACTGGTGCTGCCGTGCCAGCCAGGAAAAGCGCGGCCTGTCCCGCGGAGTTTCCGCCTCCGACGACGGTCACTGGCTGCAACCCGCACAGCCTGGCCTCGTGGACCGTGGCGGCGTAGAAGACACAAATCCCCTCGAATTCCTCCAGCCCGGGGACTGGCAGTCGGCGGTAACGGACTCCGGTTGCGAGTAGCGCCGCCCGTGATGAGGCGGGGCCGCTCTCGTAGAACTCGGCTCGGAACTCGCCGTCCCTCAACTCGATGGTGCGTGCCTGGCAGGCAACGTTGAGCTGGACCCTGAACTTGCGGGCCTGAATCATCGCTCTTTCAGTGAGTTCCCCGCCGGAGATCCCGGCGGGAAAGCCGAGGAAGTTCTCGATCCGCGGCGATGTGCCGGCCTGCCCACCTATCGCGTGGCCTTCCTTGAGGAGGACCGACAACCCGTCGGATGCCGCGTAAACGGCAGCCGCCAAGCCGGCCGGCCCGGCACCGATCACCATGAGATCGTAGGAGGCTGAATGCTCTTTTACAGCCCGTAGGCCCATGGCAACGGCAAGTTCCGTATTCGAGGGGTTTCTGAGGACCCGCGAGGCGCCAAGAACCACGGCGGGCAGGTCATTCGCGAGGATCCCAGCCCGGTCCAGGATGGCCTTTGCCTGTTCGTCATTTTCCAGGTCGACCAACCGGTGGGGCACGCGGTTGGCTGCCGCAAATTCCAAGAGGCGAACGGTGTCGCGGCTGAAACGGGATCCAACGATGCGGATGCCCGCACCCGAACTAATCAGCAGAATCCGGCGCTGAAGAGAGGCCCGCAGGATGGTCTCGCCCACCGCGGCGTCCGTCAGCACCACACGGCGCAAGTCGTCCCCGTTGATCTGGAGTACTTCTCCTGCCTCGGCGGATACAGCACTTACAAAGGCCGGCTGCCCCTCGGCTAAGGCCAGTTCCCCGAGGAACCGTCCTGCACGGTGAACTTCGAGTATCCGCGCGCCCGGGTCCACTTCAGCAGGCTGTCTGTTCCCGGCGGCATGCAACCCCTCCACGACCACGACGGTGCCCTGCAGTATGACGAAGAAATCGCTGCTGGAGTCTCCCTCCTGTATGAGGACTTCTCCGGCCGAGGTAGCCCGGGTGGTTCCGGCGCGGCCCAACAATTCAATCTGGGCTTGGCTGAGCCGGGGGTAGGCGCCGGAGACGTCCGGCGTCTCGGTCATGGTCGAGCCTGTGAAAGGTTCCATCAGCTGGTTGCGCCCGCCGGTTTCCTAGACGAATGCTTCATGGGGATAGCACCAACGCCAGTCCTCGCCGGGCTCGAAGGAACGAACGATTGGATGCAACTCGTTGGCGTGGGCCCGGGCGTGCCGCATAGGTGAAGCATCACAACACCCGACGTGGCCGCAGGAGAGACACAAACGCAAGTGAACCCACGGAGTACCCAAGGACAGACATTCCTCGCAGCCTTGGGGTGTGCGGGGCCGCACCGGACGAATCTGTGCAATGTGTGGGTCAAATAGTCCAGAAATCATGTTGCCTCCTAATCCGGTCCGGCCATGGATCCGGCATCGCCGGGACAGCTGGCAATAAGCGTTGCGTCGGCACTGACCGGCAGAGTGGGGCGGCGGGATGGAACGAGGCGGATGGGTGCACCCCTCAAGGCTCAGTACTAGACCCAGCCCATTGGCCTGTCAAGTGGCGTTAGGGGGCCTCTCAGCCCATCGAGAGCCTTGGATCAGGGCTTTCGCCCAACCTGCGCAGTCCGACACCGGAGGCGATCAGGAGTACTCCGAGGAGAATTGCGAAGAACGAGAGCAGCCCTAGGAGACTAAGAATGCCTGCGCCGGGAAGAAGCACCAGGAAGAGTCCGAATAGGGTGGTGACGATACCTGTGATCAGCCAGAGCCACCATGACCCGGCAGCCCTTTTGACTTCAAAAGCGAGAGCTATTTGAGAGGCACCGAGCATAACCGCCCACAGGCCAATGACGATTGTCAGCGAGAGGGCGGTGATGTCCGGCCAAATGAACGCGACGAGACCCGCAAGCACAGAGATGATGCCGCCCACTAGTTGCCATACGGACCGGCGCCTCTTGCGCGTGACATAGTGCACGATGTTGGTTACGCCGTCCACGACAGCGTAGCTACCGAAGAGGATCACCAGTGCGAGTACAGAGACACTGGGCCAGAGGACAACCAGAATGCCGAATAGGATGGCCGCTATGCCTCGGATAATCAACGCAGTGCCTGATCCCTTAAAGGGTTGTTGTGCCAATGGGTCGGCCATGGCCACACCTCTTTTCCTGGAATTGATGTAATCGTAATCTTGCTGGCCGGGGCCATACGAACGGGTTTATCCTGCCGGTGCAGTGCTGCCCAGTGTGACTTTCACGGATTTGGTGTCCTGCCCGCGCTGGAACTCGACGTCGGACTGCTGGCCCGGCTCTTTCTTGCGGACAGCGGCAAGAAGGTCGGTCACACTGGCGATCTTCTGCCCGTCGAACTGGGTGATGATGTCGCCTGGCTTTAACCCTGCTTTGGCTGCCGGTCCCCCTGGGGTAAGTGCGATGACCAGCGCGCCCGAGGTTGCGGGGAGGTTAAAGCGGCTTGCGACCTCCGGGGTGATGTCGGTCGGAATGATTCCAAGGACCGGGTGTGTGGCAACTCCACTCTTGAGTATCTGGTCCGCTACGTCGGTCACGGTGGCCGCTGGAGTCACGAACCCGATCGACACGGCGCCCGAACTGGGTGGCAGATACGCTTCTGAGAGACCGATGATCTCCGAGCTGCTGTTTACCACGGCCCCACCGGAGTTGCCCGGGGAGATGGGCGCGTCCGTTTGGATAAGGTCGATAAGCCCCTGGGGCGATCCTTCGGACGGTGGCATATTGCGGTGAAGGGCGGAAACAATGCCCGCCGTGACGGTCTGCTCCAGCCCGAGCGGACTGCCGATAACAACCGCCAGCTGCCCAACTGCGGGAAGCGCCGTCGAGAACTTGGCGGCCGGAAGGTTGCCCCGGTCAGCCTTCACCACTGCCACATCGGTGGGATCGTCAACACCGACAACGGTGGCCGACGCCTGGGATCCGTCCGCGAAGTGGATCTGGACGCTCTGGAACGGCTTCTTTTGCTGGTCCTCCACCACGTGGGCGTCCGTGACGATGGTACCGTCGCTGCGGTAGACCACTCCGCTGCCGATTCCGCCTGATGTTTGGATGGTGACTACAGAGGGCTCGACTTCCCTTACCATCCTAGGAACGGCTGAAAGGTCCCCTGTGGAACTTGAACCCTCAGCGCTGGCCGATTGTGATGCCGGAGCCGGAGGCGACCCTGTGCACGCCGACCCGAATATGAGTAACCCCGCGCCGAGGGCGGCGGACCAGGCCCTCCTGCGTCCCGGCGCAGGGAGCGAGCCCGTTCCCTCGGCGGTCGTTGCGCTGCTCATATTCATTGGATTCCGGTTGCTTTCCCTGGCTGTATACGGAAATAGGTGACCGATTGAGTCTCCTCTACCGCAGTGACCTCCGCATGGCCCCGGGACGCCTAAAAGCCGCCCGCATTTGAATCCACCAGGTCAACCCCAGCTAGCTCGTTCGCGCTGTGCTCTCCGGCGTGGCCGGCGTCTGCAAATCCCTGCGCCAGCAGCGCGTGGCGGGCGATGATCTGCAGTCTCTCAGCTGAGGGACTCGTTCGCGGGCGACATATGTGTGGCGGCCGATCCCCGAATAGATGCAGCTTCTTAGGCTCCGCCCGGGGACCTGGTCCTGGTAGGTCAATTCGCTCAAGCATGTTGGACCCTACGGGGCCATGCCGTCGCTCGCGTCCAAGGGCAGACTCGACCCTGTAAGGCCCCATGACAAGCTCTTTGGGCCTCCTGGCCCAGCAGGACTGGGCGTGGAGTCATGCGGTGCAACCCCGGGCGGACGTCGCCACAGGACCGGTCGCCCTCTAAGACCGGAGTGAGTCATGGCCAAAGCAGTAGGAATTGATCTCGGAACAACCAACTCGGTGATCGCCGTCTGGGAAGGCGGGGAGGCCCGCGTCATCCCCAACGCGGAAGGCGCCCGGACCACTCCGTCAGTTGTGGCGTACACGGACAGCGGTGAACGGCTTGTGGGGCAACTGGCACGTCGGCAGGCGATTCTGAACCCCAAGGGAACCATCACGTCGGCCAAGCGGTTTATCGGCCGGCACTATGATGAGATCTCGGATGAGGCCAAGGCTGTGAGTTTCGACGTCGTAGCGGACGACAACGGCGTGGCGCGTTTTCAGGTACAGGGCAAGAAGGTCGCACCCGAAGAGGTGAGCGCGCTCGTCCTCCGCAAGCTAGTGGACGACGCCGCGAAGCAGTTGGGCGAAAAGGTAACGGAGGCCGTTATTACGGTTCCCGCGTACTTTAACGACGCACAGCGCACCGCGACCAAGGACGCGGGGAAGATTGCCGGGCTGGAAGTCCTGCGCATCATCAACGAACCGACTGCAGCGGCCCTGGCCTACGGCATTGACAAGCGTGAGCATGAGACGGTGCTGGTGTTCGATCTGGGCGGCGGAACCTTCGATGTGAGCCTCTTGGACGTCGGCGACGGGGTAGTGGAGGTCCGCTCGACCGCGGGCGACTCACACCTCGGTGGAGACGATTTTGACCGCCGTCTTGTCGATTACCTGGCCGATGACTTCCAGAAGGAGTCTGGCATCGACCTCCGGTCGGACGCCCAGGCATTGCAGCGCCTGTTCGAAGCGGCCGAGAAGGCCAAGGTTGAACTCAGTTCGGTCGCCCAGACGCAGGTCAATCTTCCCTTTGTTACGGCCGACGCGACGGGCCCAAAGCACCTGACTACCACCATCCGGCGGTCCGTGTTCGAGGACCTTACCCACGACCTCGTCGAGCGCACGATGGGGCCGGTGCAGCAGGCGATGACGGACGCCAAAGTCACGGCCAATGACATCGACGAAGTTATTCTGGTGGGCGGCTCCACCCGCATTCCTGCGGTACAGAACCTCGTGCGGCGGCTGACGGGCGGCAAAGAGCCGAATATGAGCGTCAATCCGGACGAAGTGGTGGCCATCGGTGCTGCGATCCAGGCCGGCGTGCTCAAGGGCGAGGTGTCCGATGTCCTGCTGCTGGATGTTGTACCGCTTTCCCTGGGTGTTGAGACCCGCGGCGGCGTCATGACCAAGATCATCGAACGCAACACGACCATCCCCGCCCGGCGCAGTGAAGTCTTCTCCACAGCGGAGGACAACCAGCCCGCCGTTGACGTGGTGGTCCTTCAGGGCGAGCGTGAGCTGGCGGCGGATAATCGGGTGCTGGGACGGTTCCAGCTGAGCGATATCCGGCCAGCGCCTCGCGGGGAACCGCAGGTGGAGGTCACATTCGACGTCGATGCCAACGGCATCCTGAACGTCACCGCGCGTGACAAGGACACGGGCAAGGAGCAGGGCATCACCATCAGTGAGGGCTCCAACCTCGACGCCAAGGAAGTCGAGCGCATGATTGCCGAGGCCGAGTCCCACAGGAACGAGGACGTGCAGAACCGAGAGCGGATCGATACCCTCAACGAGCTCGATGCGGTGGCCTACCGCGTTGAGCGGATGGTGAACGAACTCGGTGACGCGGTCCAAACGCACGATAAAGCCCGGGCGGAACTGCTGATCGGACAGGCACGCGATGCGGTCAGTAACCAGGCGGAGGTGTCCACGGCGAGGGAACTCATCTCCGAGCTTCAGCAACTGCAGGCGGCGCTGAGTGCCTCGGCTACCTCCGCGGCCACTGCAGGAGCGGCCCAGGGAGCCGCATCTCAACCCGGAGCGTCAAACGCTGTAGATGACGATGACATAGTCGATGCAGAATTCGATCGTGGCTAGGAATGGCCATGAGCGACCAGGCCGGGCCGGCTGAACAGGCCCATCGAGGAAGTGACGAGGCAGCCGCGGCCGCACCTGATGAAAAGGAAACCGAAGCGGCGGCACATGCGGAAGCGCTGGCCAAAATGGAGGACCAGTGGCGTCGCGCGTTGGCCGACAACGACAACCTGCGCAAGCGCGCCGTTCGGGACGGCACGCAGCAACGGGCCCAGGAGCGCGCCGCGGTTTCCTTGGCATGGTTGCCGATCCTGGACAACCTGGAACTGGCGCTGGCCCACGCACCGGCGGGTGCGGAGGACCCGCTCGTGGAGGGCATAGCCTCAATCCGGAAACAGGCCATCGATACCTTGGCCCGTCTGGGCTACCCCCGGATCGACGCCGAGAACGTTCCCTTCGATCCGCGCCTCCATGAGGTCGTCAGTGTGGTGGAAACTGACGACGTTCCCCCCGGGACCCTGGTGAGCGTGCTGCGTCCTGGCTACGGTGGCCCGGACAACACTCTCCGGCCAGCCGCCGTCGTGGTGAGCCGGGCGGTGACCCCCGACCGTGGCTAAGGATCACTATTCGGTTCTCGGCGTCCCTCGCACAGCGAAGCCCGACGAAATCCAGCGCGCCTACCGCAAACTGGCAAGAAAATACCATCCGGATGTCAACCGCGAGCCGGATGCCGCAGACAAGTTCAAGGAGATCGGTGAGGCCTACGACACCTTGTCGGATCCCGACACCAGGGCGCGCTATGACCGTTTTGGCGCCGATTACCGGCAGTACGCCGGCAGCGCTGCCGGCACGGGGGGCAGCGGCGGGCGTTGGGGTTCCGGCGGCCCGCGGCCCGGCCCGCGCCCTGGACGCGGCGGGTACGGCAACGTCGACGTCGAGATGGGAGGCGACGTCGACTGGGAGGATCTGCTCGGAGGCTGGTTCCGTCAGCAGGGGGCAGGCCCGGCTCAGGGGGCAGACCACGAAGCTGAGCTTCGGCTGACCCTCGAAGAGGCGATCCGTGGCGGAAGGCGCACCGTCCGCCTGGCGCAGTCGGGCGGCGAAACCCGGAACTATGACGTCGACGTGCCCCCCGGTGTTCTGGACGGCCAGCGCATCCGCCTGGCGCGGGAGGGCGCCGCAGGCCGTGACGGCGGTCCGCCGGGGGATCTCTTCCTGACCGTGCGCATCCAGCCGGACCCCAGATACCGGCTCAAGGGCCGGGACATTCACTTCGACCTTCCCGTTACGCCCTCGGAAGCCGCTCTTGGGGCCAAGATCAAGGTCAACGCGCCTGCGGGACCGGTCACCATCACCGTTCCCGAAGGGTCTTCCAGCGGGCGCAGACTTCGACTTCGCGGCCAGGGCATGCCCGACCCGAAGGGCCAGCCGGGGAACCTCTACGCGGAGATCCGCGTCATGGTGCCCCCGCGGCTGAGCAGTGAGGTGCGCAAACTATACGAGCGGCTTGCCGCTATGTCCGACTTTCACCCGAGGGAGGGACTTCTATGAGCCGGGAATATCCACTCGCCTATCCCTGGCGCCTGAATCTCGAGGCGGTGGCCCACAGCAGCGGCGTCCACCCCGACGTCGTCATGCGGTTCGTCGACCTGGATCTGATCCGGCCGCTGGGCGATGCTTCGGGGGGACCCTGGTTCAGCCCCAAGGCCCCGGAGCTCATAGCCCGCGTCATGAGACTTCATTCGGAGCTGTCGCTGAACTACGCCGCAATCCCGCTGGTACTCGATCTGTTGGTGCGGGTCGACTCGCTTGAACGACGACTGGTTGAAATCACGCAGGTGGAAGGGACAGCTTCACGATGAACATGGAGAGTTTGACGCAAAAGTCGCAGGAGGCCTTGGCAGAGGCTCAACGGATAGCCCAACGCAATGGGCACACTGAGACCGACGGCGAACACCTGCTGCTGGCCCTGCTGGAGCAGGAAAATGGCCTTGTCCCGCGCCTGCTCGTGGGCATGCAGGTGGATGTGGATGAGCTGAGGGTTGCTGTCGAAGCCGAGCTGAGGCGCAAGCCGAAGGTCACGGGCCCGGGAGCGGCGCCGGGCCAGGTGTATGTGAGCCGCAGGCTCGGCGCACTCCTGGACACCGCCGAACGTGAAGCCAAGCGACTCAAAGACGAGTATGTCTCGGTGGAGCACCTGCTGGTTGCCTTGGCGGAGGAAGGACGGTCAACTGCGGCCGGGAGGGTGCTGGCCGATCACGGCATCACCCGTGAGGCGTTCCTCTCGGTCCTGACCCAGGTCAGGGGAAACCAGCGCGTGACCTCGGCAACGCCGGAGCAGACCTACGAGGCGCTGGAGAAGTACGGCCGCGATTTGGTGGCGGACGCCCGCACCGGAAAGCTGGATCCGGTCATCGGCCGCGACGCGGAAATCCGGCGGGTCGTGCAGATACTTTCGCGCAAAACCAAAAACAATCCGGTGCTGATCGGCGAGCCTGGAGTCGGCAAGACCGCCATCGTGGAGGGACTGGCCCAGCGGATCGTCCGGCAGGATGTGCCGGAAGGGCTGAAGGACAAGACCATCTTCTCCCTCGACCTGAGCGCCCTCGTGGCAGGTGCCAAGTACCGCGGCGAGTTCGAGGAGCGGCTGAAGGCGGTGCTGGCCGAGGTTCTGGCGGCAGAAGGCAGGATTCTGCTCTTCGTCGACGAGCTGCACACCGTCGTCGGCGCCGGAGCGACCGAGGGATCGATGGACGCTGGGAACATGTTGAAGCCAATGCTGGCCCGCGGGGAACTGCACATGATCGGAGCCACCACCCTCGACGAATACCGCAAGCACATTGAGTCGGATGCGGCGTTGGAGCGCCGCTTCCAGCCGGTCACGGTTGAGGAACCCGACGTGGAGGATGCCATATCCATCCTCCGCGGGCTGCGGGAACGGCTGGAGGTGTTCCACGGCGTGCGGATCCAGGATAGCGCTTTGGTGGCCGCGGCCACCCTGTCCCACCGGTACATCACTGACCGCTTCCTCCCGGACAAGGCCATTGACCTCGTGGATGAGGCGTGCGCCCGGCTGCGGACGGAAATTGATTCGATGCCAGCGGAACTGGATGAGCTCACCCGAAAGGTCACGCGACTCGAAATAGAAGAGGCGGCACTCTCCAAGGAGACCGATCCGGCCAGCAAGACCCGGCTCGAGGAGCTGAGGCGTGAATTGGCGGACCTGCGCGCCGAGGCCGACGCGAAGAGGGCCCAATGGGAAGCCGAGCGCCGGGCGATCCACAAGCTGCAGGAAATCCGCAGTGAACTGGAGCGGGTGCGCCAGGAGGCCGAGGAAGCCGAGCGAAACTACGACCTCAACCGGGCGGCGGAGCTTCGCTACGGCAGTTTGGCCGACCTCGAACGGCGGCTGGCCTCCGAGGAGGAACGGCTGACCGCGAAACAGGGTGAAAAACGCTTACTCCGCGAGGTTGTGACGGAGGACGAGATCGCCGACATCGTCGCAGCTTGGACAGGCATACCAGTTGCAAGGCTGAAGCAGGGCGAACGTGAAAAAGTCCTGCACCTGGACGAAATTCTTCGCGTCCGCGTTGTGGGGCAGGAAGAAGCGATTAGCGCGGTGTCGGACGCCATCATCCGCGCCCGCTCCGGTATCCGGGATCCCCGCCGGCCCATCGGCTCCTTCATCTTCCTCGGTCCGACCGGCGTCGGGAAGACCGAGCTTGCAAAGGCCTTGGCTGCGGCGCTCTTCGACAGCGAGAACGCAATGATCCGGCTGGACATGAGTGAGTACCAGGAGCGCCACACCGTGAGCCGCCTGCTGGGGGCGCCTCCTGGCTACATCGGTTACGACGAAGGCGGTCAGCTCACGGAAGCGGTACGCCGGAAGCCGTACTCGGTGGTGCTGTTCGATGAGGTAGAAAAGGCCCATCCGGACATTTTCAACACCCTGCTGCAGGTGCTCGACGACGGACGGATTACGGACTCCCAGGGCCGGACCGTTGATTTCCGCAACACAGTCATCATCATGACCTCGAATATCGGCTCCCAGTATCTTCTGGAGGGTTCGGCCGAAGGCGGGGCGATCACCGAGGAGGCGCGCGGCATGGTGATGGGCGAGCTCCGGGCACATTTCCGCCCCGAGTTCCTCAACCGCGTGGACGATACGGTCCTGTTCGCACCCCTGGGACTGCCGCAAATCGAACGCATCGTTGATCTGCAGTTCCAACAGCTGCGGCAGCGGCTGGCCGAGCAGCAAATAGAGCTGCACCTGACCGAGGAGGCGCGCCTTCTGATAGCCGAACGCGGCTTCGATCCGGTCTACGGAGCCCGGCCCCTGCGCCGCTATATTTCCCATGTGGTGGAAACGCAGGTGGGCCGGGCCTTGCTGCGTGGCAGCATCGCGGAAGGCGGAGTGGTCACAGTGACGGCAACCGGAGGGGAACTAGTGGTTGACTACAGCACGATGGAACTGGAAGGGGCCGGAACCGCATGAACAAGGCCATCATCAAATGTCCCCATTGCGGCAAATCCAACCGCGTTCCGGCTGTCGCCGACGGCCGGCCACGCTGCGGGAGTTGCCGCCGGGAGCTTCCCTGGGTGGTTGAAGCGGGCGACGACGACTTCGGCGAGATCGCTGAACGGTCCGGCGTTCCGGTACTGGTGGACTTTTGGGCGGTGTGGTGCGGGCCCTGCCGGATGGTGAGCCCCGTGCTGGACCAGTTGGCACACGAACGCGCGGGGCAGATCAAACTTGTGAAGGTCGATGTGGACCACTCGCCGCAACTCTCCGCCAGATTCGCCATTCAGGCAGTGCCAACGCTGATGGTCATCGTCAACGGCAAGATCGTCGCGAAGCAGGCCGGCGCAGCTCCCGCCCCCGCGCTGCGGTCCTGGCTGGAGGGGGCACTCACGAAGTAACACAAGAACAGCGGACGACGGCGGGCGGCTGCCCGCCATCGTCCCTTATGGGCCGCGGGTATCACCGTTTCAGGTGGCCTTGGCGGCCAATCCGTACACCAGGCGCAATATCGGCGGCATTTTTTGCCTGCACTTCGATCGTCAGTGGCGCTAATTGGACTGGAGTGAAGAGGAGAGCGCGGCAGGCAGACGGGAGTCGACGAGGTTTGGTACGCCTCCGAAGGAGGCCAGGGTCCGGGCGGTCTCCACGAACTCGCGTGCCAGCTCGTCATTGACGTCAGTGCGCCATGCAATCGACAGCGGAGAGGGTGGGACGTCTCTGACCGGGATGAAAGACAGCCCGGGACGGTCATAGAAACGCTGGGTGGAGGCTTGAGTGAACGCAATGCCCCGCTCACCCATGATGGCTTCGAAACACTCGTCGACGGTTGCTACCTGAGTGCCCAGACGGACCGGCTGCCCGCCGCGGGCCTGGGTTGCGAGCCAGAAATCCCGCCATTTATCCGGAGCCTTGCGGGCGACGAAGGGCTGCTAAGACGGCAAGCACAAGTCCCCGTCAGTTGCCGCTCCGAGGTGGATTAGCAGGCTATTGGACTAAACCTAGCGCCTGCGTCGTGCAGGGTTACCCGAAACGCATAGAACTTCGGCTAACGCCGGAAAGCGGTAAAGCCGCCCAACGTAGTCGGTGTCGGCCTTACCTGTCAAGCTCTTGACCGGGGCGAATCGCACCCGTAGGGTTCTGATATATGAGTCATATGTCACATGTTGCCGAGCCCGACTCGAGGATTTGATCTCGACGGATCGGCGCGAGGGCGCCGGAACCAAGGCCTTGCCGTAGCCATCTCGAAGAGCAGTGATACATGACGACGCCGACATCATCGTGCGAGTCCTGTGCGGCCATATCGGCTGGCATCGAGCCAGCCGGCCTCGTCCACCGGTCGCTAAGGGCTGCGGCTGTCCGTTCGTCTATGAAACGGCACTCTGGTGCCGTCAGCGGTTTGCGCTGAAGCCAGAAGGGAACAAATCTCAATGACCCATCCGACCAGGACGACGGCCTCCGTCGACACCTCCATATCAAAAGAGACCAGCTCCAAGTTCAAACGCCGCTTCATGGTGCGACTTGTCGCTGTCTTCATCGGCGGAATGTTCCTCGACGGTTACATCCTCGGAATCATCGGTCCCGTCGCCGGACTCATGCGGTCAGATCTCCAGCTCGACGCGCTATCTCTGGGCATGATCGCTGCCGGCCCGCTGGTTGGTATCTTCGTCGGCTCCCCGCTGGCCGGCTGGGCTGCTGACAAGTTCGGACGCAAGCCCATGTTCCTCGTGGACATGGGCCTGTTCCTGGCCGCCTCAGCGGCCCAGTTCTTCGTAACCTCCGGAGACGGGGCCGTGATCCAGCTGGCCACCATCCGGTTCTTCATGGGCGTCGCGATCGGCGGCGAGTACTCAATCGGTGGGCCATTGCTATCAGAGTTCTCCCCTCCAAAGCTCCGCGGGCGATTGCTCGGGCTGACTCTGATCGCCTGGTACGTCGGTTTCATGATGGCATTCATCATCGGCACGCTCCTGCACGACGCAGGCACCCCATGGCGCCTCGTAATCGGCACTAGCACGATACTCGCATTCGTCCTGTTCCTCGCCCGCCTGGGCCTCCCCGAGTCTCCGAGCTGGCTCATTACGAAAGGACGGCGTGAGGAAGCACTCGCGATCGCTCGCAGATACGTCGAATCGCCCCAGATGCACAACAGCATCACCGAAGAGATCGATCTGAGGATGATCCAGGAGGCGCAAGCCGCGCAGAATAGGACCAAAATCAAGGGCGCCTCCTTTGGAATGCTGTTCTCGAGGCAGTACTGGCGCACCACCCTCTTCACCTCAGGTTTTTGGTTCTGCGCGGTCACTCCGTACTTCGCGATCGCGACCTTCGCCGACGACGTGCTCAACCAATTCGGCTTCGGCGGCGGCTGGGCCGGTGGAGTCGGCCTGTCCGCACTTGCGACCGTGGGCGTCGTCACCACAGTGCTTCTGATTGACAAGCTCGGCCGCCGAATCCTCACCGTGCCCGGACAGTGGCTCTGCGCGGGCATCCTGCTGATCATCGGAGTCTGGGCGAACGCACCAGCGGTCCTCGTGCTCGTCCTGTTTCTCGCCTTCTCCTTCTTTAATGCCGGCTACACCACGATGACCCAGGTCTATCCGGCCGAGGTATTCCCCGGCCACCTGCGCGGCATCGGCACGGGCTTCGCCGCGGCCTTCAGCCGCATCGGAGCCGCACTCGGCACCTTCGCCCTGCCATGGGCGATCAGCAACATCGGAATGGGCCCAAGCATGGTCGTAGCCGCCGCCGTCGCATTACTCGGCGCAGTCCTCTCGCAATGGCTCGCGCCCGAGACGAAGGGGCGCACCCTCGCCGAGATCTCATCAAACTTCTCCCACTGACACCGGGACTGCACGGTGACTTCGAGTCAGAGCTAAGGCCCCCGGTCGGATCATTGTCAGTTGGCAAATTCGCGCTTTGGGCACTGCCTGGACCCTCACGGTGTTGCTGCCGTGGATCAACTGATATCGCCATGACTTCACCACTGATGAGGGCTTTGACCTCGTGGTCGGCGTCGCTGCCGACAACATTGAACTGCAGGAATCCGCAGACCTGATTTCGGGGCATTCAGTCCCACGCTAGGGCAGCCCGCACCGTCCAAGAGAGGATGTGGACAGTGTCCACATCCGGGGCTTCGGAATCGGTTTTGACCGGCGTTGGACCGGGCCGGATCGGCGAGGTTTTCGGGGGAGAGGCGGATTTTAGGCCGTCGGGAGAAGACCTTTCGGGCGGGGCCAAACCACCCGTTGACAATGTCAACACCCTTCGCCTCTGGCTGTGTGGAACAGCCCGCGGACTGCTTCGGATTCGGCATGGGCACAGGAATTCGTCGCCTGGGCCTGGGCCTGGGACCACCGGCTCGCACTCCTCGCGGCCCACAACTTTGCGTTCGAATGCCTGCCTGCCATTCCCGGGCGCCCCTTTCTGCAGTCAGCCCCGAACGACCACGGCATGATGCACCAGCAACTCCTCGCCAAACTCGCATGCCCTAGGGGAACTATGGAAACTCGCCCCCCCCACTCCGACACATGAGAACCATCAACGAGATCGGAGCGCAGCAAGACCTAAGGCCTAGTTCACGATTTCCCTTGCCACACAGAGCCGGAAGGCCGGTCTCAAAGGGGACACAAGGGGCGGACGTTCCGCCCCTGATGCTTAGCGTTCCGTAAAGTGCGGAGGGACTCTCCAGGTTCCCAGCATCCGGTCGGGCACCTCCAGTGTTTAGAGACTCAATCCGAACATCCACCCTACTAAGACCTCGGGTTGGTAGGGAGGCCGGGACCGTACCACCACTACCGGCACCACCGGGACGGTGGCGCCGGGAGTGGCGGTGATCGGCCGCGTGGTCAGCTGCCCGAAGGAGGGCTCCAAGGGCCCATCGGGTCGGGCCAGTTGCCGACGCTGGACCGGCTGCGCATCGGGTCCGGCCAGTTGCCGACTCGAGCGGGTGCGTGGCCTGAGACGGAGCCGCGGTGGCCGACAGTGCAAGCTGCATGAAAGAAGGGTGCGTGGATGGACATGGCTATTCTCCTGACTGAATTCTAAATTCGAACGCCGAGGGGCGTCGGTGGCCGTTGTCTGCCCAAGGAGGGCAGAGAGGGCCTATTCAGTCAGGGGATGATCCAGGGTCGAAGTACGGGCTTGTCGCCGGCGCCTGCGCCAAGTCCGGCGCCCGGGTGCTACTGCTTGCCTCCCAGGGATTCCACAATCCGGCGGCGTCTCCGGGCGCTTGGTCACCGCCCCCGCCCGGTCCGGACGTCGAGGAGCCCGAGGAGCCTTGCGCGGCGGTCAGCCAGAGCAGGGCATCTGCGTCCAGCCTGGCCTCCGGGTCAGAGGAAGGGGCGAAATAGCCAGCAACGGCCGACAACGCCGCAAGCGCAGGGGCGTTAACCCCGAGCTGCGCGAGGCCGGGACTCGAGACCGCAGCCTTTGGGACAGGGTCCGCGGAGGCTGGCTGCGGCCTTGCAGCGCGGGGGTGAGCGGCCGGGGCAGCGTCCGGCCGAGTGCTCGAGCCAACGACGTTGCCGCTTGTTTCCGGGAGCAGGGCCGGAACCGGTGCCGCTGCGGGAAGGGGGAGCTGGGCCGGAACCGGTGCCGCTGCGGGAAGGGGGAGCTGGGCCGGAACCGGTGCCGCTGCGGGAAGGGGGAGCCGGGCCGCAACCGGTGCCGCTGCGGGAAGGGGGAGCTGGGCCGGAATGGCCCCGGGGGCCGAGTGGATGACCACTGCGGCCTGATGGATGACCGGCGCAGCACGTGCGAGGACCGGCGCAACCTGGCGAACGACGGGGGCGACGCTGGCGGCGCCGGTTCCAACAGCAGTTGGTGCCAGGTTCACAACCGGATCTGCAGAGACTGCGGGTGCCGCTGTCACCCCGGCCGGAGGGGCGACAGGTAGCGGAGCATCCTTGATCGGGGCGGTGCTGGACCTGGCCGGCAGTCCGCTGACCGTAGTCACCGCCCGTGGGGAGACGGTCTGAAGCCGATACGTCACCGGTGGGGCTGCGGCCGGGGCTTTGTCCCGGGGAGATGCGGGATCGTGTTGGGGCAAGCCAAGATCGTGTAGAACCACGGCCGTGGGCCCCGACTCGGGCCCGGACGGCGCGGCGTCGGCGGTTCCGGCACACCAGGCGAGCCAAATCAAGGCAAGCAATACGGCAAGCATGAGTGGGCGAGCGGCCGAACCGCAACGATCCCGCAGGCTGCTTTCCATCCGATTATCCCCCCGAGGCGACGGAGCAACAGACTACGCCCGTGCCGTTGCCGAGTCCAGACGTCGCAGCTGTGGAGCTGAAGACGAGCGAAACAGGGCTCCGCAAAGTGAGGATCACGTTGCCCAGTGGCACTCGGGTCCTCACACCGGCGCGGCGCAGCCGGTCACCGCGGCTCCGGCGCCGACGGCGGTAGTTATGGTGCGTCCTTCCGCTCAGGTAGCAGTCGGGTCTCGTTAGCAGTGGAACGCCCAGCCACGTGGTGCAGACTGGGCGTCCCCTCGGTATGTGGCGGATCAGGGCGGCGGTCACGGCCGGGCCGTTGCGGCTTGCTCCGACTGCCGGGCTTTCCGGGTCCGGTCGCTCAGCGATGGTACGGGCCGGCCACCAAGGAACACCACCGTTTTGCTTCGTGGTGTGAACTGGTCCACACGGCCAGGGCGATCCGACGGCGGTCCCAGGAGGGTTTCTTTAATGCGCCCTTCATCTTGACCTCATGGTTTTCGTTCATGCTGGGTCACACAATCTGAAGTGGCACTTTCACCGCACCTCGGAGCTGATCCAATGAGTTGGTACCTGCCCGACCCGCAATACGCCGACGAGGCTACGGGCATAACTTGGCGCGTCCGCCGCGCCTGGTTCGACAAGTCACCAGGAGACTACGTGCTGGAGGTCCTGAGCCAGGGCCGGACCCGCGCCGTCCGTGGTGCCCATCTGCGCCACGGGTGCTTTGAACTCGTGCCGCTGGACGATCCTAAACTGCCCTCATTGAGGGCAGAAGCGCAGCAAGGCGAACTTATTGCGTATCGGCCCCACAGGCGGGCGGTGGTCCGGGCGGAGGGCCGTCACATTAAGATATTCCGGCCAGGGCGGGCCATCGCATCCGCCGAACGCTGCGCACGGGTGGACACATTGCTGGACGCCGCAGGTACCTTCATAGCCCCCAGGATCCTTCGCAGCTCGGAGGATGTCATCGTGTTCAGCACCGTCCCGGGACCGACCCTGACCGAGTTGGGTGAGGATGACTCCACGACCAGCGATGAATCATTCGCGGGGGCATGGGAGAAATGGTCGCGCTCGTGGGTCGCTCAGCTGAACGCCCCGCACGGCAGCGCCGCACGCAGTGTTCTGAACAGCCTGCCGCTCCGCTCTGCAGAGGTGGAAACAGCGGATCTGTGGCGATGCGTGAACCTCTGGCTGCGTCACTTTGAGGGCGTGCCGGAAATGTCGGTTGAATGCAGCGCCTTGCGGGCTGTGGCAGACGCTGTGACGAAGAATTTGCTTCGGACGGCTCCGGATCCGCTTGCTTGGTCCCACGGAGACCTGCACGGCAAGCAGATCATCGCCGTCGACGACCGGTCTCCGCTCGGATTGCTGGATTTTGACGAAGGAGCCCAAGCAGAGGCGGCCCTCGATCTGGCCACTTTGGACTTGAGCTTGGATCTGGACCGGCGACGGAACCGCATGTCGTCGGCACGCTACCAAAGGGCTCACAGTCAGGTGTTGGTCGCAGCCGAGGAACTGCATGTCAATCCGGACCGGTTCTACGCCTACACGGACACTCTCTGGCTCCGTGCAGCATTGGTTCCGCGCCCAGGGCGCCTGGCCACGGCCACCGCCGTTCTCGACGAACGGGCAAAGCATTATCAGTCCACTGAGGCATAGCTTCCGTCAGCTCAAGGGTTCCGCGGTGAACGGGGGCGTTCCGAGGGTCAGGTCAGAGTAGGCGGTCAGCGCGTCGTTGTTGTTGAGAGTTGCCAGCACTCGCCGCCAGTGCGGTCCGATCATCCTCGCCCGTCCGGTCACAGCGTTTCCCCACTTTGCGCCGGCCCGCGCCTGTTCCCGATGCGAGGATCCGCCAAGGATGATTCGACCGGGGCGCCGCAGTTTTTCTCGAGGAGGCGTGCCCTGGATGGGATGAAGGGCGAACCTTCGGCAGCGACATGCTGTGGCAGGAACGCCGGGACGATCAGAGATTAGTGAGGGGTTGGATTTCGTCATGAGTCATGACGCTGAACTGCTGACCCGCTTTGAGGACGCGTGACCGCGTGCCTGGCCATCGAGGACGCACTTCAGGTTATTGATCGCTACGGCTTCCACATTCGTGATGTCGGACTGCTTGCGTCCGCCTCGGCCCGTCCGGCCACCACTGTCATGGGGGCCGCAGCTTATCCTGCCCTTCCGATGGCAACAAGCGCACTGCCTGGACGCTCACGGTGTTGCTGCTGTGGATCAACGGATATCGCCATGACTTCACCACTGATGAGGGCTTTGACCTCGTGGTCGGCGTCGCTGCCGACAACATTGAACTAGGAATCCGCAGACCTGATTTCGGGGCATTTATTCCCACGCTAGGGCAGCCCGCACCGTCCAAGAGAGGATGTGGACAGTGTCCACATCCGGGGCTTCGGAATCGGTTTTGACCGGCGTTGGACCGGGCCGGATTGGCGAGGTTTTCGGGGGAGAGGCGGATTTTAGGCCGTCGGGAGAAGACCTTTCGGGCGGGGCCAAACCACCCGTTGACAATGTCAACACCCTTCGCCTCTGGCTGTGTGGAACAGCCCGCGGACTGCTTCGGATCCCGCATGTTTCCGGGAGAGTCCAGTGTTTGCGGGGGAGGGAACCCGGTTCGAGTCCCAGCTCGGGCACAGTGTTTCCGCAGGTCAGCGGCTTTTTGCCTTTTTACTGTTGACAGAGCTTGACTTTCTTGACGTCTCCGCGTTTTTGACATCCACAACGCTGCCTACGGGCTGCTGCGCTGGAGCAGGGAACCGTGGGAGATGCAGGCAACCAAGATTGACGCACGGTGCCAGCAGAACCTGACCGGGCAGAGGACGCCAACTGGTAGCCACCCGCGCGACTGCCCTTAGCGGGCGTTGTCCGCAGCTTTTCGACACGTTGGGGTTTGGAGCAGCGCGATTCAGGTTGTGCCAAAGGGATTGTCGATGGCCAACTTCCATCCCTGGCTTCCCTTGCGCAGGACGTCGGCAGTTCTGCTTTGGAGGCCCACGTCGCTGCCGTCGGCCGCGGTGCCTTTGATGGCCCATTCGGCCCGATACCCGCTTGCGAGGACGGAGGACCGTCATGCACGGCATGGATTGCCGCAGAGACGTTAGTGCGCAATAATGGTTAGCAGAGCTAATTAGCATTGCTAAGTAAATCGGGGAGGCGGCGGACTCAATGATTCCAACGACAGCGACGGATAACGGACCGGGGGACAGCATCAGACCGGATGTTCTGGCCATTGACCTGCGCACGGCGGTGATGCGCACATCCCGCAGGCTCCGTGTCGAGGCGACAGGCGATGTCATCACGCCCGGGCAATACACGGTCCTGGCCCAGCTGCGTAACGGCCCGCAGACCCTTCGCGAACTGGCGGAGCGCGAACACGTGCAGGCCCCCTCGATGACCCGGATCGTCAACGCCCTCACCGATCAGGGCTTTGCCATACGGACAGCCCACCCCGAGGACGGGCGCCAGATACAGGTGGGCATCACTCCGGCCGGTGAGGATGTTCTCGCTGAAGCCCGCGAACAGCGCACCCCCTGGCTGGCCCAGCGGGTGGCCGGACTAAGCGAAGAAGACCGCCTGATCCTCAGCCGCGCTGCGCACATCATGCAGCAATTGAGCGCCAAATGAGCGCCATGTTTCGGTCGCTCGAGAACCGCAACTACCGGTTGTGGGCAGGAGGGGCACTCGTCTCCAACACCGGCACCTGGATGCAGCGAGTGGCGCAGGACTGGCTCGTACTGACAGTCCTTACCGACCACTCCGGCACCGCCGTCGGCATCACCACCGGACTGCAGTTCCTGCCAATGCTGCTCCTCGGACCCTACGCGGGAGTCCTCGCAGACCGTTTCCGGAAACGCGTGATCCTGCTGTGGACACAGACAGCGATGGGCCTCTGCGGGCTGGCAGTGGGGTTGCTGGTGGTGACCGGATCGGCGCAACTGTGGCAGGTCTATGCCGCCGCGCTCTGTCTGGGCCTGGCCAGTGCCATTGACGGGCCGGTCCGGCAGGCCTTCGTCTCGGAATTGGTGGGCCGGGACCATCTTGCTAATGCGGTGTCCCTGAACTCCGCATCGTTCAACACCGCCCGGCTCACCGGCCCCGCCATCGCCGGCGTCCTGATTGCCTGGATCGGCACCGGACCCGTCTTCCTCCTCAATGCAGCGAGCTTTGCGGCGGTCCTGGTCTCCTTGTGGCGGATCCGCACCTCGGAGCTGGCCCCGTCCGTCCCGGTAACCCGACGCAAGCACCAGGTGGCCGAGGGCCTCGGCTACGTGCGGCGGCGCCCAGATCTGGTCCTCATTCTTGTCATGGTGGGGATCCTCGGCGCATTCGGCATGAACTTTCCGATCACCAACGCGCTCATGGCCACGGCCGAATTCCGGATGGGCCCCGGAGAATTCGGCCTCCTGGGCTCCATAATGGCTGTAGGGACGCTGGCCGGCGCCCTTCTCGCCGCCCGCAGGTCCGGCCCACGGCTGCGTTACCTCCTCGGCGGAGCCTTGGCACTCGGTTTCTTCACCCTGATAGCCAGCATCTCGCCGTCGTTCTGGTTTTACGCAGCCGTCCTCATCCCGGTGGGCCTGGCATCCATCACCTTCCTCAACAGCTGCAACACCAGCATCCAACTCTCCGTCGACCCGCAGTTCCGCGGACGGGTGCTTGCCCTCTACCTCGCCGTCCTCCAGGGTGGGACTGCCCTCGGGGCTCCGCTGATGGGGTGGGTCGGAACGGAATTCGGCGCCCGCTGGGCGGTAGCCGCCGGCGGCACCATCGTGTTGCTGACGGGCCTCTTCTCCGTAGTCGCCATCAGTCGGAGCAGCCCGCTGACACTCCGGGCGCAACTCAGGAGCGCACTCCCGGGAAAGAGTGCAGCCCGCACCTCCTAAGAGCGCTACCGCCGAGAGCTCACGCAGCTACAGACAGCCAACGAATAAGAGGTCTTCGGGCCCACCGTAATGCCCGTTTGACCCCGAACAGCAGGCGCATCATCATCGAGGTGTCCTGACAGCTCGTCCCGTTGCCATTTCTCGGCGGGGCCCACCCGGTGGAGGCTCAACCTCCGCTGCTAAGGATGTAGCGCCGTTCCTGGGGTCCCACTCCTCACTTAAGTCGGACCTCCAACGCTCCTACATTATGGAGATACCCAAAACGGTGGCGGGCACTTACACGCGAAGTCCCAAGCAGTTCGTCGCTTGGGCTTTTGAAGGCGAAAGCCGTAGATTCGGGGATCTCAAGAGTTCGCCGTCTGGTGCCGCCCCCTGAACTTCCACCGCTTAGCTCTGGCTCCTGAACTGGGCAAATCCATAATTAACTCTAGGGGCATGGCAGATCGGCCTGATTCGTAGTTAGAAGCCGTAGTACCGGGACGCTCGGGGAATAGGCCGGCGCGCCAATGATGGGAAACTCCGACGTCGACACCTTCGACGCATTATGCTCCGAGCTCATCCGCTGCCTCACAGCCTTCGCTCGGACACGATGGCGATAAGAAGTACGGGAGCCGGACTGGGTGGCAGGACGGAATGCCGGCCGCCGTGCCGGAGCCAGGTTTTCATCTGCGCCGGTATTTCCGTTCGGGGCGTCCTGCCCTGCCATATTCGAGACGCACTTTGGCGCGGCCCGCCTCGACGAAGTATTCGAGGTAGCGTCTGACGCTGACGCGGGAGATCCCCAGCGTGTCGGCGCAGTCCGAGGCAGACGTTTCCCTGCCGGATTCGAGCAGTTCGGCCACGAGTGCTGCAGTTTCGGCGCTTAGTCCCTTGGGAAGGGTCTGCACAGATTCCGTGAGTGGCCCGGCGGTGTAGCCAAAGATCTTGTTGATGTCTTCTTGCCCGGCTGCCGTCGTCTGGTTCAGAGTTTCTGCCTGGTCCCGGAAGCGTTGGAGTTGGGCGGTCAGGTCTTCGTATTCGAAGGGCTTGACGAGGTAGTGGACTGCGCCTCCTTCCAGGGCGTCGCGGACGCTGTTCGCTTCGGTCGCTGCCGTGATGACGATGACGCCTACCGGAATGCGGGAGGCGCGCCATTCCCGGAGGAGTTCCAGTCCGTTGGCGTCTGGAAGGTGAACATCCAGGAGGATCAGGTCCGGGCGCAGTTTAAGGACGGCTTCTCGTGCCGTCTTGCCATTGTGCGCCGTTCCCACCACATGGAATCCGGCCGTCTGGTCGACAAACCGGGAATGGATGCCGGCCACTCTGAAATCATCTTCGACGATGAGGACATTGATCATGGGAGGACCGCCGCATAGGGGAGGGTTGCTTCAAAGACGGCCCCGGCCTCGTTGCGTACCGTCACTGCTCCTTTTCGTTTCGCGCAGACGAGACGGACCAATGCGAGCCCGACTCCGCGCCCGGCAGCGAGTGCTGGTTTGGTGCTGAAGCCGCGGGTGAAGATCCGCTGTTCGAGGTCCTCCGGCACTCCGGGGCCGGGGTCGCTGACTCTGATAGTGATCACGGAATTCCTGTCGCTGATGTGCACGCGTACGATGGCGTCTTCCAGCCCCGCAATGGCGTCGACCGCGTTGTCGATGAAGTTTCCCAGCACGGTAATGGCGTCAGCGGCCAGTGTTGGTTCGAGGGGGCCGAGATGCGATTCATTGTCGAGTCGAAGTTCGATGCCTGATTCTTCGGCGAGGCTTATTTTAGCCACGAGGAGCGCAGCAACCGATGAATCCCTGATATGTCGGGCTATTTCCCCGTTAATTTCTGCGCGGCGCCGGGTCAGGGCCCGGATAAAGGCTTTCACTTCGGTGAAGTCTCCGAGCTGAAGCATGCCTGATACGGTGTGCAGCTGGTTGTAGAACTCGTGCGTCTGGGCCCGGAGGGTTTCGGTGATGCTCTGGTTGGCTGCCAGCTGGCTTTGCAGTTCGGCCAGCTCTGTTCGGTCGCGGAGCGTCGTGACCGTTCCGATTGGCCGGCCCCGGCTGCCGACGGTCCTCCGGTTGAGCACCAGCAGCCGGGATCCGCTGACGGCCATTGTTTCCTCTGCGTCGGTGGTGCCTAAGAGCAGTTCCCGGACGTTGTCCGCGAGCGGTAATTCCTGGGCGCGTTTGCCGACCGCATCGGCCTGCAGGCCCAGTAGTTCGGTGGCCGGTTGGTTCAGTAGGGTAATCCTTCCATCAAGCCCTACGCCGATTACCCCTTCGCGGATGCTGTAGAGCAGCGCCTCACGGTTGTCAGCCAGTTCGGCAATCTCATCCGGTTCGAGCCCCCTGGTGCGGCGCCGGATGAGGCGGGACAGCAACCATGAGCCAGCGACCCCCAGCGCAGCACCCATCCCCAGGAAGAACATTAGATCCGGCACCGCAGCTGCCAAGGCGCTTCCGAACGCGGGATAGTCTTCTGCCACCAGGGCCAGCCCGGTGACTTTCCCGTCAGCTTGCAGTACCGGGACGCGGGCAGCGATGGTCTGCCGGCCGCCCAGGGTCAGGTCACCGGTCCAGGAGCGTCCCAGGGGGGCCTGCTCCGCCGCCACGTCCACGGAGTTCCCGACAGTTTCCGGCTCAGAGGAGGCAAGGACAGTCCCTTGCGGGTCGGTTACGGCGACGATTGAGGCCCCGGAAAGGGCGCGTGCCTTGTCCACGTCAGGGGCGAGGATGACCGATGCCTGCGCCGCGGAAATGTCGTCCCGGACCACCGGGGTGGAGGCCAGGTTCTCGGCGATGGCAAGCATCCTCTGGCCGTGGACCTCGACGAAATCCGCCCGCGACTGGGTCACCGAAACCATCGTTACCGCCAGCAGAACGATAGTGATCACGCCTAGCTGCAGAAGCAGGAACTGCCGGGAGAGGCTCAGCCGGCGCCCGGGTGTGAACGTGACCACAAAGACCACAACCTTCATTGATTCGCTAACAGTGACAGACCCTCATGACATGCGTCACGCTTTGATAGTAGCCACGTCCCAAAGCGGGACGGCGCACACGCCACAAGGAGGTGAGGACCATGATGACACTGCACAACGCTGTCCGCGTCATCGCCCTCGCCATGCTCCTGATGACGCTGGGTGCCTGTGGAACCCCATCTCCAGAGGCGACATTGGTGAACCCAACCCGGATGATGGTCCCCAACACCCCGGGCGGGGGCTACGACATCACCGCACGGGTCGCGGCCCGTGTCATGGAGGACGCAGGGATTGCCGGTCACATGGAGATTTTCAACGTCCCAGGCGATGGCGGCAGTGTTGCCCTGGCCCGGTTGATGAACGAAACCGGAAACCGCGGCCTCGTGATGATGATGGGCCTTGGAGTGGTCGGCTCAAGCTACGCCAACGGGTCCAGGATCAAGGTCTCCGATGCCACCCCCGTGGCCAAACTCCTCGAGGAACCCGAAGGGGTCCTTGTCCCCGCGGACTCCCCGTACCGGACGGTGGGGGAACTCGTTGCGGCATGGAAGGCCTCCCCGCATTCCGTCACGGTGGGGGGTGGGTCAGCCATCGGTGGCCCGGACCACCTGTTTCCCATGGAACTCGCCCGTGCGGCGGGCATCAGGATCACCGACGTGAAGTATCAGCCCTATTCCGGCGGCGGGGAGCTGCTGCCGGCACTGCTGGGCCACAAGATCACCTTTGGAACATCCGGCATAGCCGAGTACGAGGAACAAATTGCCTCCGGGCAGCTGCGGGTCCTTGCCGTATCAAGTCAGGACCGGCGGGCCGGCATCCCCGCGCCGACCCTACGCGAATCCGGAATTGACCTGGTCTTCACAAACTGGCGTGGACTGATGGCCCCGCCGGGACTCTCCGAAACGGACCGGAACAGGCTCATTGAGGCGCTCACCCGGTTGCACGAATCACCGGCGTGGAAGCAAGCACTCTCGGACAACGGTTGGAAAGACTCCTTTTCCCCAGGGGCGGGCTTCGAAACTTTCCTCAAACAACAGGAAAACACAGTGGCCACCACCCTCGCCGAGCTCGGTGTCCACTAACCACTGAAGCACGGCTCCTTCATTGAGCGGTTTTCCGCTCAGCACACCTCCACCGCAACCACGACAGGAAATACCCCATGCCCGAATACACCGCCATCCAGCACGCGGACAGCGACATCGTTGTTGAACTCCGCGCCGTGGATAAGCACTTTGGCAGCTTGCATGCCCTGCGGAACATCAACCTGCGGGTCAAACGGGGAGAGGTCGTCGTCGTACTTGGCCCCTCTGGCTCCGGCAAGTCGACCATGTGCCGCACCATCAACCGCCTTGAAACCATCGACAGCGGGGAGATCCTCGTCGACGGCGCACCCCAGCCCGCCGAAGGCAAGGCATTATTCAAGTTCCGCACTGAGGTCGGCATGGTCTTCCAGTCGTTCAACCTGTTCTCCAACCGCACCATCCTGGACAACGTCACGCTCGCGCCGAGAAAGATCCTGGGTCAAAGCAAAGCCGACGCCGAACGCCGGGCCCGCGAACTGCTCGACATGGTGGGCATCGGCTCCAAGGCCAGCTCCTACCCGGCACAGCTCTCCGGTGGCCAGTCCCAGCGAGCAGCCATCGCAAGGGCCCTGGCCATGGACCCGAAGGTCATCCTCTTCGACGAGCCCACGTCCGCTCTTGACCCCGAATCCACCCAGGACGTGCTGGCCACCATGCGCCAACTGGCCGGAGGCGGCACCACCATGGTCGTCGTGACCCACGAAATGTCCTTCGCCAGGTCCTGCGCCGACCGCATCATCTTCATGGCCGACGGGGCGATCATCGAGTCAGCTGACCCCGAAACGTTCTTTTCCGCCCCAAGCAGCGAACGGGCGCGCAGCTTCCTCTCCTCGGTTCACTAACCCACGCCCAAACCAAGCGCGACGGCATAGACGCCGACGCCCAAACCTAAAGGACAATGATGAAAAAGCTCCAGATCATCGCCCCCCTCGCCATCGCAGCCACCCTCGCCCTGGGTGCCACCGGCTGCGGAAGTTCCACGGCTCCCGCGGCCAGCAGCCCTGCGCAGAGCTTCCCTGCCGGCACCACCATGGCCAAGATCCAGCAGCGCGGGAAAATCATCGTCGGTGTGAAATTCGACCAGCCCATGTTCGGGGTCAAGAACCCCGTGACGGGCGACATGGAGGGCCTCGACATCGAACTGACCAAGCTCCTGGCCAAGGACCTCACCGGCAGCGAGGACAACGTCGAGTACGTCGAGGCCGTGACAGCCAACCGCGAAGCGTTCCTCCAGCAGGGCAAGGTCGACGCGATCCTTGCCTCCTATGCCGTCACCGATGAGCGCAAAAAGGCCGTCGCCTTCGAAGGCCCGTACCTCGAAAGCGGTGTCTCCACGATGGTCCGGAACGATGAGTCGGCAATCTCAAAGAAGGACGACCTCAACGGCAAGCCGGTCTGCACCACCACCGGCGCCCGGGCAGCGCAGCTTCTGCCCAAACTGGCGCCTCAGGCAAAACTTACCCTGTTCGGCACCTACAGCGAATGCGCCCAGGCGCTGAAGCAGAAGCGTGTGGACGCCGTCGTGACTAACGAGTCGCTGCTCCTGGGCCTGATGGAGCAGAACAAGGGCGACTTCAAGCTCGCCGGTGACTACCTGGCGAGCGAGGAATACGCGATCGGATCGGCCAAGGACGACACCGCATGGCATGACTACCTTGACGGCTTCCTGAAGAAGATCGAGGACAACGGTGAGTGGAAGAAGGCTTACGACAACACCCTCGGGGCCGTCAAACCTTCTGACGTTACCCCGCCTCACATCACCCTCTAAGGACTGATCATGTCGTTCATCTCCAGCTACATCGCGGACTTCACCAGTGGAGTCATGATCACCCTCGAGCTCACCGTGCTGGGCTGGGCCGGCGCGCTGGTCCTCGGAACCATCCTGACGGCCATGCGGGTCAGCCCCATCCGGACCCTCAACGCCGCAGCATCGACGTACGTGACCATCTTTCGGAACATTCCGTTGCCGGTTCAGATGATCCTGTTCGTCTTTGGCCTGCCGCTTCTGGGCATCCAGTACTCGCTGTTCGCCTCGGCCGCCGTCGTCCTGGTCATCTACACGGCACCCTTCGTCAGTGAAACACTCAGGTCTGGGCTCAACACGGTTTCCACCGGCGAACTCGAAGCCCTGCGTGCCCTCGGCTTCGGACCACGTCCGGCCATGCAGCACGTCATCCTGCCCCAGGCGTTCGGAACCGTCATCCAGCCATTGGGCAATGTCCTGATCACCATGATCAAAAACACCTCGGTCGCCGCGCTGGTCGGCGTCGCAGACCTGACATTCGCCACCAACAAGGCAGCCGTGGACGAAGCCCAGCCCTTCCTGATCTTCGGCGGAGCCGCGATCAGCTACCTGCTGATCGGCCTCGTCGTCGGCCGACTGGTGGGCATTCTTGACCGAAAGGCGGCGTTCAGCCGATGAATACAAAACCACTGTTCGACGCACCGGGACCGCGGGCCCGGCAACGTCACACAATCATCGAACTCCTGTGCATTGCCCTGATCGCTTTCGGCCTGTACGAGGCATACGAGATGCTTGAGGTTCACGGCGAATTCAGCCAGGCAGCGTGGAAGCCCTTCACCCAACCAGGCCTGTGGGTCCTCCTCGGGCAGGGCCTGCTGAACAACCTTCAGGCAGCAGCCGTCGGCATGATTCTGTCCATGCTCTTTGGTGCCTTGCTGGCATTCGGGTTGCTGTCACGCAGGGCGCCGATACGGATCGCCTGCAGAATATTCACCGACGTGTTCGCGAGCGTCCCGCTGCTCCTGCTCCTGTACTTCACCTCCCTGGTCCTGCCCACTTACGGCTTGAAGCTCTCGGACTTCTGGTTCCTCGTCATCGCCCTTACCCTGTTCAGCAGCGCCGTCATTGGAGACCTCCTCAGGTCAGGAGTCCGGGCCATACCCTACGGTCAGACCGAAGCGGCCGAGGCCCTTGGTTTCTCCGGGTTCCGGACAATGCAGCTCGTACTCCTGCCCCAGGCGCTGCGGTCCATGAGCCCGGCCCTCGTGAGCCAGATGGTGATTCTTTTCAAAGGAACAGCACTTGCCTACGTGCTCGGCGGCTACATCGAGCTTCTGCGAAGCGCCACGGTCATCGGCACGTACTACAGCCGCTCACTGCTTCAGGCCCAAATCGTGGCTGCCATCGGCTTCATGCTGGTCAACATCGCACTGGGACTGCTCGCAACCGCGCTGGTACGCCGTCAACGCCGGCAAAATGCTGCAGAACCCGCCCCCGAAAGGCTGCAGATGCCAGCAGAACTCAGCATCAGATAGCCGACGAACAGAAGGTGGGGGGACCACCTGCCCGCTGGTCCCCCCACCGCACGAGCAAAATTCTGGACAAGACTGCCTGATGCAGCCCGCTGAACCCTCGACACGCAGAAGGAACCGAAAGCATGACCGCCCACCAAGACCCCGCCCAGAAGACGACTCTGAGGCCGGCTCCAATCCCGAACTGGGCAAAACTATCCCACGGTGAGGAAGTAACCATTAGGCATAATGGCGAACATGTCGCCTCGGGCCGCGTCGATATGCTCGCCATCGATGGCAGCATCCTTTGGCTTATCCAAAACGAAGGCCGCGGCCGCGCGCTGTTCCTACACCGGGACGGCGCCCAGATATACAGGCGCCCGATTCACGAGTCTCGAACAAAATAGCGCGAGAGCGCGGTCCGCGGTCACACCTGCTGAACGCCACGGCACGCAGCCCCGGACTTACTCCAGTTGTTTAAACGCATCATCTTTCGACAACCTAGGGGAGTAGTGCCTGAACCCCTCTCCGGCAGGCCACCCTGTGCATGGGAGGCGAGGCTAGTCTTCGCCGTGGAAGTCAGGCAGGTTCTTTTCCCGCTCCTCGATCTTACTGCGGTAGAAGTCAAGGGCAGCTTGTTTGGTAATCCCGAGTGCTTCACCGATCTAGGCCCAAGTCGAGCCGGCCTCACGAGCGGATTTCACGACGTAACAGCGCCCGGTGTAGGCAGCTCGACGGTCTGCGGGGAGTGTAGCGCCTCCAGCGCAGCGACTTCCCTTACCTCCGCAAGGAAACTGAACTGTCACCGCCCGCGCTTGGCCGTTACCAGTGGCGGAGACCTGGCGGCAGGTCTCACCGCGATTGAAGCCTTCCCCCCACAGTGAGCAACTCATGGTCATCACCGCTGCTAAATTCGTGCTCCACCGACACCATCACCACGCGGTCAAGTGAGCTTGACGTTTCGAATGGGGCATGAGCAGCACCGAATCGCCCACGAGGCTTCGAGGCCCCGGCCGAACGCGCCCGTCAACAAGGACGAAACTGACAACGTCCGGTCCCAGCGACCGACCGAGCGTCTCCGATCTGCCCGCCGAGTAAGCTGTGATTCCTCTGAATCCACCGGCCGCCGGCCAAGCGTCTGACCAGACCCACAAGCACTCGAAGGGTGTGCAGACTGTCCACACTTTTCTCGTTGGACTAGATCGTACGGCCGCCGGACTGCTTTCGAAATCCGCATGTTTTCGCGGGCTCCCAATTTATGGGCCCTACGGGCCCCGTTTTTGTTGGTGACCAGTGCCTCCTTCGTGTTGGGTAGCGGTGTCCCTGCTTATCTGTTCACGGTGGGGAAGGTCGTGAACTGCATGACTTGACGCTGGCTGGGGGAGCGAGGTTGCCTTGGCTGGTCTGCACTCATTGATGTCCCGACCGTTCATGGCTACGTACCCGGGTTCTAGCATGACTGTGTGTGGCTTGTGGGCGGGTTCTGCCCGGCGAGGGGGTGCGGAACCGGGCCGATCCGATCGGTCAGGCAGTGGCTAAGAATTGGCTGGCCCAGCGTGGTCGATCCGATGAAACTTACCTGCGCCGGACGCGGCCGGACGCAACGTCGAGAGCCCTCCGGGCCTACTTTCCTGGACGAGGCGTCAAATCTAGGACCTACCACGCTAAATCGTCAATGAAACAGCCCTCGTCAGCCCAGTTCGGACCAGGGCGCCAACGGGCGGGTGGTCTCTCGCGACATCTCACGCCAACGCAGCCCCAGGTCGAGCTGACATTCCAGCTGAAGTTCTGAGGGCAGCTCACGTGCGGCGTAGTGCCAGCCTCAGTTGGTTGTGGTTCCCGTTCTAGACTTCGAGAACGGTGCTTCGTGCACCATCGGTTCCACGTTTCCCTCGAACCTGCACGATCAGGATCTTGCCCGGACTGCACCATGGGCCGAATATCGGTGAGAAACCGCCGCCACGTAGCAAGTCGCACACTCGGAAGACAACGGCCGCCAAACGGTCAGAACTCGGCTGCGTTATCAAGGGCGGTCAAAAGGTGCGAGAGGACGTTTTTGACCGGTGGTCGTTGCTTCCTTTGCCTTGGCGGCCAGCTGGTCCTTCGCCGAAGGGGATGAAGCTGCTTCGGCCTTGATCTTGGGAGCCTCAGCTTCTGCATTGGTCAGGTAGCCTTCCCAGCGGCGGGACATCTGCCCGATTAGGCCGCCGTCTACACCGACGATGATGACGCCTACCACGGCGGCGAGCATTGCGATGAGGATGGGGGTGGTCTGGGTCATGACGACGCTGTAGTCGAGGCTCTAGAGTTGGCAGATGGCGCGGTTGGTGGCCCTTCAGTTGGCCAAGGAGGGCCACCTGCCTCAGAGGGCACAACTCGCCGGACCTGTAGGCGAGTGGATCGGATGCCGGCGGCGTTGAACCGCTCGTGATGCCGGAGGGGTAATACCGACAAGCCGTCTCCTATCCTTCATCAGACGGGCAGTGTCGTACCAACGTATCCATGCCTGGCACAAGTGGTTAGTACCGCCCAAGCCAGTCCTGGCGCCGACTGGGGCCCATCTCTGCAGATTTTTTCAATAAACAAACTTGCAGGCAAAGAGCTGCATGGCAGTAACGCGCCCGTAACGCCCTAGGGCTAGGCTGAATCAATGCGGCTGGAGTTGCCGAGCAAGGTAACTCGTTAGCGCGTAGGCAAGGAGACCAGCATGCTAACCGCTCGAGCGAAAAATGACGGGACCTTGATCGTCGATTTTAGTATTCATCGGGGGGCACTTAGGCCGTGCACGACGACGATCTAGGTGGCGAGCGTAAGATTGTGCGCGCTGACTTCGGGGTTGCCGCTTGGTTGACCCTCCTTGTTAGGCACCCGGAACTGACAGCGCCCTCTCCGATGGGCGGCTCCCAGTGCTCACCGGACATCCAGCCTGTGGCAGCGGCAACCGGGAATCCGGGGCGGCGGCAACCAAGAATCCGTGCCCTCACCATTGCCTAACTCCAGCCCCCTAAGCGAGGTGACGTCGGATGCGTATCAGGAAACGTTTCTGGATGGAGGTAGTCCTTGGGGCTACGAGCGCTGTTTTGCTGCTCCTCACCCTGATTCGTGCGGATTGGATAGAAGCCCTCTTTGGCGTCGAGCCCGATGGGGGGAACGGAGAGCTGGAGTGGGTAATTGTGGGGTTCCTTGCGCTTTCCGCAGTCGCGTTTTCACTGATGGCCCGGCACGAGTGGCGCCGAGTCGGCCCTATCGGCTCCCACTAGAAGATCGATTGGTGAGGGGGTTTTCATGTCCAGTGCAATGAGCTTCATGGCGGAGGCTGCGTTCAGCTTTGTGGGGACCGTCGAATCTGCCGCTGCCGACACTATGCCGGACCTGTCCGACGGGGACCGATGGGCCGTCGTGCGTGTCGACCGGATACTGCAGGTTCCTGATGCGTTTACGCAATTGGCCGGGACCCGGCTGTATTTGCGGCTCGCCGAGGATGCCGATGTGCCCACACCCGGTGAGACTTTCACCTTTTTCGCGAATGGTCTCGCCTTCGGGGTTGACGTTTCGCTAATAGAGGTTGCGCGTCTGCCAGAGGAGGAACTGTCGGCCCAGTTGGCGATGGCGCCAGCCGTAGTCGGCGAGGATCCGCTCGACGCACTTCAGCGTCAATTGGCCGCCACTCTGGTGCGTGACCACGCCAGCACCGCGGACGCGGTCATCCTGGCCCGCGTGGTTGGGCTCGAACGAGCTGGAGCGTCGCCCGTGCGTGAGCATGATCCCGATTGGTGGCGTGCGACCATGCACGTGACCCACGCCGAGCGGGGTGAGGTGGCTGATGACGAGGAGGTCAGGATCCTGTACGCGAATAGCCTCGACATCCAGTGGCGCGATGCTCCGAAGCCCAAAGCGGCGCAAAATGGGCTTTGGCTTCTGCACGCCACCGAACCGGAACTCAAATCCCTTGCTCCGTTCAAGATCATCCACGCTGAGGACTTGCAGCCGCCGCAGAACATTGAACGTCTTCGTCAGGAGGGGGACCAGGCGCAATGATCCGCATCGTCAACATGATTCCCGCCTCGTTGAGCGGTGAGTCAAGCCAGGACAGTGAGCCGAATATCGCCATCAACCCTGAAAACCCGACTGACATGGTCGGCACCGCATTTACCCGGGCGATGGGCGGCGGGTTTGCGCCTATCTACGTTTCGACCAACGGGGGGGCAACCTGGTCGCTGCGAAATGTGGTACCGGGCAACGGTTCGGCCGGAACTGGAGACATCTCTGTTGGCTTCGCCACATCGGGCGGGGTCCTGTACGCCGGCACACTCAACGGATCGACCGGTCATCTGCAGATTCTTCGCACCGGCGGCTTCACCTCGACCACGCCGATGACGGTGCTGGTGGATCGGGCGAGCGAGGATCAGCCCTGGGTTGTGGCGGGCAGCGTCGTGGTTGGTGGGCTCTCGCGTGATCGTGTGTTCGTCGGGAACAACGACTTCAACCAGACCAACGGACGGACCGCCACCATCGATACGTCGGCCGATGCGGCCACAGCTCCGGCTCCGGCCGGATTCGTGGCCCGTGTGGTGGAGCGCCGCGCTACGGCCGGGCAGGACGGTCCGCCCATCCGCGTCGCCGTCCACCCGAGCGGCGTCGTGTACGGTGCGCTGCACAGATGGCAGACGGCCAACGGATCCAATATCACGATGGACATTGTGGTCATCCGCGACGACGTCTGGGGGACCAGCGCCTCACCGTTCAGCGTCCTGGTTGACAGCGGCGATGGGAGAATCGGTCAGCGCGCAGTTAGAGGACGCTTCATCAGGTTCAACGACACGATGGGTCAAGAACGAATCGGTGGCGATCTCGCCATCGCGGTTGACCCCACGAGCGCCAGCACCGTCTACCTGGCTTGGTGCGACAGGATAGGCGGATCCGCCGGAACGGACTGGACCCTCCATGTCAGGCGCTCCACCGACTCGGGCCAAACATGGTCCAATGACCTTCGCACGATCACCAATGCCAAGAATCCGGCGCTGGCCGTCAACGCAGAGGGGACGGTGGGCTTTCTTTTCCAGCAGTTTACCGGTATCCGTTGGGTCACACAGCTGGAGTTGACCGCGAACGCCTGGGCCAGCCCCGCGGAGACAGTCGTGCTTCACACGGCTCCGTCGCATGCCCCAGCGCGAAGGTTCTTTCCATATATCGGCGACTACGTGCGGCTTATTGCTATCGAAAGCGATTTCTACGGCGTCTTCTGCGGCAACAACACGCCGAACCCGGCAAACTATCCAAGTGGTGTCACCTTTCAACGCTTCGCCGACTGGACGACTCATACGCTGCTAAACACCGACAACGTCACCCCTGTGGCGGCATCAATCGACCCATACTTCTTCCACTGGGCTCACCCTTAGCTAGGTCGTGCAGCGTGGATAAATTCAGGCCACAAAGCAGGCCTTCGGCGCCCCCCGAAAGGCTAGCCGCGTCACCAACCAACCGGGTTAGTACAGCTAGCCCGCCGGTCGGAACAGGACTGTCGGCGGCCCTTGCCATTCTGCGGTCGAGGGATGGCAAAGAACTGGTCCCGGTGACTCGCTTCCCCGCAAGTAAATTGCTAAGTTGCCGGGATAACTCCGGCGCGTGGAAGTCCAGGGGCTCAGAAATGGGCAGATCCCTAAGCTTATCCATATACGCGACTTGGATGTCTATTTGGCTTGGCACCATATGAGTGCGACGTCCTGAACATCTGCGCGGATCTGAGCTTCGTCCTTGGCGGATTGCGGGAATAGGTAAATGGATAATTCAACGACCTGTCTGGGCTGGGACTTTTCATTATTTCCCGTTGGGCTCGGCGAATCCAAGGCCATGACGGTGAGGGTCACAGCGGACAAAACCGGCTACATCACCACGGTGAAGACCTCAACCGCGGCAGCGGCGATGGTCAAGTAACGGACTCACCTGCAAAAAATAAAGCCCGGCTCTGGTACGAAAACGAATCCCCGGAAGCACTGGTAGCTGACGGGGGGCTTCTTCGTAAGCACCCTGCAAGTCGCAAGCGGGCAGGGGGCCCGTGTGGCCCTGGAGCGCAACTTGGGCAGGTCTAGATGCTGAGGTCCGTTTCGTTTGGGTATCTTCGACACTATTCGTCCCTCACCAGGCGAGTAAGGAATGATTGAGCCCGGTGCCCGCCCCCATCCGGGATCCGCCCGAGCTTCTTGATGTCCACGTGGATCATTTCGCCGGCCAGGCATATTCGTATCGATGGGTACGGTCGCGGCCGCGGACCCGGATCCCGGTTGCCGGGTCGGTGAACCGCAACGGCGGGCAAAAGTAGCGCGTGAGGATGCGGTGGACCGTGGAGACGTTGAGGTGCAGGTGGTAGGCGATCCGGGCAGGACCCCAGCGCCGGTTCACCCGCAACCCCGGCACACGCCGCTCGGTCCGCCCGCTGGTCCGGTGCAGGCACGTCAGCGGCCCGCTCCTGCGGTCCTCCAGCCCGGCTTCGCCCAACTCCCGGTAACGGCCGGACCAACGCGCGGCAGTCGGTACAGAGACATTGAATCTCTCGGCAGCCCGGCGCAACGGCCACCCATCAACCACAATGCACCGGGCCAGCTGAAGCCGCCCCGAATGAGCCAAAAACGCGTTACGGTGGGACACGAGGACCTCCTGGTTTGTGTTCGCTCTCGACAAGCACCACACAACACCCGGAGGTCCTCTTATTGCGTCAAATGAATCACCGTGTCATCAACCTGCCGGGACAGTACACCTAGCCCGGTGGCTATCCCCGTGGCCGCCGATATGCAGCAACGGGCACAACGCTCCAAGGCACCCTGCAAGCAAGCGGGGAGGGGCGGGCGTCTTACAGGCACCTAGGATGGGGCCATGACCGAACCCGAGAACAAGCCTGCGGCCTACCCGGAGTATGACGAGAATGGCAATCGGAACCCCGTGCGGGTACCGCCTTCAGCGGAATCCGAAGCGTGGGTGATGGAGGATATGAGGGAGAACATCGGGAACGATCCGAACGACCCCGATTCTCCTATCTACCGGGGCCACGACTGATTATGGTCGAGCAAATGGGGCACCCATCACATAGCGGTCGTCCTTACCGTTCCATCTTCCTCAGTCATGCAGCGAGGCTGCCCACGTTTTCGACGCGGACGGTTCCATCTGATACCCGGCCGCCGGAGCGGTCAGGCTCGTCGAGCCGCCGCTGACAGGTTCGTTCACGTCAGGTTTCCGGAAGCCGAGCGGGGTCGTTTCAATAGCCAAAATGATTCCTTCTGCTTGTTTCTAGGTATAAAAAAGCCCGCCATGAGCGGGCTCGGCCTTTCTTAGATATTGAGCGGTTGTTCTACCGTTGTGGTTATGAGGCTGCACGTGACCTACCAAGGTGGAGACAAGAATAGTAAGTCTGAGCTTCGCGAATTATCTGAGTTCCCGATAGAACTTCCTGGGGGCAGGTACGACTTGACCTTCAGACACGCGAGCCAAGAACCCGAGCTAACCCAAGCCGCAGCTACGTCGGTACCGCAGGCGCTGCCGACGAGTCAGTAGCCCATCAATTAGACCGAGACGGCGATGGCCTCAATGGGCGCATCTGATGCGTAGGCGCTGATTTCGTCAGGTTTGGGGACCTCGAACGTGGCTTCCTCAACGATCTGGGCCTGGAGGGAGGCAGCACTCACTGGTGCCGGTTCCTGCAAGGCCCAGAGTTCTTCGAGGTGCTGGCCCTGGTAGAGGTTGGCTTCGATGTAGTTGTTGGCGACGTTGACCCAGCCGGCTTCCAGCGCCCGGTTGATGAGCGCCTTCGTGAGGATGCTGTCTCCGGACAGTTCTGCCCTTTTGAGCAGTGTGAGGGCCTTCTCCTCGCCATTGACGTGGATGCTGTCGGCCCGGTCCTGTGCGTCGCGGTAGGAGATGGCACCTTGGGCGGTAGTGAAACCTTCGAGGCCGAAAAGGCTCAGGTGAGTTCATTCCGGCGTGATGCCCGGTGGGTGGACTCTGCGGCCTGAAGTGTATGGACTTCCCTTTTTGCTCTG
This sequence comes from Arthrobacter sp. NPDC058192, assembly GCF_042883665.1. NCBI lineage: Bacteria > Bacillati > Actinomycetota > Actinomycetes > Micrococcales > Micrococcaceae > Arthrobacter > Arthrobacter sp. NPDC058192. The sequence continues at coordinate 284,716 of NZ_JBHVVJ010000002.1, read as the reverse complement.
GAGGTATTCGGGTCCGGAACGGCTCTCTTCATTGCACACAGCTCTTTTCGAATACCGAGGTCTTGGGATGTGGCCATACCGCTCAAAGCCGTGGTCATCGCTCTACCAGAAATCCTCCGAGACGGTGCTCCGCTTCTCGCCGGGGGAGATGGACAGCAACCCGGGCTGCTGCCTGGTGCTCTCAGAAAAGCGTCGTTGCGTCGAGCTTCATGCGGCTGTGGTCCTTGATGAGGAGCATCTCAACCATCTTGAGGCCTTCCGCGATGGACGCGATGGTCTCTGTGCAGCGTCGCGTACTCAAAGCGATGACGCATCTACCTCATCCCTTGCGGTCTATGTGGGCTCTAGCCGTCGAGAAAGGGCACAAGGTCTTCATCTCGGTAGTCTGCCAGGACGGGAACCTCGACGGGGCGGAGCAGGGGTCCTTGGCGTCGATGTAGTCGCGGGCCCATGTTAGCCAGGCCAGGCCGCCGTAGACCAACTCTACGTCCCTTGCTGCGGACACTCGCGCGTCAAGTGCATCAACGTACTTGCGCAGCATGCCGGCTTCTGCCCGGGCAAAAATCTACTGGGGCGGCCGGGGCGACGCCCGTCGAAAGGATATGGACTGTCGGAAACCGGCCCCAAGTCCCTCCCTGCGATGTACGGGACAGTACGACGACGAAACTCACCGCCGCCGGCCGTGGCAGCCATAACGAATGCCAGGTCAATCTCAGGGCGGAATAACACTGTGAGTAACGCGCGGATAACGCCCGCCCTGTTGACTTGGTGAAGCTGCTCAACGTGGAAGTCCAGAGAAGGTGAACGCAAATGTTCGACTACAACCGAGTGACCTCACTCACCGCCGCCGAGTTTGAGAAGCTGAGTCCCAGTACTTCAGAACTCAAGGCTGAGTTTACAAAGTCGGATTCTGACGACATATCGAAGATGGAACGTCTTCTAGACCTTAAAGAGGGTGCCCTGGCGGGTGCCGAATACTATCTCGAAAGAGCGGAATGTAAGGGTTGTGGCAGAATTCTTGCCATGTACGACTTCGTTTTTACCGGGATTGTGGACGCTGATCACCCGAAGTCCCTGATCGTACATACATTCATTGGCAACAAGTACGTCGTGAATGAACCGCGGCCAGTTAGATGTTCGAACTGCGCGACTATTAATCCCAAGTTGTCATACCGTATGGAGCGGTACGGCTGTACTCAATAAATGTAGCGATGGAACGCAGCGCCAAACGTCAGGCTGGAGTAACGCGGGGATAATGCCCGCCCTGTTGACTTGGCGAAGCTGCGCAATGCGGAAATCCAGGAGAAGGTGAACACAAAATGTTCGACTACAACCAAGTGACATCACTCACCGCCGCCGAGTTTGAGAAGCTGAGTCCCAGTACTTCAGAACTCAAGGCTGAGTTTACAAAGTCGGATTCTGAGGACATTTCGAAGATGGAACGTCTTCTAGACCTTAAAGAGGGTGCCCTGGCGGGGGACGAGTACTATCTCGAAAGAGCGGAATGTAAGGGTTGTGGCAGGGTTCTTACCATGTATGACTTCGTTTTTACCGGAATTGTGGACGCTGATCACCCGAAGTCCCTGATCGTACATACATTCATTGGCAACAAGTACGTCGTGAATGAGCCGCGGCCAGTTAGATGTTCGAACTGCGCGACTGTGTTTAGGCCCAAGCGCAGATACAGAATGGAGAGTTATACATGTTGGTCTGGATAGCGTGAGGTACTCGATGCGCTCCAGTAGCGCGCCTGCTAATTTTAAGTAGCCAAGGTACTCCATACGCAAGTACTGCCAACGCACATGACGGGACGATTTGGAGAGCAGGCCAATGGCCCCGGGTTGGGGCTGGCTCCGATCGCATAGTGGTCGCCAGCAAATGTGGCGAACTAAATCCGCATAGCAGTTGAAATTCTGATGATCACGTTACGCATGAAAGGCGGATGACATGGCGTTTAGAGTTAGCGGCGGCACCGTAGCGCCCGGGCAGAAAGTGACTCATAACTTCATATTCGGTAACGGCCGAGATGCAGGGACAGAATACTTCCAAGCCCATCCCATCAGCAATCCCGGAGGCCCACTGGTCGTCGAGGAAATTAGCAAAAGTCAAGGCGGTACGGGGTGGATCTACACGGCGGTCGTTCAGAATGATGGACCTACCGTGTGCAGCTTCGCGTGGGATGGGCCTTTCTAGAAACAGGAGCGGACATGACGACGGAAAACAAAGTAAGGCTGCAGCTGGTCCTAGATGAGGAAGGGAGGCTTGTTGGGACCGCCCGACCGGCGCCCGTGGAGACGGAGAATGGGATATTGACTGTCGAGGCTGTCCCCGGCCCTGGGCAGCGAATAGTCGACGTTGAGGTGTCCGCGGACCTGGCTTCAGAAGAGGACGCGGCCCAGCTTCACGCGAGGCTCAGATCATTCCTGTAGCTCTTGGGGCACTTGCAGTAGCGTGCAAATCCATTGGGTTTTGCCTTTGATGTGTGTACATTGTCCCTGCTGGGTCCCTCTGACGCTGCGCGTCGAGGAAGGCGATCGCGTTGCGGGCCTTCGGCGTCCCGGTGACCGGCACCGCGCCCGATGACAGGCCACCCCGGTGTTCTCGAGAAGGACCACCTTACGCTGGCGTGCCAGTATGTCGACCAGAACCGGATCACAGGTGTCGAGGTTGCCGCGGAAGCGCTGAAGGAGCACCAGAGAAGGTTGTCTCCTTCACTCGTCGCCGAATCGGAGGTGGGCGTAGTTGACGTTCGCGGCGTCGATGGTCAGGACGGGTGAGGTGAGCTGGCTCAGCTCCGCCGTTCCATTATGTCAAAGCGGACGGTTCGGGCCGTCTGCTTACTCGGCCGCCTTGTGGGATGCTGTTCGGGCATCGATCGCCTTGACGGTGTTATGGAATGCCTTCACGAGCACATTCTTGCCGACGCTTGCGACAACAACTTCCAGGAGCCGTCCGCGCAGGTTCTTGCCTTCACGGACTGCGGTGTAGTCCACGGTGGTCGTGCCGTCCGGGTTCACGGTGAGGTCGTAGGTGTGACCGGAGTTCCGGCCCCATGCGTTCGAATCGGTGGTGGTCAGTACTACGTGTGCCGGATTCGACCAGTCGTAGTGCAGCCGCTCCCACACTCCGCTGGAGCCTTCGGTCACGTCGGCCTGGGTGTTCCCGCGGTCATGAACCTTCAGGTACCTATCGGCACTGTTGCCGAACAGCTCTGCACGGCCCGGCCCGAAATCGGTCAGGGCGGCGATGAATTGTTCGGGAGTCGCACTCGTCTTCGCGTGCAGCTTGATGGTGGTCATTTTCTTTCCTTAATTTTTGTGTTTGCCCGCGTTGAACTTTGTCGGAGACTCACCGGGGCAGCTCAGTGCCGTGGTGCTCAGCCACCATGTAGGCCGCGTACCATTCGGGCCACTGCTCGTCGTATTCACCGCCGTTGCGGGCTTCATGTTCGCCATGAGCGGCAGAGGCCCGCTTGAGGGCGCCGACCAGGTCGGTCACCGACCCGAACAATGTGGCGCTCGACTCGACGCGACCGGGGAGTCGCCTCGTGACTTCCTGGAGCAGGTAGCTGTTCCCATCCGGGTCCACGAACGTGGCGAAGGACCCATAGCTGGCCCGCTCTGCATCAGCACCATCGCTCCGTCCGTCGGGCCCGAGGGGCTGGAACTGCGCGCCCGGGACCTGTGGGTGGAACACCTCGCTGATCTTTGCGCCCCTGGCAGCGAGTTCGCTGCGCGCCGCGCTGATATCGGAGACGACCAGGTAGATGCCCTCGGCAGACCCCGGAGCTGCATTCGTGATTTTGTCACCGAACTGGATCGACCCAGGTGAACCCGGCGGTGTGAACTGCACCACTCGGAAGCCATTGTCGAACCCGAAGTCCGCATCGAGGCGCCAGCCCAGGCTCGCATAGAACGCTTTCGACCGGTCGACGTCACTGACGGGGATAACAACGACCTCGAGCTTGAGATCCGTGGTGATTCCCATGAGCGGCGTGGCGGCGTTTGCCGCCGTCGTTTCAGTAGTCATTGTTTTCTCCTTCGGTATTCGGCAGTCGGTTTCTGCCACGATCCCAATCTCGTCCGATTGCGACACCAGGACTTACCGGCTGGTGACGGTTCCCGCGTCCCTTGGCGGCCAATGCAACATGTGCCGATGACTGCACAAAAGCCGACGCCGAGGCGTAGGCGTTGCAGGGGCCGCCGCGCACTCCGTGTGGTTGCCTCTCGGCCGTTCTTCGACCGAGGACGCTGCCCTCGTGGCCCACTTTTCTCGGACACGCGGGCCCTGTCAAGAGAATGCAGCACCCTGGCAGGGCGCCCGTCGGTCGACGATCTGCGAAGCGACCTCCGGGCCGCGCCCAGCGAACTCCGACCCGGCTGGGATCTCAGTGCCCCGGGCCCGCGCTAGGCCTGGTATGAGGGCAGTTACGCGCAATTCCATGAATGGCACAGGCGGTCCCCGGCTGACATAGAGAAGGCATTCGCCCGGGGCGCCCCGGTCGTGAGGCCAATTCGACCCAGCTGTCGGCCGGCACGTGACGGGAAACGGGGTGTCCTTCGACCGCACTCGGTCAGACCTCTCCGCACTTCCGCCTCGGACACGACTGCGAGTCAGGGCGGCATGGCAGTCTCTTCGAGCGACAGGCCCGTCCGGCGTTGGCAAGCGTTGACAACTCTGATAGTACGAAGGTCGGAGCATCTCTCGACGTCCAGATCGGTGACCAGCTAAGCGTTCTCGACGCCGACCGTCCGCCACACCAGCGTTAGCGGTCGTTCTCCGGTCCGCGGGAATCGGCCGAGCCCCATCACTGAGAATGGATTCCGATGCCCAAAGACAACCCCGTCGACGTGAACGCAGGTGTCGCCTTCCCGGTCCTTTCAGCCGAGCAGATCAGACGCCTCTGGAGTTACGCCGTCGCGCAAGACGTTGCCGTCGGCGACACCGTGTTCCGGGCCGGCGACGAAACATACGATCTCATCGTCATTGAGCGGGGAGTGGTGGATCTGATCCGGGCCGCCACCCACGATGCACCCGAGGAGGTCGTGGTCAGCCATGGCCCGGGCCGTTTCATCGGTGAGCTGAGCTTGCTCACCGGTCAAGCCGTGTACCTGACGGGGCGGGTGGTGCAAGCAGGACGAATTCATAGGATTCCGCCGGCCCAGTTTCGCCGGCTGATGAATGAGGACGCCGAGTTATCCGATATTCTGTTGCGCGCCTTTCTCGCGCGGCGAGAACTCCTTCGCAATAACTCAGCTGCCCGAGTCGTCGAGATCGTGGGGAGCCGTCTCTCCGCAGCTTCACTGGAACTCCGGACATTCGCGGCGCGATTACGACTTACCCATCTCTATGTTGAGGCCGATTCCATTGCCGGGCAGGCGCTCATGAGGGCCGTGCAGGTCGAGACAGAGGACCTCCCGGTCGTCATCACTCCCGACAAGGTGATGCGCCGAGCGACCGCAGAGCTCATGGCCCGCGAACTCGGACTCTCATACCGTCGAGCGGCCGACGAAAAGGTGGATCTGGCAGTGATTGGCGCAGGTCCGGCTGGACTTGCCGCTGCGGTCTATGGCGCATCTGAGGGCCTCGCAACTGTCTTGTTCGACATGGTCGGTCCTGGCGGACAAGCTGCGGCAAGTTCGCGAATCGAGAACTATCTCGGTTTCCCCACTGGGATAAGCGGGACGGACCTGACGGGGAAGGCGATCGTGCAGGCACTCAAGTTCGGCGCTCAGCTTTCGGCACCGTGCGGGGTCACAGCACTCGACGTTGACACCGGCGTAATCCGGCTCGCGCTGACGGACGGCACCAGCCTCGAAAGCCGGGCCGTGATCATCTCCACGGGCGCCCGGTACAGGTCTCTTCCCCTGCCAGACTGGGAGAAGTTCCAAGGCGCCGGAATCTACTACGCTGCAACTGAGCTCGAAGCCAAATGGTGTGCCGGTAAGCCGGTCACAGTTGTCGGCGGCGCGAATTCGGCCGGTCAGGCTTCGCTGTATCTCGCGTCGCGCGGAAGCGCCGTCCACCTCGTCGTCCGCGGTGCCGATCTCGCAGCTGATATGTCCCGCTACCTCGCAGACCGGCTGGCCGCAGAACCGCTGGTCTCCATCCATGCAGCGACTGTGGTGTCGGGCCTCCAGGGCCAAACCCAACTCACTGCTGTTGAGATAACGGAACGGGAGTCGGGTAACCGCACTCTCATCGAGTGTGCAGGACTGTTCTGCTTCATCGGCGCAGTCCCCGCAACAAGCTGGCTGAACGGGCTCGCGCTCGACAACCAAGGTTTTATCCTGACCGCCTCGGACCTGCACCCGTCGGAACTCGGTGCAAGCTGGTCATCCCTCGGGCGACGGCCGCTTCCCTTCGAAACCAGCATCCCTGGGGTGTTCGCCGCCGGCGACGTCCGCAAGGGCTCAATGAAGCGCGTCGCTGCAGCGGTTGGAGAGGGAGCGAGCGCCGTCCAATCAGTCCATGCGGCAATTGGATTCCACGTTTAGCTCATGAACCAAACCGGGAATCGTCGAAGGGACTCGTGGCTAGTCAACCCGTCCAGTCTTCGGCTGCTGCCAGCGGCCCCTGCGCCCGCATCGCGCCGGCCTCGACCCGGAAGTCGTGCGGATGATGGCCATTGGAGGTCCCTGACGATGGAGAAGGGCTCAAGGCTGATGGTGAAGCATACCGCCGCCTCTATAAGGGTTGCATCCGCCCGACGTCCAAGGTCGTCGGATAGAGCGCTGAGGTGTGCAGAAGCCAGGTCCTGACCGGAATGCACCCGGGGCTGAGCCAAGGCACCTGCAGGCGCGGGGGTGTTTACTGGGAGTGTGGGCTCCCTATCGGCGACACGTACGCAGAGGCTCGTGCTGTGGATCGCGATTCTCGCTTCGTTTGTGTCGTTTCTCGACAGCAGCGTGATTAACGTTGCGCTGCCAGCCGTTTCCCGTGAACTGGGCGGCGGCCTCACTACCCAGCAATGGGTTGTCGATGCCTACCTGATCACCTTGGGTTCGCTGATCCTGGTCGCCGGTTCGCTCTCTGATCTGCTGGGACGCGTTGTGGTTCTCCGCGCAGGCCTGATCGGATTCGGTGTGACGTCAGTGATGTGTGCGCTGGCACCCACGGCGGAGGTGCTGATCCTGGCAAGAGCCCTTCAAGGTGTTGCCGGCGCCCTGCTGGTGCCCAGTTCCCTGGCCCTTATCACGTCAAACTTCGAGGAAAAACCCCGCGCGAAGGCGATCGGGCAGTGGACAGCGGGTACAACCGTGGCATTCATCGCGGGTCCTTTGCTCGGCGGTGTGCTCGTCGACTCGGTGGGCTGGCGCTGGGTCTTCGGAATCAACGTCCTGCCCATTGCTGTGACCTTGCACCTGTTGGGCGTGCTGCGGGCCAAGGATGTCCGGAAGGAAGGAGTTCGCATCGACTACCCGGGCGCCGTGCTCTGTGTGCTCGCGCTGGCGGGGCCGGTCTACGCGCTGATCGAACAAGGCAACTATGGCTGGGGAAGCCCGGTCCTTCAGATGCCCTTCGTCATCGGCATTCTGTGCCTGGCCGGGTTCATTTGGCGCGAAAAGACCGCGCGGCAACCGCTCCTGCCGCTCAGCCTCTTCTCGGTTCGAAACTTTGCGGTCGGCAATGTGGCCACTGCCTTCATTTACGCCGCGTTGTCGATCGGCGGGTTAATCATCGTGCTTTTCCTTCAGCAAGTCGCAGGCTTTCCGGCGACTTTTGCTGCCCTCGCGCTGCTTCCCGTCAGCATCGTGAGCATCCTCCTGGCGTCGTGGTTTGGCTCGTTGGCCGGACGGTTTGGCCCGCGCTGGTTCATGGCCTTCGGCCCGGTTCTCGCCGGAAGCGGCTACTTCCTGATGCTCGCCTCTGAAGTGCCGGTCAACTACTGGACCCAGCTGATGCCCGGAATCCTCTTGTTCGCATTAGGGCTCTCGGCGACCGTCGCACCACTTACCGGTGCGATTCTCGGTTCGGTTTCGGCACAGCAGGCGGGCATCGGCTCGGCCGTGAACAACGCCGTCAGCAGGGTTGCGGGCCTGATCGGCATCGCGCTGGTGGGCCTCATCGTGGGCAGCAAACTTGAACTCGACGGATTCCACCGGGCGTTGACCGTGACGGCGGTGCTGCTGATTCTCGGTGGCATTGTTTCCGCCGTCGGTATCCAGAACCCGCGCAAGCGGCCGGCAGGCCGGACACGACAGCAATCTTCGTCAAGAAGCACGGGGGGGCGCCGGAGTTCCAGACCTGGCCGATTGCCATTCGGGGGATGAGGGGCTCGGTCAGCGGACCTTGCCCGGGCACGCGGCTCCTGCGACGATGGCATGGTGAACAGGCCTATCGGATACTGGGTCAAGCGCCTGGACGCCTCACTGCAGGCACAACTCGATTCCACGCTGGCCCGCCTCCACCTGACCAGAAGACAGTGGCAGGTCCTCAACACGTTGAGCTCCGCATCCGCCACCCCGGCAGAGATACGGGATATTTTGCGCCCATTCAACACAGCCGACGGCGGACACGAACGGGACCTGGCCGCGCTCGTCCGAAAGGAACTCGTGTTCCTGCTCGACGGTCGTCTCGCCCTGACCGGGGCCGGCTACGCCCTGCATTCGGAGGCTTCCAGGCTAGTGGAAGCGACCCGGCATGAGCTCACGGCAGGTATCGGAACGGACGAGTACGCCATCGCCGTCAGCGTCCTCGAACGCATGAGCAACAACGCTGACCGGATCGCCACGCGATAAACCGCGCACTGCAGCGTGCCGACCCCTTCGACTTATCGTTTGTCCCGCTCGGGGGCTCTTTGAATTACTGCACGAGCCAACAGCAACTGCCGGCCCGGAGCGACCGGTATCGAACCGGAGGGGGAAGGCGTGGCCCGCGTCAGTGTCCTCCGAGGAGTTGCTGCCCCCCGTCGATGTCGTATGTCGCCCCGGTCAGGGCGGTGTTGGTCATGATGTGCACGGCCAGCGCGGCGACGTCGGCCGGTCCCACGACGCGGCCGATCGGCAGCGTGGTGCGGAGCTCGCTGCGACGATCATCGAGCCCGGCGCCGAGGAGCGATGCAGACAGGGGAGTGTCGACAAAGCCTGCGGCGATGACATTGATCCGGACCGGCGCGATCTCCAGCGCCAGATTGGCTGCCAGGGCGGGAAGCGCGGCCGTGACGGCCGAGATGACCCCAAGCCCGGGGCCCGGACGGCGGCCCCCGGTCCCGCTCATGAACAATAGCGTGCCCCCCGGGCGGACCTTGCCGGAGGCGTAGCGGGCGACGCCGAGCATCAGCATGGCGGACGCCGCGAGGGCGCGGCGCGCCTCTTCGAAGTCCATGTCGGTCAGGCGGGCGTAGTAGGGGCGCCCGGCGGTCACCATGACATGGTCGACGGGTCCCGGGAGATGCTCGAAGAACTCGGCGAGGGCAACCGGATCGTTGGCATCGAACGCCCCTGTGGCCAGGGCGCCGAGCTCCCTGGCCGCTTGCTCCAGCCTCGCGGAATCACGGCCGGCGAGGATGACCCCGGCGCCCTCGGCCCGGGCACGCCGTGCCGTCTCCAGCCCGATACCGGCGCTGCCGCCGATCACCACCACGGTTTGCCCCGGCAAATCCGGCTCGCGTGACGCCGGCGAAGCGGCAGCTGCGTTGCTCATCGCATCTCCTCTTCTCAGTCCGCCGCGGATGGTCCCGCGCCCACCGGCCTGCGCTCAGCTGCGATTTCCCCGCGCAGTGCCTTCAGCGCGGAGACGTAGATTTCCGAGAATGTCGGGAAGGGCTGGATCGTGTCGCTGAGGACATCGAGCGGGACGTGGGCCCGGACGGCCAGTGTTGCCTGTTGCAGCCACTCACCGGCTTCCGGGCCGAGCGCGTAGGCGCCGGTGAGCCGTTCGCCGTCGCTGAGGAGCGTGAGGAAGCCGTTGCTCTCGGCGTAGGCGCGCGTGTAGGTCGCAGTCTTCGACACCTCGGAGACCGGGACCGTGGCGCTGAAGCGGCTTTCGGGGGCGCCGACCGCCGCGGCTTGCGGGTCCGTGTAGGTGACGCGGGGAACGGCCTCGTAGTTTGCCTCCCGTGGCTCCCCGAGGATGTTCGCGGCGACGACATCGCCCTGGTATTTTCCTACGTGGGTCAGCGGCCAGATCCCTGTGACGTCGCCGATTGCCCACAGTCCTTCCGCCACGCGCAGGTGAGCATCGACAGGAACTCCGTGGCTGTCGGGTTCGATGCCGACGGTCTCCAGGCCGATTTCACGGACCCGGGGGCGCCGCCCAGTGGCGACGAGCAGCCGGTCCCCGCGCAGCTGCCGGCCGTCGTCGAACTCCAGCACGTAGTCCTCGCCGTCACGCCGCGCAGTGGTCGCGGCCGCGCCCAGGACGAGCTCGATGCCCTCGCCGCGCAAGACGTCGCCGAGGGCCTCGCCCAGGGGTGCTGGCTCCCGGCCGAGGACATGCGCGGAGTTGTCGGCCAGTGCCACCTCGCCGCCGAAGCGGCGCACGGCCTGGGCCATTTCGACGCCGACCGGCCCGCCGCCGAGGATGAGCAGGCGCCGCGGGACGGCCTTCATGGAGGTCGCCTCGCGGCTGGTCCAGACACCCTCGAGTTCGCGCAGGCCCGGGACCGGGGGCATGACGGGAGCGGCGCCGTTGGCGAGGACCACGTGCCGGGCAGTGTGCCGCTCGCCGTCGACCTCGACGACGCCCGGACCGGCGAGGCGGCCGGTGCCGCGCAGAAGGACGACGCCGTTATCGGCCAGCCAGCGCTCCTGTCCGGCATCGGAGTAGTCCGAGACCATGAAGTCGCGCCAGGCAAGCGCCGCCTCGACGTCGACCTCTGCGGAGGCGGCTGCCTCACGTGCCGCATGGACGGCCTCACCCGGCCGCAGCAGCGTCTTGGACGGGATGCATGCCCAGTAGGAGCATTCGCCGCCGACCAGTTCCCGTTCCACCACGGCCACGCGCAGGCCGCCCTCGGCGAGGGCGCCCACGCAGTGCTCGCCGGGGGAGCCGGCTCCGATCACAATCACGTCGTAGTCGCTGTTCATGTCGTCAACTCCTCCCCGGCATGCTCGCGCACCATGTAGAGCGCGCACCAGCCAGGCCAGTCCGGGCCCTCCTGGCGACGTCTGAGACCGGGACGACCACGACCTTTCCGGGGTTCACCGGGCGGCTGCAGGCTGCACCTTGTTTGCTTTCGTCGATGGTATTCATCCCGGCCTCCCCTGGGTCGGGCGCGCCATGAAAGGGCGGCATCGGATTCACTGGCGACCCGGGAAGGTGTGGCGGCGGCGGGCGCCAGGCCAATGCTGCGGGGCTTGCGCTACGGGGGTCGCCATGCGCTTTCCTTGTCGCCCCCCGGCCGGTCTTCGGCCGGGGACGCTGCCCTCGGGACCCCACAGTGGCCTCATCCGGAACGAAAGTCAAGGGAGGTAGAAAACCTCCTTGGATGCAGCGGGCAGCCCATGGCGTGGCCATTTTTTAGAAGGCGAACCTCCAGAAAGGTCTGTACTGCAGGGCTGGCTGATGGGGCCGATCGCTCCTCGACCTCTGCTGCAGACGGGGATAGCCTGAGAGCGGGGGGTGCCCGCCGATGTAGCGCCGGATACTCTTGCGGCACGGGAGGTCTCGGCGCCGCGGGCAGGACCCGGAAGCGAGGGGGACCCGGAAGCGAGGCCGTGGCATGGAAGTCCCTGCAGCGAACGGTGCTGGCAGTTGGTGGCCAGAGCTCAGGGTTCAGGACTGGGCAGGGACCCGGGACACCCTGCACCTGTGGACCCAGATCGTGGGCAAGATCCGCATGGCCCACGCGCCGATGCTGAACCACTGGTGGCAGGTGACGCTGTACGTCACCCCGCGCGGGCTGACGACGTCGTCCGTCCCCTACGGCCATGGTGCCTTCGACATGGAATTCGATTTCTGTGAGCACGTCCTGCGGCTGCGCACAAGCAACGGCATGAGCGCGACGGTTAAGCTCAGCCCGAAGCCGGTGGCGGAATTCTATGCCGAGACCTTCGATGCCCTGGGCCGGCTCGGCATCCAGACCGCTATCCGGGCGGTGCCGAACGAGGTCGAACCGGCCATACCGTTCGCCGAGGACTACCTGCACGCCTCCTATAACAGCGAAGCCGCCCGGCTTTTCTGGCACCAACTGGTCCAGGCGGACCGCCTGCTCAACGTGTTCAGGTCCTACTTCCGGGGCAAGGTGAGCCCCGTGCACTTCTTCTGGGGAGGAATGGATCTGGCCTGCACGCGGTTCTCCGGCCGGCCGGCGCCCAGACACCCGGGAGGGGTCCCGAACTGCGCCGACTGGGTCATGGAGGAGGGTTACTCCCACGAAGCCAGCAGTTGCGGTTTCTGGCCCGGCGGCGGGGACGAGGGTGCGTTTTATGCCTACGCCTACCCGGAGCCTGCAGGGTTCACCGGGTACCCGGTGAACCCGGCCGAGGCAGCCTACGACCAAGAGTCGGGACTCTATCTGCTGCCCTATGAGGCGGTCCGCCTCGCGGCCAACCCCGACCAGTATTTGCTGCAGTTCCTGCATTCGACGTACGTTGCCGTAGCGGAGGCCGGACAATGGGACCGCGCCGCGCTCGAGACGGACCCCGACAGGTTGCGGCATCCGCCGGCCCCTGACAAGTAGGACTGCCGCCCTCCCCGGGACGGTCCGGCCGGCGTAAAGTTGGCCTTGTTCCACGCGTACCCGAGCGAGGAGGCCGCCATGGGCGATGCCGACGGCATCGATGTTTCGGTGCCGCCCAGCGGGACCGGCTGCGTTGAATGCGAAGCCGGCGGCGGCTGGTGGCTTCACCTGCGGCGGTGTGCCCAGTGCGGCCATATCGGCTGCTGCGACAACTCGCCCTCCCAGCATGCCACCGGCCACGCCCGTTCCACGGGGCACCCGGTCATCCGCAGCTTCGAACCGGGCGAGGACTGGTTCTGGGACTACCGCAGTTCCACGTATTTTGACGGCCCGGAGCTGGCGCCCCCGGCGCATCACCCGCTGGACCAACCTGCCCCCGGACCGGTCTCACGGGTGCCCGGTGACTGGCAGGGACAGTTGCATTAGTGGCCGGAGGCCGGCCAGTTCCCGGACGGCGCCCGAGGGGCTGAACGTTCTGGCGGGGCCCCTCCGGATCCGGGGAATCGGGGGGCCTGGTCATAGAGAGGACCCGATCGGCATGACATCCACGCTGGGTTTTAACGTTTTCGACGCACCGGGGAAACCTTTGGTGGGGGATAGGCCCCGGCCGTTCGGGCCGCCGATGGCCTGGGATCCGATGACGTCGACGCTGATCTACGGCGAGAGCGAAGCGGTGCTGGTGGACCCGCTCACCACCGTCGCCGAGGCTGAGGCGCTGGTCGCCTGGGTCAGACTTCACCACCGCAACCTCACGACGATCTACATCACCCACGGCCACCTCGACCACTTCGCGGGTCTGAGCGTGCTGCTGCGCCAGTTCCCCGGCGCCCGCGGCATAGCCACACCGAAGTCGGTGGAGCTGGCGCGCGAACAGCCGGTGGCGTTCTACCGCCAGCTCCTGCCCGGCCAACTGCCGGCTGCAATCACGGTGCCCGAGCCCTACCCGGAGGAGGTCTTCCACCTGGAGGGCCACGAACTGCGAATCATCGAGCAGGGCCACACCGACGCCGCAGACAGCACCTCCCTGTACGTGCCCTCGATCGACCTCGTCGTCGGCGGGGACGTCCTGTACAACCAGTGCCACCAGTACGTCGCCAAGCTCACCCCCGAGATCCGTGAGAACTGGATGGCCGCCCTGGACCGGCTGGCGGCACTGAACCCGAAGACGGCGGTCGCCGGCCACAAGAAACCGGGCGCGGCGGACACCCCGGAGGCCATCGAGTGGACGAAGCGCTATCTCACCGACTTCGGCCGCCTAAAGGAGGAGACCTCCAGCGACCGGGAAGTGTTCGATGCCATGGGCGGGCTGTACCCCGACTGGGCCGCCCACCAGGCGTGGCTGATGTTCGGCTTCGCCTGAGCAACCCACACCTAGAGCGCCTGCCGGAAACAGGTAAGGCTTTACCGTCGTGCAACCTCGTCGAGATTGATGTGGGCGGCGTCAGCCGTGAGGCATGGCAGGACGAGTCCGGCCCACCGTTCGCGGACCGACTCGGGCTGATCCAGTGGTGCGGAGGAGATGAGGACGTAGATATCGGCGACGGTGAGGTCGGGCCGGATCTGCCTGGACGCGATTCCCTGGTTGATGAGTTCTGACAGTGCCGTCGCCGCACGTGTCTCGTCGACGTTCGCAGAGGCACCCAATGCCGGTGCTGCCGATTTCGCCGCTTCGTTTATCGCCGAAACGCGGATGACCTCGTGCAGGAAAGCGATGATGACCGTCAGCGGTGATGCGCCTTCGCGAACGCGCTCCAGGGCGGCCTCGGCTTCTGTAGTGATTTGTTCGATGTATTCGGCCAGTACTGCGCCCACCAGGTCGGTCTTCGTCGGGAAGTGCCGGTAAAGAGTTCCGACTGCCACTCCCGCGGCGATTGCGATGGCCTCCATGCCCACGTCAGGGCCCTGGGCAGCGATTTCCGCCCGGGCGGCGTCGAGGATCTTGGCGCGGTTGCGTATCGCGTCGGCCCGCATGGGGCGCTGCTGCGTGGTCACGAACGATTCTCCTGCCGGGACTTGCATGAAAGTGAATGCGGGTTCATTATTTAAGTGAACCACGATTCATATTACATCGGGAGCACCATCATGACCACCAAGACCGCACTTGTCACCGGCGCATCCTCCGGAATCGGAGAAGCGACCGCCAGGAAGCTGCAGAACCTCGGCTTCACCGTCTACGGGGCGGCACGGCGCACCGACCGGCTGGAGGGCCTTGCCGCTGACGGCGTCCGCCCGCTGGCGATGGATGTCACCGACGACGCGTCCATCCAGGCCGGCATCGACCACATCATCACCGAGACCGGCCGCGTCGACGTCCTGGTCAACAACGCCGGCTACGGATCCTACGGCGCGCTCGAGGATGTCGACATCGATGAGGGCCGGCGCCAGTTCGAGGTCAACGTCTTCGGAGCAATGCGGCTGGCCCAGCTGGTGCTGCCGCACATGCGCAGCCAGCGCTCGGGCACGATCGTGAACATCACGTCCATGGGCGGAAAGATCTACACCCCGCTGGGCGGCTGGTACCACGGCACGAAGTTCGCGCTTGAGGCCCTCAGCGACTGCCTCCGCCTGGAGGTCAAGCCGTTCGGAATCGACGTCGTCATCGTCGAGCCCGGCGGCATCGCGACCGAATGGGGAGCGATCGCCGCCGATAACGTGGAGGCCACGTCCGGTAACGGTCCCTACGCCCCACACGCCCAGGCCGTCGCGAAGTCGCTGCGATCGGAGACGAACGGGAACCGTAATTCCCCGCCGTCGGTCATCGCCGACGCGATCGGAAAGGCTGTGACCGCCTCAACTCCCAAGACCCGCTACGCGGTCGGATACGGCGCCAAGCCATTGATCACCGCCCGCGGCCTCCTCAGCGACCGCCAGTTCGACGCCCTCATCACCCGCGCCGTCGGACTCCCTCGCACCTAACTCAGCACATGGGTGCGGCGCAGCCCAACCATGCCGCGCCAGGACCTGCCCGTCTCAAGGCGCGACCGTCTAACGGCATGTGCGGTACACCGTCCTCCATTCCCGGGTGGTGGCGGTGCTGTTCGGGGACGAAGATGCACGCCCGCTGCCGGCCGTCCGACGTCGGCTGGGAAAACCGCAGCCACATCAGTATGCGCTGACACCCGAAAGCGTCGCGTCGAAACGCATCTGCCAGTCAGCCAAGTCGCGGGCCGCCTCATAGCGGCGTGCGGGCGTCCAGCGGACACTGATCCCGGGGCTGAGGGCTGGTGCGGCCGGGCGGCCTTGATTCGGCCGCTCGGTTACTAAGAAGCCGATCGCTGAGGATAGGAGTCTGAATATGCCGCGGGCGATGATGAAGATAAGCCAGAGCACGGCCGAAATCACGATGAGGGCGAAAACGACTAGGTAAACCATGCCCAATTTTAAAGCTAAGAAGGCCAAATGAGAATCGGCAACTGGCCGACCGGGACGAGACGAAATCGGTCGGCCATTGCTCTCAAGGCATCCGGCGTCCCCGTCCCGAGGACCTCTGATGGCGCGGGAAGGGTCTAGTCTCGGACGTATGGGCAGCGATCCCGTGCCGGGGAGGAGGTTCCCGGACGCTCCGTCTTACGATGTGCACCGCCGCGTCGTGGAGACCTACGCTCGCGACCTCCCGAGTGGCAACAGCCTGATGGACGCCCTCGCCAAGCGGACGAGCCGCGGGGGGCGCAAGGCCGAGTTCGAGTTCACGACCACTCCATATAACTTCTGCGAAGTCCTCTGCGTGGCGTCCCCGGAGACTGCCGTGGCCCTAGTCGACGCGGGGATCACCACGGCGGAGGAGGCCGTCGCGTTCCTCGAAGAGCATGGGCTCGACGATCTCGTCGAGGACAACCACGACGCCGCGGAGGCCGCGCTCCGCTGGGCGGCGATGCCTTCGGAGGTCCTCGACCGCTTCCAGCATTCCCCCCTGTCCTTCTATGAGGACCCGGAGGGCTTCGGGGAGAAGCTGGGGGAGGACCTGCTCGGCAAGCTCCGGAGGAACAAGGCGGTCTGGGCCGCCGTGCAGGCGCGCAGGATTGATCTGGGGGACATCCTCCAGATCGGCATCTCGCGGTTCCTCGACGCCGAGGACGACGATGGTACCTTGAGCGGGCTGCTGGCCGGCCTGAAGTCGGGCGCAGGCCAGCCAGTTCGGGCCGAGGACATCAGCGGCTGGATCGAGCAATTCGGGATCGGCCCGGCGACCCCGAACGAGGTCAAGACAAGTGTCTACCGGCTCGCTGTACGGTACGGCGGCGACTTCGTCGCGCAGATTCCACGGGATGCCCGCAGCATGAGGCTTGCCAACGGCCTCTCGCGTGCCGCCCACGGCGAGAGGCGCGGTCTCGACGTCGAGCGTCGCATGATCCTATTCGGGGCGCAGGTCTTGGCCGGGGCCTCGCGGGCGGCAGGGCTGTCAGCGTTGCCGGATGAGCACGGTCTGATGAGGCTCCTCGACGCGGGGATCACCGCCGCGCAGGCAGCCGAGGGATACCTGAGGGGGATGAGCGCGGCCCAGATGATCGCGGTGCACCGGGACGGCACAGTCCCGGGCGTCTCAGACGACTGGATCTGAAGCCGTCCCCGCACGTGATGGGGCCCGGGCGCCGTGCCCGGTGGGAGACAGGGGCTCAGCGCCCGGGTACGGCGCCGCCGGGGCCTGAGCCGTATTACGAGCCTATGCGGCACCCGATCCATACGGCCGTGTAATGGCCTCGAGGAAATGCCCATCCGGATCGGCGAAATAGACGCCGCGTCCGCCGTCGTTGTGGTTGATTTGCTGCTGGCGTGTGCGTGCCGGGTCCGCCCAATAGGGGATGCCCTGGGCCTGAATCCGTGCGAAGATGCCGTCGAACTCGTCCTCGCTGACCAAGAAGGCGTAGTGCTGCGGGGAGATGGGCCGGATCGCCGTGGCGAAATCGAGGGTCACTCCGTGGTCAAGTGGCACGGTCATGAAGGACCACATGGGTTGGGGTTCCGGCAGTCCGAGCACCTTGGCCAGGAACTCCGCCGAACGGCGCTTGTCCGTTGCGTAGACGATGGTGTGGTTGAAAGTGACCGTCATGGTGACCTCCTCAGGTGTTTTTGATTAACAGAGGCCGGGCCTCTAAGCCCACGCCCTGGCAACCAGGTCTCCTGCTGGGCCGAGGATGAAGTCCACATTGAGGGATGAGCTGGGCCCCTCACCCATAGAGATCTTCTCGTCGAAAGACCCAAAGGTGGCTGGCAAGAAGTACCCCACGTTGTCCCAGTAATACTGGAAGACATGCAGGAGGGGATCTTCGATCGTATCCAGGTCCTCCCCGAGGCGGTACACAACAATGGCCTTTTGGCGGACCTCTTGCGAATTCGAGCACCAAGGCAGAATCAGCCCTCCCGCATTAGCCATATTTCCAGGCGGAACCTGATCCGTGTCCCTCGGAATGATCCCCGAGGGATCGCCCGGGCCAAAGAGGGGATTCCCCCCAAGGTCCTCGTAGAACAGGTTCATGCCAACATCGGCTGGCTGTCCCGGCAGACGGGTTCGGTTGGTGAGCCTTTCCAGGCCTGAATTCCACAGGAGTGGTCCTCTGCGGTCCTGGGCGCCGTACGAAACTTTCTTCCGCGACCCGGAAATGGATGCCCGCGCCGCGTCTTTGGCGGCCATAGCCGCAGTTACCGTCTTTGGGCCTAGGCGCGGTTGCTCGAGATCCATCCTTACTTCTCCTGTCCAAGAGGGTTCCGGAGCGCTCCCGTGGTTGACCGCAGGCGGCTCCGCCTCGGAAGAGCTCAAGGGATGCATTGTGGTCCGCCGTGCGGCGGTTGTTGCGGCATGAGGGCTGGGCCCGGACGGCTATCGGCCATCAGAGGCATGGCTCTCGTGTGAACTTTGCGTCCGGTGCTTGCCAAGCGTCAAGGGACCATGGGCACTGACTGTCCAGATAATTTCGCGTCCCCGGGCAACGGCAACGGCCGCGCCGCACACCTACCTCACCACCTCTTCGATTCTCAAAACCCGATTCGCTGGCCTCGATCGGCTGTTCGAGAACTGCTAAACCGGCCGCAGCCTCAGTGCCCGCCGAGGATCTCCACAAGGGCGAACGAGAGGCCGAAGCCGACGGCGATCGCGATGCCGGTGGCCGCGCCGGCGTCCCGGAGCCCCTCCGGGACCATGCGGGTCGTTACGTTCGTCAGGATGCCGCCACCGGCGAAGGCCAGCGCGAACGCCACCACCTCGGGCCGGGCTGCCTGCAGCAGCACCATGAAGACGGCCACCGACGCGCCGCACAAGAACGTCATGGCCAGCCAGGCGGTCATGACGTGGCGGGCGGTCATGCCCGACTTGCGCAGCGGTTCGGTGTCGGCCATGGCCTCGGGCACGCCGCAGAGGAAGACAGCGGCAAGCACCGCGGCACTGATGCCGTAGCCGCTGAGTAGCGCCCCGGTGATTACAACCGCTTCGGCGACCACGGACAGCCCGATCACAAGGAACCTGGGCTCGTGGACGGGAGGTGCGGACAGCCGCCGGCCGCGCACGGCACCTGTCACCACCCACGCCGTCGCCACGGCACCGCCGATCAGTCCCACCCCGACATAACCGCTTCCGCCGGCCAGTCGGCCGGCCTCGGCGACGAGCTTGTAGGCGACGGCAGAGAGCAGGGCGCCGGCACCGAGACCGGTCAGGACGCCGAGCAGGACGCTGTTGCCGACGCGCCACCGCAGGGCGAGCAGTCCACCCAGGAAGTACGAGGACCCGGCAAGCAGACCCCAGCCAAATGCCTGCAGCATCGGCGCCCCTTTCGGCTTAGGCGCTAAAGCACCCCGCTTAGGCATCATCCCGAAGGGCCGCGTGGATGGCAAGGGTCCGCGAGGCGCCGCCAACCCGGCCGGGGCATTAGTCGGTCGCACTGGCGAGCCGGGCTGCCAGCGACCTGACGTGCTCGACGAGCTCCGGGGGTTCGTGCACCCGGAAGTCGAACCCTTTGGTTGTCACGTAGATGGCCAACTCGTCCAGCGAGTTGGACCCGGCCCGCAGGGTGCAGCTGTGCTCGTCGATCGGCTCCAGCGCTCCGGTGGTGGGGGCAAACCGCTCCGCCGCAGTCTCGGCGCTGACATGCAGGGTGAAGCGGGCCTGGTAGCGGTAGGCCGACGTGGAGATCGCGCGCGAGGCATAGCCGCTGATATCCGGGGGAGGCGGGGTGCGCGGCGTGAACCGGGGGCCGGCTGGCGTGCGCGGATCGAGGCGGTCCACGCGGTAGGTGCGCCAGTCCTGGCGGTCGACGTCCCAGCCGATGAGGTACCAGCGCCGGCCTGCGTGCACCACCCGGTGCGGCTCGGTGGTGCGGATGCTGCTGGTTCCGTCGTGGGTGCGGTAGTCGAAGCGAAGGCGCAGCGAGTCGCGGCAGGCGGCGGCGATGGCGGTGAGGGTGCTCGGGTCGGCGGTGGGGCCGGAGTTGGTCATCGGCACGACCATGGACTGCAGGGCGTTGATCCGGTGGCGCAGCCGGGACGGAAGCACCTGTTCGAGCTTGGCCAGTGCCTGCACTGAGGTCTCCTCGATACCGGTGATCGAACCGCCGGCGGCCGTTCGCAGGCCCATCGCAACCGCGACGGCCTCGTCGTCGTCGAGCAGCAGCGGCGGCAGGTCAGCGCCTGCACCCAGCCGGTAACCGGCGGTGCCCGCGCTGGCCATCACGGGGTAGCCGAGGCCGCGAAGGCGGTCGATATCGCGGCGCACGGTGCGGGGACTGACCTCCAGTCGCTCGGCCAATTCGGTGCCGGACCACTCGCGTCGGGTTTGCAGGAGGGAGAGTAGTCGCAGCAGCCGTGCCGAGGTTTCCCACATGATTTGAAGTCTGCCATAGTCCTAGGACCGAACCTGTCCTAACCGGATACCTAGAGTTACCGGTATGGAGAAAAACAGAGAAATCCGTCCCTTCACCATCGACATTCCGCAGGCCGACCTGGACGACCTGCGGGACCGGCTGGCCAGAACCCGGTGGGCCACGGACCTGCCGGAGGTCGGCTGGAGCCGCGGGGTGCCGGTGGGGTACCTCAAGGAACTGGCCGAGTACTGGCGCGATGGCTACGACTGGCGCGTCTACGAGCGGGAACTGAACAAGTATCCGCAGTTCACCACCGAGATCGACGGGCAGAACATCCACTTTCTGCACGTCCGCTCGCCCGAGCCGGACGCGCTACCGCTGATCCTGACCCACGGCTGGCCCGGCTCGATCGTGGAGTTCCTGAACGTCATCGGCCCGCTGACCGACCCCAGGGCACATGGCGGAGACCCGGTGGACGCGTTCCACCTGGTGATCCCGTCGATCCCCGGCAGCGGATTCTCCGGACCCACCGGCGAGGCCGGCTGGGACACCAACCGGGTGACCAAGGCCTTCGCCGCCCTGATGGACCGACTCGGCTACGACCGCTACGGCGCGCAGGGCGGGGACACCGGCGCGGTCATCTCCCCGGGACTCGGCCGGCTCAACCCCGACAAGGTCATCGGCGTGCACGCGAACGGGCTCTCCGCGTTCACCGAGGTCAACCCGGACGAGGCGGGAGAGTTGACCGAGGCCGAGCGGGCGCGGCTGGATCACTTGCAGTACCTGAAGACCGAACAGTCCGGCTACATGATGATCCAAATCACCCGGCCGCAGACCCTGGCGCACGGGCTGCACGACTCCCCGGTCGGGCAGTTGGCTTGGATCGTGGAGAAGTTCAAGGAGTGGACCGATCCTGCCGCCGAACTGCCCGAGGACGCGGTGGACCGGGATCTGTTGCTCACCAACGTGATGCTTTATTGGCTGACAGGCACCGCCGGGTCCTCGGCCAACAGCTACTACGAGACCGCGCACGCCGGAGCCTGGGGCGCGAGTGAACGTTCCACAGTGCCGACCGGGGTAGCGGTATTCCCCATGGACGTGTCGATCCGGCGCAGCGTCGAGCTCGAACACGCTGTGGTGCACTGGTCCGAATTCAACCGCGGCGGTCACTTCGCCGCCATGGAGGCCCCCGACCTGCTCGTCGAAGACATCCGGAAGTTCTTCAGCAACCTGCGCTGAAACCTCCGCGGGCGCCGGCCCTGCCCCGCGGGCACCGGCCGCCTGATGGCTGGCACACCGTGGAGCAACCTGGCCGGACCTTCGCGAACCGATCCAGCGCATGCAAGCGGCAAAGCGAATAAATCCCCTTGCCATTTTCAGAATACAGCTCGCACGGGGGCTTGCCGCAAGGCCCCTGGCGTCGACAAGAATGGTTGGCCGCGGCAAGAATACTTGCGCACACGGGCCCGTGCCGGGCGGCATAGTCACGCAGGACCGCGGGCTGGAAGGTGGTGTCGAATTGGGGCTTCACATGTACGACGTGATCATCAGCGGAGGCGGGCCCACGGGGATGATGCTGGCCAGCGAGTTGCGACTGCACGATGTGGACGTGCTCGTGCTGGAGAAGGACGAGGAGCCGGGCAAAGAGGTCCGCTCGCTCGGCCTGCACGTGCGCAGCATCGAGATTATGGATCAGCGCGGGCTTTTGGACCGGTTCCTCGCACATGGGCAGCAGTACCCCCGTGGGGTCGGCCGTTTCGCCGGGATTGACAGTGCCGGGCCCGTGAACCTGGACACGGCCCACGGTTACGTCCTCGGCATCCCCCAACCGGTCACCGATCGGCTTCTGGCCGAACGCGCCGTTGAGCTCGGCGCACAAATTCGCCGCGGGTGCGAGGTAACGGGGCTCGAACAGGACGAGGACGAGGTGAGGGTGGAGCTCACGAACGGTACGCGGCTGCGGTCGCGTTGGCTGGTCGGCTGCGACGGCGGGCGCAGCCTGGTGCGCAGACTGGTCGATATCGGCTTTCCCGGCGAGTCCGCCAGTACGGAATGGCTTCTCGGCGAGGTAAAGGTGACCATGTCGGCGGACGAGCTGGCCGAGGTGGCGGGGGAGGTGCGCAAGACCCACAAGGGCTTCGGCATCGGCCCCGCGGGAAACGGCCTGTATCGCGCCGTCGTGCCCGCAGCGACCGTGGCTGAGGATCGCTCGGTCCCGCCGACCCTGGAAGAATTCCGGACACAGCTTCGGGCTTATGCGGGCACAGACTTCGGTGCCCGCTCACCGCGCTCACTGTCCCGTTTCAGCGACGCCACCCGGCTAGCCCAACAATATCGAGTAGGCAGGGTTTTCCTCGCCGGCGACGCCGCGCACGTACACCCGCCGCTGGGAGGTCAGGGTCTGAACCTCGGCATTCAGGACGCCTTCAACCTCGGCTGGAAACTCGCGGCAGCTGTCAACGGTTGGGCGCCGGACGGGCTGCTGGACAGCTACCACACCGAGCGTCACCCGGTCGCCGAAGACGTCCTCACCTTCACCCGGGCCCAGAGCGAGTTAATCTCCCCCGAGCCCGGTCCGCAGGCCGTGCGCAGGCTGCTGACGGAGCTGATGGACTTCGAGGACGTCCGCCGTTTCCTGGCCGAGAAGGTCACCGCCATCGGGGTCCGCTACGACTTCGGCGAAGGACCCGAGCTGCTCGGCAAACGACTGCCCGACATCCCGTTGTCACCGGGTCGTCTCTACGAGCTCACCCGCGAAGGCCGCGGGCTGCTTCTGGACCAGACCGGCGAACTCTCCGTGACAGGATGGGCGGACCGGCTCGACCACGTCACGGACGTCGGTGGAGAACTGGATGCGCCCGCGGTCCTGCTCCGTCCGGATGGCCACGTCGCATGGATCGGCCAAGACCAGAACGACCTGCTCCACCACCTCCGGACATGGTTCGGAGCCGCGTCCGAAAGCCCGGGAAGTCGTGACGGCGGCCTGGGTCCGCCTCCGGGATGACGCGCTTTCCCGTGACGGGCACGTGTCGCCGACGTAGAATCGGGCTTCAACGAGAGCCTGCGCAGTGACAATGCCACACCAAGGAGGACCCCTATGCGCCGTGTAACAACCAGTCCAAACGCAGCAGCCGCCGCGCAGACCCTGTTCCGGGTTGCTCTCGGAGGTGTGCTCATCGCGCACGGAACCCAGAAACTCTTCGGCTGGTTCGGCGGGGGAGGCATCGAAGGCACCAGCAAGGGAATGCACGCTATGGGCTTCCGCCCCGCAAAACCAAGCGCCATCCTCGCTGGCGTAGGTGAAGCAGGAGCCGGTGTGGCCTTGGCCCTGGGTCTTGCCACCCCTGCCGCCGGCGCCGCCGCCGCAACCACGATGGGCGTCGCGGCCAGCGTCCATGCCCCCAACGGCTTTTTCGCCACCGAGGGCGGCCTCGAGTACCCCGCGGTGCTGGGCATGGCCGCAGCATCATTCACCATCGGAGGCCCCGGGCCCTTCTCCCTTGACGCGCTCAGCGGGCATGTCTTGGACCGACCCTGGATGCGGGCGACCGCCTTAGCCGTGATCCCCGCGGTCATCGGGGTCCAGATCTATCGTCGGCAGAAGGCTCTGGCCAGCGAGACTACGGCACCGGCTTCCGGCGCGGCGGTCGACGAGGGCGGAAGCCCGTCCGCTTCATAGGGATTTCCCAAGGGCCATCAGGACGGTCCGACGGTGGCTCACATTTTCTCCTTGACGGCGGCCTTTGTCGTTTCACGCTGGGTGGCTGCCCAGCTGGCGAGGACTTTCAGGGCGTCCTCGGAGGGTGTGGCGGGATCTGCCGTGTAGACGTTGATGCGCAGTCCCGGGTCTGCTGGCAGTTCAAGGGCTTCGAAGCTCAAGTCCAGGTCGCCGACGATCGGGTGGTGAAGCCGTTTCCGGCCGGTGCGGTGGTACTTCACATCGTGCCGCGCCCAACGGGTGCGGAACTCCTCGCTGCGGGTTGAGAGCTCACCGATCAGGTCCGTCAGATCCTTGTCGTAGGGGTTTTTCCCTGCCGTGGAGCGCAGGACCGCGACGACGTCGTCCGCTGCGCGTTCCCAGTCGGTGAAGAATTCCCGCGCTTTCGGGTTCAGGAAGGTGAACCGGGCACTGTTCGGCGGTGCGGCTTTTTCTGCCATCATGTCCAGATAAAGGGCCCGGCCCAGTTCGTTGGCGGCCAGGACATCCCCGCGGTCATTCCGGACCCAGGCCGGCGCCGTCGTGATGCCATCGATGACGCGCTGCACGCTTGGCCGCACCGTCTGCGGGCTGCGCTTGCGCCGCACCCGAGGGGAGGCGGTGGCGGCGCGGGCCAAATCAAAGAGGTGGGCCGTTTCGGCGTCGTCGAGCTTGAAGGCGCGGGCGAGGGCTTCCAGGACGCTGTCGGAGGCGCCGGAGAGGTTTCCCCGTTCCTCGCCGTGGCCGAGGAGTTGCATTTCGGCCGGGCCGCGGCGCGGCTCCATATGGCCCAGCCGCCCGTCAGCCGGATAGTGCGGCAGCTCGAGCGGGATCTCGGCATCGACCTTTTCATCCGGAGCACCCGAAGTGTCCAGCTCACCGCGGCCGGAGTGGCCCTGACGGCATCGGCCCGGGAGATTCTTTCGGCAGCGGAGCGTGCAAGAGCCAGCGCGCTTGCCGCCGGCCGCGGTGAAATGGGGACGGTCAAGCTCGCCTACGCCGGTGCATCAACCCACGTGCTGGTGGGTGTGCTCGCCCGTGAAGTTCGGAAGGTCCACCCGGGCATAGAAGTCCGTCTGAACAGCCAGGACTTCGCGCTTCCCGCCCTCGCGCGCGTTCTC
The DNA here is from genome assembly GCF_042883665.1 of Arthrobacter sp. NPDC058192. Classification (NCBI taxonomy): domain Bacteria; kingdom Bacillati; phylum Actinomycetota; class Actinomycetes; order Micrococcales; family Micrococcaceae; genus Arthrobacter; species Arthrobacter sp. NPDC058192. The sequence goes on along the minus strand of NZ_JBHVVJ010000002.1, from coordinate 259,486 downwards.
CGTGGCGAAGTGGACATCAGTCTTGGCCGCTGGGATTTTGTGCCCGCTGGCGTCAAGTCCCGCATCATCGTGGAGGAACATCTGGTGATGGCAGTGCCGGCATCGCACCGGCTGGCCACGCGGGAGGACATCCGCGTCGAGGAACTTGCCGGCGAACCGTTCGTCGCACTGCCTCCGCATGAGGGCTCTGTCCTGGGTGACCGCCTGCGCCGACTGAGCCTTGGCGCCGGGTTCGATCCTGACATAGTGCAAAGGGCGCCAGACTCCTGGACCGCAATGGCTCTGGTCGGGGCCGAAGTGGGATGTTCGCTAACGGTTTCCTCGGTTGCGGAGAATGTCACTGACCCGCACGTGCGATTCGTACGGGTCCTCGACGAGACTCTGCCGATCTACCTGCGGATGGCCTGGCGCGGGGACTCGGATAACCCTGCCCTCCCCCCGGTCCTCTCACTTGCGGAACAAGTCTGGCCCGGCTGAGCTCATGACAGTCACGCGGGTGCGCAGCAAGGGCCCCTGCACCCAGCGGGCGCCGCTGGACTCCCGTGATCAAGGCGGTCGCGCTGACGATCAGGGCGCTGCTGGGGGAGGACCCTCGGATGCCGGCAACCTTGTGTTGTTGTTATAGACTCATGGCACAAAAGTGCCTCTAAGCGCAATCAGTTATTTACATAAGAATAATTTGGGGAAGAACTATGCCCTCTACATGGTCGTTGGTTACCACAGTAAAAGCACCTGATGAATTGATCGAAAGATTCATCAACCATTACGTCAATCTTGGCGTTTCAAAGATGTATATATTCCTAGACGCCCCAATGGATCAAGATATATACAACAAGATAGATGACGATAGGGTCGTTTTCTTCCTATGCGACGATAATTTCTGGAAAGACCGGGAGCATTTTCACCCGTTAAGATACAAAAAGGGTGAGCGTCCTGATTATGTCGAGTACAGGCAGTATCATAATTTGCTTCACGCATCATCCATCTGTGAAACAGAATGGTTGTTGAACGTTGATATTGACGAGTTGCTTTTCCCGTTGAGTAACATTGAAGATGAGCTGTCATACGTTCCAGACAACGTATTTTCTGTCCTGGTCCGACCCCTAGAGGCCGTTTACCTAAACAAAGAGCCAGAGTCACTAATTAATACGTTTGACACCAGATACTTCAAGTCACGAAGAAAGATTGACTATGATTTCTGGAATGGAATTTATCCAGATGAAGGTCTGAAGCATAAGTCCGGGTTCTTTGGTCATGTCACCGGGAAAAGTTTTATCAGAACATCCGAGGATATTTTTAGACCGTCATGCCATTTGCCGGTTCCCATGAATGAGAGTTTCGCTCACGGATTCGTGATGAACTCAATGTTCATATTGCATTTTGAGGCAATGACAAGGCCACTGTTTGTGCAGAAGATGATCAATCGCGCCGGTAAGGTTTACAACACCCCGTTCCTGGACGAGGCGTCCAAGATCAGAACCAAGTACCTCACGGATCGATATGCAGAGAGCGGTGAAGAATCACTCCATGACGCATATCTAAAGATGCACGTTTTCGATGAAGATAAAATGTCGAAATGTCTCGAAACTGGATTTGTGGTTAACATTGACGACCGCGAGTTCGCAAATAAGAACGTCACTAACACTCATGGCGACATCATGGCCTATTCCGTCCGCGAGGACATGGTTAAAGCCGTAGATGAAGCGGCGCTGGATAACGCCAACTTCATCCCCATCAGGATTACCGCCAATTATAATAGCTCTGAATGTTTCATATCATTCATTCAAAATGGAAAGGCGAGCTTCGTCTGCTCCGATAGAGACGGCGTTCCGCGGAAATCCAAGGGGAATTTTGCTCAGGTCTTCGGATTGAAGAAAGACAAGAACGGGCTTGTGGCGATTAAGTTTGACTTTAAAAATGATGAAAAGCGGAATCCGCAATTTCTCAGTGCAAATAGGTCCGGTTCAGTTGCGTTCTCCAAGGAGGTTGCAAATGATTGGGAGAGGTTTAGTGTCTGACGTGCTTTTCAGATAGCCGTCTTTGTCATACCTGTCCTCCCCCAGTAGCCCACACCTCTTCCGCTGCAGGCCATCCTCACCCCGGGCACGGGAGCCGCAGATGGGCGCCGCGGATCCGACGTCAGCGGAAGCTGCCCGCCGGACGGCAGTGGGGCATGCGGGCGGTAGAGGTCGTCGGACTCTACCGCCCGCCCACGGCCGGCCATTGAATCGGAATATCAATGGTCTTGGGCGAAAGGCGCCGCTCATGATGTGGGGCTACGGCACGAATATGGGCTGGATGTGGCTTTGGGGCATCCTCCTGCTCGTCGGGATCGCGCTGCTGGTACTGGTCGCGGTGCACATGTTTGCCGGAAGCGGCAGTCATGGCGGAATGCAGGGCCCGCCGGGACCGTACTACCAGGGCAGGAGCAGGGCCCGCCAAATCCTCGATGAACGCTTTGCCCGCGGTGAGCTCACGGCGGAGCAGTATCGAGAACACCTAAAGGTTCTAGGTGAGGATCACTAGTGCGCAGTGAGCTGGCGCAACCAGCTTGGCGAGAACTTTGTCCCCGACCGTGAGGTCCGAAGGGTCATGCTTGTTGAGGAAGCCGTGACCGGCGCCGGGATAGACCTTGATGGCCGCCAGCCGCGGACGAGTGACCACAAGCAAGTCGTCCTGCTGCCCCAGTAGAACAGGTCCGGTGCCACGGCGAGGAATCCCTCGCTGGCCAGCCACTCGGCCTGGCCGCAGGTATCGTGGCTCAGGCCGAGTGCGTCGTGGATGACGACGACGCCGGGCCATGGCCCCGCACCGGACGGTGTCGCTGCATAGACAGGCATGTCTCCTCGTTCGGTGCGAATGATCAGATCCGTCATAGGGCCTCCCGGCACGCTCCGATTCGTCAACCTTGCGCATCTGGACACGTCCCCGCTGATACTGGCTTCGAAGCCGGTGGACGTGCACGCAGGCGTCCCGGCTACGTTCCCCCTGCGCTGTCCTTTGGCCGCTGTGCCGCGGACCCTGTTTGTACGGGGGAATGGAGGCTGTTGGGAATGTCGCTTCGGGACCTCGCGGAAGGCGGCTGCCCGGTGGATACTGGTGGCAGCGGCCGGACGCGGCGAGTGCGATGGGGTTGAAGGCCAAAGTGCGCTGGCAGCCGATCAGTTCTCCGGCGGCAGCCGTCGGTGGACTTTTGGTTAGCAGGACTGCTGGACAGGCTTGCGGGACAACGGCACGGCGGGTCTGGAGGACGGATGGGCTTTGTCAGGCGTTATCCGTTGGTGGCCGCCACCCTGCTGTGCGGGTTGGTGGTAGGCTGCCTGCTGCTCGGCGGCCAGGACACGGCGGCCCAGTGGCTTGCAAGCGGTTATTCGCTGGTGATTGCGGCCAGGCTCGCCGTCGACATGATCCGGGAACTTGCCCACGGACACTGGGGGATCGACCTGCTGGCAGTGACCGCTGTGGTGAGCACCGTTGCCGTGGGTGAGTACATCGCATCACTGATTATTGTGCTGATGCTTTCCGGCGGCCAGGCCCTCGAAGACTTTGCCCAGGGGCGCGCGCGGCGCGAACTGACCGCCCTTCTCCGGCGGGCGCCGCAGACCGCCCACCGCGAACGCGCCGACGGGCAGCCGGAGGATATCAGTGTCGAACACGTCGTTCCCGGGGACCTGCTCCTGCTCAGGCCGTCGGAGGTCGTTCCCGTGGACGGTGTGCTTGTCTCAAACTTCGCCACCTTCGATGAGTCGGCGCTGACCGGGGAGAGCCTGCCGGTGGAGAAGGTCACCGGCGATCCCGTGATGAGCGGGGCGGTCAACGGCGACGCAGCGGTGCGGCTGCAGGCAACTGCCGCGGCGGCGGATTCCCAATACAGCAGGATCATCGCCCTGGTCCGGGAAGCCTCGGCCAGCCGCGCGCCGGTGGTCCGGCTGGCGGACCGCTACGCCGTGCCGTTCACTCTCTTTGCGTTTCTGTTGGGCGGTGCCGCCTGGCTGGCCAGCGCCGATCCGGACCGGTTCGCCGAGGTGTTGGTGGTGGCCACCCCCTGTCCGTTGCTGATCGCGGCCCCCGTGGCCTTTGTCGGCGGCATGGGCAGGGCGGCGCGGTCCGGCATCATCATCAAGAACGGCGGAACGCTGGAGACACTCAGCCGCATTCGCACCGCGGCCTTTGACAAGACCGGCACCCTGACGGGCGGCCGGCCGGTCCTGCTGGAGGTCAGGACGGGGGACAGTGCCGCTGGCCGCCTTCCTGCAGACGAACTGCTGCGGCTGGCGGCGTCGGCGGAGCAGTATTCCTCCCATGTGCTGGCCGCCTCCGTCATCGCGGCCGCCCACGCAAGGGGACTGGCGCTGACAGCGGCCCGAGAGGCGACCGAACATGCCACCCACGGGGTCGCCGCGGACTTCGGCGGCCGGACCGTCGTCATCGGTAAGCGCAAGTTTGTCGCCGGGCTAGCCGCGGGGACGCACAAGACGCCGCTGGCCGGCGGGCAGATGGCTGTGTACATCGGCGTCGACGGCACCTATGCCGGAGCCCTGGTGCTCAGCGATGCGGTGCGCCCGGACGCTGCACGCACCCTGGAGCACCTGCGCCGGTTGGGAATACGCGAGACGTTGATGCTGACCGGGGATGCGCAGGAAACTGCTGAGCACATTGCCAGGCAAGTGGGCCTGACACGCGTCCGGGCTGAATGCCTGCCAGCGGACAAGGTGGAGGCTGTCGGGTCAATGCCACAGCGTCCTGTGATGATGGTCGGCGACGGCGTCAATGACGCGCCGGTGCTCGCGGCGGCAGACGTCGGGGTGGCGATGGGTGCCAAAGGTTCCACCGCGGCCAGCGAATCCGCGGATGTGGTCATCATGCTCGATGACCTGTCCAAGGTGGCCCAGGCCGTGGGAATCGGCCAGCGCAGCGTCAAGGTGGCACTGCAGAGCATTTGGATCGGCATCCTCCTGAGCATCGGCCTGATGGTCATGGCCGCTTTCGGCTACATCCCGGCGGTCGCCGGCGCGTTGGCCCAGGAACTCGTGGACCTGGCCACAATCCTGAACGCACTCAGGGCGCTCACGCCGGGGCGCACTCCGGTGGAAAGCCAGGCCGGGCGGCCGCTGGACCGCGACTACTCGCCGACAGGACTATAGGCCCGTGACCACGGTTCTTGGGCTCAGCTCGGGCGAAGTACTGTCGAAGAGCTCCCGCCATGCGGCCTGGTGCACAGCTGCAGTGCTGTTGACGACGCCCGTCCTGGGACCTCCGGCCCCTCTCGCCCGTTGATTTCTCTGCGAGGCTGGCGAACAGAAGGGAGTCACAGCATGACCATTCTGGTTGCTTATGCAAGTGTGCTGGGGTCCACCAGGGAGATAGCCGAACGCATCGCCGCCCATTTGGCGACGATGGGTGAAGTTGAGTGCCGGTCGGTGGAGGACATCGAGGGGGCGTCCGGGTACGAAGCAGTAGTGATAGGTAGCGCCATTCATAATCAGAAGTGGCTGCCGGCCGCTTTGTTGTTTGTCCGCCGCCGCTCCGGGGACCTCGCCGGGGCGCGGGTATGGGCCTTCAGCGTTGGGATGGCGGACGGCCTGCCAAGACCGTTTCGCAAGCGTGCGTGCGCCCTGCAGCAGAGACGTCTGCCGGAATCGCTGCCCCCGGAGATCCGCCTTCGCGGCCATAAAGTCTTCTCCGGTGTGTACCAGGCCAGCCAAATGCCGCCCTTGCTCCGGGGGTTATTCCGTGTCACCGGCGGGAGGTTTGGGGACCTGCGCGACTGGCAGGCTATCGACGGGTGGGTGGATCAGATCATCGCCCGGCTGGCCACGCCCCCTTCGCCCAATTCTCCAGACAGGGCCACGGGGTAGTGCCGCCCGAACCGATCCTGCTAATAGGTTTTGCTGGAGCGATGAACTCCACGCCACGCGATCTGGCGTGGTTTGAAGAACCCGGGGGCGGCATTTCGAAGACATCGGAGGCAGGAACGCGTCCTTGTCGGAACTGATACTGGCCCTGCGCGGTCGTGGCATCAATGTGCCTGGGCAGCCCGTCAGTTACTGCCATCCGTCACCGTAAGAGCTTGTAATGCCCTGGCAAGTTCGTCACGCAGTCGTGTGAGGTCCGGGCATGTCTCGGGGTCGGCGATTGTGGTGATGGTCAGCGCGCCGGCGTAGGAGAGGACTGCAAACGCAACCGTTATGTTACCGCTGATCGCCCCGAGCGGAATGATCCCGGTTACCCGCGCGCCCGATATCACCAGGGCGCGTTCCGGCCCTCGTAGATTCGTGACGAACGTATGGACAAGGCGCTGGTGGTCTATGAAGAAGCGGTAGGCGCCAAGGTGTGCGAGGATCCGCGATACGGGGCCGGTGATTGCAGCGGAGGCTCCGGGAGGCTGCTGCTTGGCAATCCGCATTCTTGCCGCTACCGTCGCCAGCCGTCTCTTGGCTGAACCGACCGCGGGAACGCGCACAGGGATTATCCCGCTCCGGTTCCCGAGATAGGTGACTGTTGTGTGGCGACGCGCCGAGAACAGTACGGAGATCACGAATTCTTCGACAAATTCGCCTCGCTCCAACAGCAGGCGGTGCAGGGCTGTCGAGACGGCGGCGAGGACGAGATCGTTGACTGTCGCTCCCTGCAGGTGTGCGGCGGTTTTGACCGCTTCCATGTCGCAGTGGAGGACAGCAAGGGTCCGTTGCGGACCCGTCGGGCGGTTGAGTGAAGTGCGGGCAGCCCGGGTCCTGCCCGTCAGTCGCAGTTCTGAGGCTCCGGCGGCTGCAGTCCGCAGTGCGACCGGCAATCGGGGCAGTGCGTTGAGCCGGCTCCTTGCTGCATCAACGGCCAGGGGTAGCGCCGAGTATGGAGCTGCCGGCTCCCGGCGGTCATCCCACCCGCTTCCCGTGGCTGCCAAGGCCTCCAGGACGGCGAGACCTCCAATGCCGTCGGTGAGGACATGATGAAAAACGAAAACGAGCGCCGACCGGTCCTGGCTTACGCCGGTAATGAGCTTGGCTGACCAGAGAGGACGGTCGTGGGACAGTGGGCTAACGAGCATTTCGGCTGCAATGTTGAGTACGGCATTTTCACCCCCGGCCGCCGGACAGGCAATCGCGCCGAGATGATGGGCCGGATCAAAACCGGAATCGTCCGTCCAAATGGGACGCCCGCAGCCGAAAGGGACAGTGACCAGCCGTTGACGCAACCGGGGGACTGCGCCGAGCCGAAGTGCCAGCGCGTCCAGGAGGGAAACCGGGTCGTAGCCGGCTCCCGTGCTGAGCATGAGGATGGCGCCCACTTGCATTGGAGCTGAGCCGATATCCGCGTCCAGAGACATCATGTCCTCGGCGCTCACCCTGTCGACATGTTTTGCTGGTGTCATTTTTCGGTCCACGGAAACGGGGCTCGGGTTCCCTTGCTCCTTGAAGGAAACACAGACGCCGCCACCTGGCATACCCGCGGCGGACGGCCCATATTTCTTCCGGCTGTGACGGAGGCACACATGCCTGTCAGGAGCCTGCTCGACCAAGGCTTCGGCCGGGTTTGAGCAGGTTGGAGGTGGCCTCCAATGTCGGAGGCAAGGCCACGACAGGCTGGCAGGCGGGGGCGCCCGCCCTTGCAGCACACAAGTTGCCGGGCAGGCATAGTCTGCCACCCCACTTGGTCGTCATGACCTCACTTTTGGGTCTACGGGTCCTGGGCGCTAGGGCAGAACGTCCCCACTTGCCCGCAACCGGCAGCGCCAAAGCCGCGGAATGCCACTCTTGCCCGTCGCCTTACCTAATGAGGCCTTCCGGGCCTAAGGTTGGGCGTGTAGAACCGTCGACAGGAGCACCGATGATTACCCTGCAGATCGAACACCAGGTCCGCGACTTCGGCATGTGGCGGAGGGCTTTTGACAGTGACCCGCTGGACCGCGCCGCTTCAGGGGTGCTCTCATACCGGATCTCGCGCCCACTCGACCAGGAGGATTACGTGATGCTGGAGATGGATTTTGATACGCAGGAGGCTGCCGTCGATTTCCTGGCCCGGCTGCAGAACGACACGTGGAAAACCGGTGTGACGGCGCCTGCGCTGGTCGGTGAGCCATCGACCAGAATCATCGAGACGGTCGCCACGGAGAAGATAACCGCCCCCTAACCCTTGTTCTGATCCCCAGCTGATGCCGGAGGGGGACGGTTCAGGTCATATGGTCGAAGTCGCCCCGCGCCCACGCGGCATGTCGTTGGGCCGAATCGTGCAGGATGGCCTTGGCTCCGGACGCGATGACGTTGTTGAAGTTGCCGTAGATCCGGTCGAACCGGAGCTCGCCCAGCTGCGCGGCGATTCGCAGCGCCACTGCGCCGGATAGCGGCAAATGATTCGGGTAGCTGCGCATGAAGGCGATGGAGCGACGGTCTGGATTCGGATACACGCTGTCACCGGTCAGCAGGACTCCTCTGCCGTCCGCCCCTGCAGCCCAGTGCACCACCGCGCTGCCCGGGAAATGCCCGCCGGTCTGGTGCAGTGTCAAACCTTCGGCGATAGTCTGACTGCCGGACCAGTATTCGATGACCGGATCGTCGCGCCCCAGCCATCGTCGGTCTGCGTCGGCCACAAGTACCGGGACGCCACAGAGCCGGTGCGACCATTCGACCTGCACACCGAACATGTGCGGATGGCTAGCGGCGATCGCCAGGACCGGGCCTCGCTCGATCACTGCCTTCACAGCGATGTCATCGACATATCCGACCGGATCCCACAGCAGCGAGCCCTCGGGTGTCACCACAAGCTGGGCGGTCTGGCCGATCCCGACTTTTGGCTCCGTGTTGATCCCGAGAAGTCCCGGTTCGTTCTCCTTCAACACTGTCTGCTGGCCCTCCTGGGCAAGCCCGTCCAGCGTGAGCCATTTTTGTCCGTCCTCGGGCACATACTGCCGCTCATCGGTGCAGATCGGGCAGACCCCTGAGGTAGGTTCGTCGCGTTCGACGCCGCAAGTTGCGCAGATCAGCATGGTTGGTCCCTTCCCAGCGTCTTGACTCCTGCTTTCCCGCGCCTTCACCTTCGGCCGCGGGCTGGCGTGACCAGACTATGGCACGTGAAAGATCCCTAGGAAGGAAGATCCTTGCCGTATCAAATGAGTTGCGGGCCGCCGTTCTCATTGGCACGGCGGATGATGGTTATGTCTGGGGGGCAGTTGCGGGAGGAGGCAGGGTGACATCGTGGTCACCCTGCCTCCTTAGCATGCTGCGCAGTTCCCGCGCCCGTCTTTCGGGCTACCTGTTGCGATGGAGTGCGGAAACGGCAGCACGCATGCCGGACGTTGAGTCCGGCGGCATATGGCGTGTGTCCCTGGAGCCTGTCCGTCGTGAAAGTGCGGTGGTCGAGGACGCTTTGGTGCTTTCCCACGGGGACGGGCAACGGCCCGTCAGCTGTTGCCGACCGGCCGTTGCCCGAGGCGCGGGCGCCTGTTACATGATGCCGGTGGGTACCAGCAGCACCCAGGCCAGCGCGGGGGCCACCAGAACCACTCCGCCTGCGTAGATCATCAGCTGCTTGTAGACGCGTTGGCGGTCGTTTTCCCGGGCGTTGGCTACTACGAGGGCACCGTCGGTGGAGAAGGGAGAGACGTCCACGACGGTGGCGGCGATGGCGAGTGCCGCGACGGTTCCGGAGGCGCTCAGCGAACTGGAGGCGAGCAGCGGACCGGCGAGGGGGATGAATGCGGTCAGCAAGGCCGTGGAGGAGGCAAAGGCTGAGCCGACGCCGATCACGTAACAGAGGACCAGTGCGATCAGTAGCGGGGCGCCCAATGCCAGGGCCTTCTGGGCGAGGGTATCGATGACGCCGACGTGCTGGAGCAGCGAGACGTAGGTGATCATGCCGGCCACCAGCAGGACCGTGGACCAGGAGATTCCGCCGATGAACGTCCGGTGTTCCTTGATGTTGATCAGTGCCAGGAGGAGGCCGGCGGAGAGGGCCACAAAGCCGATGGGCATCTGGAAGCCCAAGGTGCAGACCAGCATCGCAAGGATCAACGCGAGAGTGAGGATTTGCTGGCCGTGGGGACGAATCGTCCGGGGCGCGTCAAGGTCGGCATGCTGGACGCCCTCGCCGTCGCGAAGCTTCCCCAGGAGTGCGAACAGTACGACGGTTAGTGCCGTAAGGATGAGGTTCAGGGCGAAGCTGGCGGCAAAAAGTGCGCCCTGGGAGATGGGGAAGCCGTTCTTCAGTGCAATGTCGTGTACCAGAACGCCGGCAACGGACAGCGGCGAAAAACCACCGGCGTGGGCTCCGTTGATGATGAACGCACCCATGAGTACCGGATGGATGCGAGACGCGTAGGCGAAACCAATGGCAGCGGGTGCCAAAAGGGCGACGGCGGCGGGGGAGAAGGTGCCTAGGGACGTCAGCGCGGCGGCTAGGAGGAAGAACACCCAAGGGAGCAGCAGTGTCTTGCCCCTGACGAGGCGCACACAGGTCTGCACGATGATGTCGATGGTCCCGTTCCGCTGGGCCATGCTGAAGAAGTATGTGACTCCGATGATCGTCACAACGATGCTGGAGGGGAACTCCTTCAGGATCTCCTTGTCACTCATCCCGAGCATGAAGTACCCGACGCCGAACGATGCCACCAGCCCCATCACCCCGATGTTCAGTGGCCATTTCGTGGCGACGACGAACATCACGACAAGTATCACGAGCGGGATGATCTGCGTAGCGGTCATGGGCGGCTCCGATTTCGAGGTGGCCGCCGGGTTGAAAACGGCACCCCCAAGCACGAGGGCGACCAGACCGAGGATCGCGATCGCGGCTACCGATATCAGCAGGATACGGCGCCGGCCGTTGGGACCCTTGCGACGGTCTTCCCGGATTTCGCTCTCTGCCTTGGGAGCGGGTTGGTAAATAGTCTTAGTCATGATCTTGGCTCCTCATTGAGTGGCGGATGCTAGTGAGGCTTCGACGGCGCTGCCGAGTGCCTCCGGGAGATGGATGGTGGTGGTAGCGATGGTGCGGGCCGTTCGGTCGACGCCGACCAGTAGGGAGCCTTGGCGCTCCTCGCTCCAGGTCTCAATCACTCCCGCGGGAGTGCGTAGCCTCAGCGTGGGCCGCGGCGTGTCGCCTGTAATGCTGTTGAGTAGGGTGCCCGCGGTCCGTGCGGCGAGCGTCAGGGCGATGCTGCCGGTGATGGCCAGCGCAGGGTGGGGCTTTCCCATCGACAGCATCATGACGTTGACGTCGCAGTCAGGGTCCGACTGCGTGGGGGAGGCGACAATGGCCAGTTTGGGGATGGCGCGGGCAGCTTCGACGATCGTTGGTGCCAGCCCCATGCGGACGGCAGCTTGTCGGCGGATATGATCCAGAGTTTCCAGGTGTAATTCCACTCCGGCGATCCAGCTGTCGTATCGGGCGATGTTCAGGCCCAACTCCTCGGCGCGGACGATGACTACCGGCGCTCCGGCGTCGACCATCGATACAGTCCAGCGGGTTCCGCCGGCGAGTATCGTGTCGGTAGCCTCACCGGTGGGCAGCAATTTTCCAGTAGTCTTGCCGGCCGGGTCCTGGAAGCCGAGACCGACCCGGTAGCCGGGAAACGCAACACCGGGCATCTGAGCATCCGGAACGATCGGCAGGGCGCCTGCGGGAGTGGCGACCCGCTGGATGATGATCTGGCCGGTGTTGGTGTTGCGGGTAACGATGCGGGTGTTATCCCCGCGGGGGGTCACCCAACCCTTTTCGATCGCGTAGAGGCCGACTACTGCGGAGCAGTTCCCGCAGTTGCTGCTCCAGTCCACTGCTGCCTCTTCGATGCCGACCTGGGCGAAGGTGAACTCGACGTCAACGTCGTCGTCGGCGGGCCGGCGAAGAATCATGGCCTTGCTGGTTGTTGACGTTGCTCCGCCGACACCGTCAATCTGCCGGGAGTCCGGACTTCCGAACAACCGGGGCAGCAACTCATCGAGGCTGGTACGGGTCTCGTCCAGGTGATCCGTTTCGAAGACCCAGCACTTGCTGGTCCCTCCGCGCATCCATTCAGCTTCAATCTTCATCGTGTTCCCTGCATCTCCTAGTACTGCACATCTGTCTGGGGCCTGATAACAGAATGAGCCGGATCACAATTGAAGACAATGTTCAATAATTGATGGGGGATGTAGAGATGCTTAATTCATCGACGGTAGGGCCCTGCAGCCCGGTTCCTTGCCCTCCTGCAGGCGCCAGACAGGCCGCTGGCCGCGCACGTTTGACCGGGTTTGCATAGAATGAACCAAACAGACAGAAGGGTGAACCGTTGCTTAACGATGAGCGCCAGGATTTATTCGACATCCGCCGCTTGGCCCTGCTGGTGGAGGTCGTCGAGCAGGGGTCGATCACCGCGGCCGCTGAGTTGATGATGTACACCCCGTCCGCAGTTTCCCAGCAGCTGCGGAAGCTCGAACAGGAAGTCGGGCAGCCCCTGCTCAACCGCCGCTCCCGCGGGGTTGCGCCAACAGAGGCGGGCCAGGTGCTGGCCGGACATGCCCGCAAGATCATTGGACAGATGCGGGCAGCCCAGTCCGACCTGGACCAGATCGCCGGCCTGAGGCGCGGCTCCCTGACCGTCGGCACGTTCCCCACACTCGCCGGATCATTTTTGCCCCTTGTCATCCGCGCCTTCAAGAAGCGCTACCCCGCGATTGGCCTCTCCGTCCGCAGCGCACGCTTCGACGAACTTGTGTCTGACCTCGAATCCGGAGTCACCGGACTGTGCCTGCTCTGGGACTATCCCTGGAACCGGTTCCACGACGACTCCATCCGGATAACAGAGGTCTTCCAGGAGAGCACCGTAATCCTGGTAGCGCGCGGGCACCCCCTGGCCGACCGGGACGAGGTGAAGATGGAGGAGCTGCGTAAGGAGTCGTGGATAGTTCGCGCGGAGGCCCATCCGGTGGTCGAGGTCCTGCAACGCTCCGCCCACGACGCCGGGTTCGAGCCGACCATTGGCTTCCTGGCCAACGACTACCAAGAGGCCCAGGCGATGGTCAGCGTCGGCATGGGCGTGGCCATGGTGCCCAAAACCGCGGTAGCACTTCAGCACCCCGACGTTAGGGTAGTCAGCCTCGGTGCGGCCGCGCCCATGCGGCGCGTATTGCTGGCCCAACGCCAAGACAAGGTCTACGCCCCGGCAGAGGTCGCTTTCCACTCGACCCTCTTGGAAATCGCCCGCGAACATGTCGGGGACTACGTCTAGGCCGGGACGGGGTTGCAGCACGTAGCTGTCGGGAGAAGAAGGGGCGGTGAGGCAGCCGTGGGTGCCGTGGTTTGATTAGTCTGTGCTCCGTCTAAAACGCCTCATGGTCTTCAGCCTGTTCGCGGTTTGCGTTATCACCGCATTCTCGTTCTGGGCCATCAGGCAGCCCGGCGCAGACGCCCGCGGGGTCCTTTCGCCACCGCCGCGGGCGGGGGCGAAAATGTTGTCCGCCGGCATCACCACGGCTGTGAACGTAACCCGGAGCCCGGATGCCCAGTGGCTCAACCGGGCTGCCGTGCAGACCGGAATCCCTGCCCGCGCGCTCCGGGCCTATGTTGCTGCGGCCGCCACGGCCAACGAAGCCAATCCGAGGTGCGGGATCGGGTGGAATACGGTGGCGGCCGTCGGCTTCGTCGAATCAGCGCACGGAACTTACGGCGGCGGCAGCCTTAACACCGCAGGGCAGGCGAGCGGCCCAATTGTGGGCCCGAGTCTCAACGGTGCCGGATTCGCGGCCATCGCGGACACGGACGCCGGTGCCCTGGACGGCGACGCCCGCTGGGACCACGCCGTCGGACCCATGCAGTTCATTCCCTCCACCTGGCAGCTTGTAAGGCGGGACGGGAACGGGGACGGAACAGCGGACCCGTTCAATATCGACGACGCCGCCCTCAGCGCGGCGACCTATCTGTGCGCCCACGGCCGTGACCTCACAACCGCGCAGGGGTGGACGGATGCCATCTACTCCTACAACCAGTCCGATCCCTACATCCGCCAAGTGCAGGCCCAGGCCGCCGCATACGCCGCGAAGACGGGCACCGCCGAATGAGGTTATGGGCTGATTAGCCGAATGATTCCGCGGGCTGGTTACTGGCGCCGTCGTCGCCAGTTCACCCGCATTGGGTGAAGACAGCCCCCACGCGAAGCGTTAGCTTGGCGAACATGCGATTGTGACCAGCCTCAATTGCTTGTGAGACCTCCCTAAAGGCTCCGCCGTCTAGCGGCGGCCGGCGGAAGGAGAAGGGATGCTCATCTGTCACCAAGGGCGCACCCAACCCTTTTTCCCGGACTTTCGGATCGTCACAGGCGCGCAGGGTTGCCGGCAATGAGCGAGCCTGCCGCGTCGCCGCCCAGCTTCGATCCGGTCGTCGTAATTCGTTCCAGGCCGTACATCGCTGCGCTCCTGCTGGCAGCGGTCTTGGGCGTTCCCATTTCGGCCATTGCGTACGGCTTTCTCGCTTTGGTCGCGGCGGTCCAGCGGTACATCTTCTACGGGCTGCCGAATCAAGTCCTCGGCGGTCCGGCTCCTGCGTGGTGGCCGGTTCCGTGGTTGGTGCTGTGTGGGCTGTTGACGGCGTTGACCGTCCGGTATCTGCCGGGAACCGGCGGCCACTCACCTGCTTTCGGATTCAAGACGGGCGGCGGTCCGCCCACCGGTCGGGAACTGGTGGGCATTGTTCTCGCGGCGCTGACCACGCTCAGCCTGGGTGCGGTGCTCGGACCCGAGGCGCCGCTGATCGCGATCGGTGGCGGCCTCGGGGCGGTGGCGGTGCACCTAGTGAAGAAGGACGCTCCGCCGATGGCCCTGACGATCATGGCGTCGGCAGGCAGCTTCGCAGCGATCAGTACCCTGCTCGGGTCTCCGGTGCTCGGGGCATTCCTGATCATGGAGGCCGCCGGCATTGGGGGAATGACTCTGAGTCTGATGGCACTCCCCGGGCTGCTCGCTTCTGGCGTAGGGGCGCTGGTGTTCGTCGGCTTGGACGGCTGGACTGGGTTGGGCAGCTTCTCGCTGGCACTGCCTGTGGTGCCGCCTGCGGAGCCGCCGACATTGGCTACGTTGGCTTGGGCGGTGGTCATGGGTGTGGCCGGTGCGCTGTTGGGATGGTTGATCCGCTGGGTGGCGCTGTCACTTCGTCCGGTCGTACATCTGAACCGGGTGCTGGTGACGTCGGCGCTCGGCCTGCTGGTCGGGCTGACCGCGACGACGTACCAGCTGATCTCTGGGCAAAGCTTCACCCAGGTGTTGTTCTCGGGGCAGGATGCACTCCCGGAGCTGGTCGAACACGCCGCGAGCTATTCGCTTCCTGTGCTGGTCCTGCTGATCGCTTGCAAGACTTTGGCCTACGGGCTCTCGCTAAGCGCATTTCGTGGTGGGCCGGTGTTCCCGTCGATGTTCATCGGTGCGGCGCTCGGTATTGCTGCCGGTGGGCTGCCCGGAATGAATCTTGCGGCAGCGATCGGCATGGGCATAGGAGCCATGTGCGCAGCTATGCTGCGGCTGCCGTTGACATCGACGTTGCTGGCCACGCTGCTGCTGGGGGTGGACGGTGTGGCCGTGACACCCCAGGTGGTGGTGGCCGTGGCGGTGGCCTTCGTGATCACCAACGTGCTCCCGGTCCCGGGCCCGCGGGCCTCCGAGGCGCCTGACGCTGCCGGCAGCGTCCACCATCGGGCTCCCTCGGGGGCCGACCATGACTGAGAGCTCGGGAGCGGGCCGTTCGACAGTACGGGGCCGGTGGACCGCCTGGTTGTTCATCATCGGCTCGAGTCTGTTCGCCTTGGGGGCGGTCCCGCTATACGCCGAGGCCGTGGGATTGCGCTTGTGTGCAGCCACCTTCTTCGTCGGTTCGCTGTTCTTCACCTCTGCGGCGTTCCTGCAGTACCGCGAAGCCGTTGACGCCCTTCCAGCCGTGGGTGCCACGCGGCGCCCATCGTTTTGGGTGTGGGCCCCGCAGAACCTCGGCTGGCTCGCTGGCTCGGTCCAGCTTGCCGGCACGCTGTGGTTCAACTGGAGTACGGGAAACGCGCTGCGGGACAATCTCAGCGCGGCGCTGACCGAGCAACGGGTGTGGCGACCCGACGCTCTGGGTTCAGTCGCCTTCCTCGTTGCAAGCGGCGTGGCGTTGCGGGATGCCGGTCGCGGCGCCGTTGCTGGCCGGCCCAGGCCCCGGACGTGGAAGATCGGCGTGATCAACGTGGCCGGCTCTGTTGCGTTCGGCATCTCGGCTGCCGCGGCCTTTGTCATACCGTCGAGCGGCGATGTCTGGAACGCCGAACTGTCCAATCTCGGCACACTCGTGGGAGCCCTGTGCTTCCTCACCGGCGCGATTCTGATGTTGGGTCCCGAATCCACCGACGCCTCGGTTCCTGCGGACCGGGGAACCCATCCGTAACCCCCTTTCAACAATCTTCGAAGGAGAAGTGATGTCAGTAAATTCCCAGCCGACCGATGCCGACGTGGCGCTGTTCGGCAACCGATTTGTCACCCAGGAGGTTCCGAGCCGGGAGTTCCCGGAGACCGGCATGCCTGCTCAGGACGCCCTGCGGCTGGTGGCGGAGGACCTGGCGCTGGAGGGTGATCCGGCCCGGAACCTGGCGACCTTCGTGACGACATGGATGGAGCCGCAGGCCCAGCAGATCATCGCCGAGAACCTGCACCGGAATTTCATCGACCACGCCGAATATCCCCGCACCGCCGAGATCGAGCAGCGCTGCATCCGGATGCTCGCCGACCTCTTCCACGCGCCCGGCGAGACGACAGGAGCCCGAACCCAGGGATCGTCCGAGGCGATCATGCTCGGCGGTCTGTCCCTGAAGTGGAACTGGCGCAAACGCCGCGAGGCCGCCGGCGCGTCGACGTCGAGCCCTAACCTTGTGTTCGGCGGCGACGTCCATGTCGTGTGGGAGAAGTTCTGCCGCTACTTCGACGTCGAGCCGCGGATCGTGCCGCTGCAGCCGGGGAAGTACACGATCGGCCCCGACGACGTGCAGGCCCATGTCGATGAGAACACCATCGGCGTCGCAGCCGTGCTGGGTACGACGTTCACCGGGCACAAGGACGACGTCGTCGGCATCAACGACCTCCTGGTACGGATCAAACGTGAGCGGGGCCTTGATGTGCCGTTACACGTTGACGGGGCCAGCGGGGGGTTCGTCTGGCCCTTCCTCTACCCGGACTCCGAGTGGGACTTCCGGCTCGAACAGGTCCACTCCATCAACGTCTCCGGGCACAAGTTCGGACTGGTCTATCCCGGCATCGGCTGGCTGATCTTCCGGGAGAGGGCCGATCTGGCCAAGGACCTCGTCTTCGAGGAGAACTATCTCGGCAAGACCGATTCGACCTTCACCCTGAACTTCTCCACCGGTTCGTCGATGGTTCTCGCCCAGTACTACAACTTCGTGCGTTACGGTCGGGCCGGTTACACCTACATCATGCAGAACATGCAGGCCAACGCCCGCGTCCTCGCCGAGAAGCTGGACGCCATGGGCCGCTTCGAGATCATCGGTCGCGACGAGGAGCAACTTCCCCTGGTCGCGTTCCGGCTCGCGGCCGACACCGGGTACGACGAGTTCGACATTGCCTGGCAGCTCGCGGCCGAGCGCGGCTGGATGGTGCCGGCATACACCCTACCGCCGAACGCCCAAGACGTGACGATCATGCGTGCCCTGGTCAAGGAAACGCTGAGCCGCGAGCACGTCGACACGCTCGCCCGAGACATCGAAGAGGCGTGCTCCACGCTGGCTAAAAAGGGAGGCGCGCACGAATCCGAACGAAACAAGATCGTCACCGGCCCCGGCCATTGACCTGGTGCAAGGGTGACACATCAGGCGCAGGCCGCGGTGCTGCTCTGGAAACGTCGTCACTAGGGCCTTCTGGCCCGAATTCTAGGGCCTATATCGATGGCGATAACCGCCACGCGCGAGCTTTCGCTTCACAAAAGTGCCAGATGCAACGGCCCATTGACATCCCATACCGAATTGCGGATCCTCGTGGCTAGGACTGTTCCAGCTCGCAGTGGCGCTGGATTTGGGGGTAGCAATGGGAAGCGGCGACTTTTGCCATTTTCAGCTGAGCCTGTTCCAAACGTGGAAACTCCGCAAGGACTCGTGCATCCTGCATGTCGCGGCGCGTCAACAGCGGCTCATAACTGCCCTCGCCATCCATGGCCCCCGCCCTCGAAGCTATTTGGTCGGGCTCCTGTGGCCGGAGAGTTCCGAGACTCGGGCCATGGAGAGTCTGCGCGTCAGCATGCACCTGGTTTCACGGCAGGTGCCGGGTCTGCTGGTTAACGGGGGCACCGAGCTATCGCTCAGCGATTCGGTGGACGTCGACTTGCACCGCGTCCGGTCGTGTATTCGAGAGCTGGGCCAATCCGGCGTCGACGGGAATGCTGCTTCGTCCCTGAACCTCTTACGCGAGGCCGAACTGCTCCCGGGCTGGTACGACGACTGGGTGCTCTTTGAACAGAGCAGACTGCGGCAGGACCGGCTCCACGCGTTCCACAACATTGGCCGCGAATCACTGGCGCGCGGCGACTTTGAGGTTGCCTTGGAAGCATCGGAGGCAGCGCTGGAACTTGAACCGCTCTATGAGAGCGCGGTTGGCCTTCTCATTCAGGCTCAAAGGCGGCAGGGCAACAATGCTGCCGCGCTTCGAGCCTTCGAAAAATATCGAACCAAGCTAAACGAGGACATGGGCCTGGTGCCGTCAGAGGCCATTCGGCGCCTCGTTGCCGACGTTTCGTGAGCGCGTCCACTTCGGCGTTGTTATCTCCGGGCGGAAACCTGCTGTGGGCGGACCGGCCAAGTTCCTAAGCGTCAGGGATGGTATCTAGCCAACGGTTCACCGCTGCGACGACTTCTGCCCGGCCGCGAGCATAACTCACCGCGGGTTCGTCACCTTCCGGCCATCCAGCGATGATCCGTGCACGGAAGGGTTCGGGACTTTCCCGATCCCTCCAGATTCGAATTACCAAGGTTGCCTGGGTGGGCGGCCCACCGTTCGGCCCATATAAGTCATCGGACACTGTCCTGCCCATCCCATCGGCTCCCGTCGCTGCGGCCATCAAGTGAATAGGCTGATCCGGCTCACCAACGCTGGCACCCTAATCCACCGAGCAGTCTCTCAGACCCAACTCAAGATTTTCTGGTAGTACCCTGAACATTCGCACGTCACATGATGCCCTTCGGAGATTCGCCCCGTAGTTCATGCACGAATGAAGCGCACAGAGAACGCCCCTAACGCGATCGCCGCTAGAGTCGAAGCGATGCAAAAAACTCAGAATGCTTCTGACCTGCCCGCGCCGGCCCCGGCCGCACTGGGCTCCGATGACGGCACCGATGGCTTTGTCCGGGTGCGCGGCGCCCGCGAGAACAACCTCCGCAACGTGGACGTGGCCGTCCCGCGTGACGCGATCGTCGCCTTCACCGGCGTATCGGGGTCAGGCAAGTCCTCCCTGGCATTCGGGACAATCTACGCCGAAGCCCAGCGCCGGTACTTCGAATCCGTAGCACCGTACGCCCGCCGGCTCATCCAACAGGGACACAACCCCAAAGTTGAAATGATCACGGGACTGCCTCCCGCCGTCGCGCTTCAACAGCGCCGCGGCACGCCCAGCAGCCGGTCCACGGTGGGGACCGTGACAACACTGTCCAACTCCCTCCGTATGCTTTTCTCGCGCGCAGGCAGCTACCCGGCGGATGCGACTCCGCTGGACTCGGACGCCTTCTCGCCCAACACGGCCGCCGGGGCGTGCCCAGAATGCCACGGCCTCGGCGTTGCGCACTCCGTGAGCGAAGCCGCCATGGTTCCCGACCCTTCCCTGAGCATCCGTGGGGGAGCCATCGCGGCATGGCCGACTGCCTGGCAGGGCAAGAACCTGCGCGACATCCTCATTCACCTCGGCTACGACGTGGACACCCCCTGGCGTAAGCTGCCCAGGAAACACCGCGACTGGATCCTTTTCACCGAGGAACAGCCCGTAGTGGAAATCACGCCTCAGCGGGACCGGGTGGCCAAGCCGTACAAGGGCCGGTTCTGGAGCGCCAAGAGCTACGTGCTGCACACCCTCGCCGATTCCAAGAGCAACACGATGCGCGAGCGGGTGCTCCGGTTCATGGAGACCGGCCCCTGCCCGCGGTGCGGCGGCAGCGGACTCACGCCCGAGGCCCTGGCAGTGACCTTCGCCGGCAGGACCATCGCCGAACTCAATGCCATTCCACTGGCCGAGCTGGCGGACGTGATCCGCCCGACCACCGAGTTGAAGGACGCCGGAACGGCGTCCCGAACGCTGACGCCCGGCCAGCAGTCGTCGGGCGAAGGCACCGAGGTGGCAGTCGCCATCACGCGTGATCTCCTCCAGCGCGTTATGGTCCTGTTGGATCTCGGGCTTGGCTACCTCGCCCTGGGCCGGCCGACACCCACCTTGTCCCCGGGCGAGATGCAGCGCCTCCGGATTGCCACCCAGCTCCGCTCGGGGCTGTTTGGGGTGGTCTACGTGCTGGACGAGCCCTCTGCCGGGCTGCACCCTGCTGACGCCGAGCCCCTCCTGGCAGTTCTGGAGCAGCTCAAGTCCTCCGGCAACTCCGTGTTCGTTGTCGAGCACAACATGGACATTGTCCGCCACGCCGACTGGCTCGTGGACGTCGGCCCGCGCGCCGGGGAAGGCGGCGGCGAAGTGCTGTACAGCGGCCCGGTGGACGGCCTCGCCGCCGTCGGGGCCTCCGTCACGCGCCCGTTCCTCCTTCCGGACGGATCCAGGGGCGGTGCTGACGACGGCGGCAGCACCGGCGGCGATTACCGCACCGGCGCGCCTGACAGCAGCGTCCGCGCCAGCCGCCGTCGGGAGCCGGGCGGCTGGCTGGAGCTGAGCGACATCACGCGCCACAACCTCCGCGGCCTTGACGCCTCCTTCCCGTTGCAGGTCCTGACGGCGGTGACCGGAGTCTCCGGTTCGGGCAAGTCGACGCTGGTCAGTCACGTTCTGGCCGGGGTGGTTGGAGCGGAGCTTCACGGCGACGGTGTCACCGCTGACACCGATGAGGACCAGACGACCGACGCCGGTGATCCCGGCACGCCGCTGAGCGTAGGAACCGTGACCGGCTTGCACCTGGTGGACCGGCTGGTAACAGTGGACCAAAAGCCCATCGGCCGCACGCCCCGGTCCAATCTGGCCACGTACACAGGGCTCTTCGATGCAGTGCGCAAGGAGTTCGCGGCCACGGACGCGGCACGGACCCGCGGATACGGGGCCGGGCGCTTCTCCTTCAACGTGGCCGGCGGGCGTTGCGAAACCTGCCAGGGCGAGGGGTTCGTGGCAGTGGAGCTGCTGTTCCTGCCGGGCAGCTACGGTCCCTGCCCGGAATGCCGCGGTTCGCGCTACAACCCTGAAACCCTTGAGATCACCTACCGCGGCAAGACCGTTGCCGACGTCCTGGGCATGACAGTGGACGCGGCCGCTGAATTCCTCGAGGACATTTCGCCGGCGGCCCGCAGCCTCCAGACCCTCCGGGACGTCGGGCTGGGCTACCTGCGGCTCGGACAGCCCGCCACCGAACTATCCGGCGGGGAGGCCCAGCGCATCAAGCTCGCCACCGAGCTGCAGCGGGCACGCCGTGGCCACACGCTGTACCTGCTGGATGAACCCACCACGGGCCTGCATCCGGCCGACATCCAGCTGCTCATGGCACAGCTGCACCGGCTCGTCGACGCGGGAAACACGGTGGTCCTGGTGGAACACGAAATGGATGTTGTGGCCGCGGCAGACTGGGTGATCGATCTGGGGCCGGCCGACGGCGACGCCGGTGGCAAAATCGTCGCAGCCGGCACACCCGCCACGGTCGCGGGATCCAGGGAGAGCCGGACCGCCCCATACCTCGCCGCCGCATGCCAGATGGGGCAATGACGTACGTCGGTCTGCGCCGCATCATGGCGCGACGGGAACCCCCATCGGTTCCGATGTTGCCCTTGCATACTCAGGTGTAGTCTGATCGGCGTCACCAGCGATGGTGCTGGTGCTGACCAAGGAGTCGTGCCATGAGTACCGAATCAAGCTCCGCGGCGGGGACCGTTCCGGCGGGAAGTGGTCGCAGGGCTGAAAATCTCCGACCAAACCAAAGCAGTGTGTCTCCACAGGCGGGCATGAGCCAACCCTTCGCCGATCCGGCGGCTCTAGGCCTGGGCGCTTTCGCGCTGACTACCTTTGTCCTCAGCGTCATCAACGCCGGCCTGATCCCGAAAACGGTCGAACCCGTAGTCCTGGGACTTGCACTGTTCTACGGCGGTATGGCGCAGTTCGCCGCGGGAATCTGGGAATTTGCCAACCGCAACGTCTTTGGCGCCACGGCCTTTTGCTCCTACGGGGCCTTCTGGCTGTCCTTCTGGTTCTTGAGCCAGTTCAGCGCGGGCAGCCTTCCGGCCGCGGATGCCAGCAAAGGGGTGGGCCTTTACCTCCTGGCCTGGGCAATTTTTACCGCGTACATGACCCTTTCCGCGTGGCGGGTCAGCATGGGCGTCTTTGCCGTTTTCGTCTTCCTGACCCTGACCTTTATTGCGCTGTTTCTCGGCGCCTTTTCCGGGGCCGCCGGACTGACGATGCTGGGCGGCTGGCTGGGCATCGTGACGGCGCTTGTAGCCTGGTACTGCTCCCTCGCGGTGGTCGCGAACGCCACCTACAAACGGACTGTGCTTTCGGTGGGACGACGGTGACCGGCGATGGCCGCAGACCCAACGGAAGCGGATGAGACCCTCGCAAACCTGTTGCACGAACAGCGGCGCTTTCCACCGGAAGCCGGCTTTTCCGCCCAAGCCAACGTCACGCCGTCGGATTACGAGGAAGCCGACGGCGACAGGCTGGCGTTTTGGGCGCGGCAGGCTGAGCGGCTCGACTGGACCCAAAAATGGAGCGGGGTCCTGGACTGGTCCAATCCGCCATTCGCCAAATGGTTCGTCGGGGGCAGGCTCAATGCCGCCTATAACTGCCTCGACCGGCATGTGGCTGCCGGCCGCGGAGAGAGGGTCGCCTACTACTTTGAAGGCGAGGCCGGGGACTCCCGCACGATCACGTATGCCCAGCTCACCCGCCTGGTCTGCCAAGCAGCGAACACGCTGACCGACTTGGGCGTCACCTCCGGAGACCGGGTGGCCATATACATGCCCATGATTCCGGAGACCGTCGTGGCGATGCTTGCCTGTGCGCGAATCGGAGCACCGCACACAGTCGTGTTCGGCGGGTTTTCTGCGGACGCTCTCCGGACGCGGATCCACGACTGCGATGCGCGGATCGTCATCACCTCCGACGGCGCCTACCGCCGCGGCAAGGCCAACGGGTTGAAGGCCGCCGTCGACGAGGCCCTGCTGGACTGCCCGGAGGTTCGCAACGTCCTGGTGGTCCGACGCACAGGCCAGGACGTGGACTGGACACCTGACCGCGACATCTGGTGGCACGAATCGGTGGAGCTGGCATCCGTAGATCACCGCGCCGAGGCCTTCGACGCTGAACATCCCCTGTACGTGATGTACACCTCGGGCACCACGGGCAAGCCCAAGGGCATCCTGCACACCACCGGCGGCTACCTCACGGCGTGCGCCTACACCCACTGGGCAGTGTTCGACCTAAAAGCCGAGTCCGACATTTTCTGGACAGCCGCGGACATCGGCTGGGTTACCGGGCACAGCTACATCGTGTATGGACCCCTGGCCAACGGTGCCACGTCCGTGCTGTACGAGGGCACACCGGACACCCCGCATCAGGGCCGCTGGTGGGAAATCATCGACAAGTACAAGGTCTCGATTCTCTACTGTGCCCCGACCGCCATCCGGACATTCATGAAATGGGGCGCCCAGATACCGGCCAAGTACAGCCTCGAGAGTCTGCGGGTGATCGGCACCGTGGGCGAGCCCATCAATCCGGCTGCCTACATCTGGTACCGGGAGAACATCGGGCACAACCAGACGCCCGTCGTGGACACTTGGTGGCAGACCGAGACCGGCTCCATCATGATCAGTCCGCTGCCGGGCATTACAGCAGGCAAACCCGGCGCCGCCATGAGGGCCCTGCCCGGGATCGTGGCCGACGTCGTAAACGACGCGGGCGCGCCGGTGGCTAACGGCTCCGGCGGCTACCTGGTCCTCAGGGAGCCCTGGCCATCCATGTTGCGCACCATCTGGGGTGACAACGACCGGTACGTGGAGACGTACTGGGCACGGTTCCCGGGCCTTTACTTCGCCGGGGACGGCGCGAAGAAGGACGAGGACGGGGACATCTGGCTTCTCGGCCGGGTGGACGACGTGATGAACGTGGCCGGACACCGGCTTTCGACGACGGAAATCGAATCGGCGCTCGTCGCCCATCCTAAAGTCGCCGAAGCCGCCGTCGTCGGCGCCCTCGACGACACCACCGGGCAGGCCATCGTCGCCTTCGTCATCTTGCGCAGCGAGGCGGGTGACGGCGGACCGGAAGTCGTTCAGGAGCTGCGGGAACATGTGGCCAAGGAAATCGGCAAAATCGCCCGGCCCCGGCAGATCATGGTGGTGGCCGAGCTGCCTAAGACCCGGTCCGGCAAGATCATGCGACGCCTCCTCAAAGACGTGGCGCAGGACAGACCGGTCGGGGATGTCACCACTCTGGCGGACTCGTCCGTCATGGAGCTGATCAAGGCCGGCATGCCAGGCGGCGCCGGCGGGGCGCATTAGTGGTGCGGCTTGGGCACGCCTTTAGCAAGGCCAAGGACGCTTCGATAAGCGCGCCAGATCCCCGCGGTGATGCCGTTCTAGAGCTGCGCGTCGCCGATGATTTCGCGGGAAAGCTGGTTCAGCGGTTCGTGCCGCTCCCTGGAACCGGTGATGAGGGTGGCGAGGGCCAGGTCACGGCCAAGGTGGAAGCGTTCCATGAGGACCCCGGTAGCCGTTCTCACCGCGTCGCGGTCTCCCAGTGCCCGGATGAGCCCGTCACTCAGCCGCTGCGCCGAGTCCCGAGCAAGGGTGTTAGCGAGCATCAGGGCTGCTGGGCGGGCGAGAAGCTCGATCACTCGGACGGCCCTGGAATCGAATCCGCCAGGGGCAGGGGAGTAAACCTTCAGGGCCCCGATCGCGCCGTCGCGGGTCAAGAGCGGGGAGCTGATCACAGACCGCAGTGGCAGATCGGCGACAGCCCGGGTCCAGGTAGGCCAGCGCGTTTCCGTGTGGGTGTCCTCTACATTCATAGTTGTCTGCTGGGCCCAGGCGCTGAGGCAGGGACCCTGTCCGAGGTCGTACTGCAGTTGATCCGCGTCCAGCACCACCGGATCGGTTGATGCCGTACTTGTGCGGCGGCCCCAGCCATCCATCAGGCTGACGCCGGCCCCGGCGGTTCCCGGAATCGCTTCTACCAGGGCTTGGGCAAGGGCAAGGACGGCTTCATCGACGGTGTCGTGAGTCAGTAGCAGGTCGGCGAGCCGGGCCGTGAGGGCGGCGAGCTCGTCCGCGAGGGGCAGGTCGGCGTCCATCAGAGGTACCCGTTGGGAGTAACGGCCGCACTGATGCGGGACGGCCTGCGCGGCCGCGGCCGACCCAGAAATAAAGTCCCCGGGCGGTCGAGGGTGGCTGGTGAGGCGGACAAGGGTGCGATCCTCTCATAAGTCCGCGGTAGCCGCGCCGCGGGGCCTATGCCGCACTGGGCGGGTGCCCGGTTGACGACGGCTATGTTGGGATCACTCTAGAGTCAACGGGGCCAGGGCCCCGGGTTAGCCATCGGGCTGAGGCTGTGACGTCAGGCGCACAGAGCAAACCTGCCCGGCTTTCGGGCGGGATCCTCCACCATTATATTCAACGTCCACCGCCCGCCGCGAGAGGTCGCGTCAACTCTCGAATGGACGGTGGGACGGCGACAGCGATGTCGCGATCGGGGGCGGCGCGCCCACCATGGCTGCGGCTGGCGGACCCCGTCGAGGGCGGGCTGTCCGGGCTGCGGCGAAGCGCCCTAGTTCCGCAAAACCGCCAACGCCTCTGGCAGTGGCATGTGTAACGCGGGGCCGTGGCCGGGAAGGATGACTGTGGCCTTGATGCCGTCCAGGCGGTGGGTTGCCGCCAGCGCGGCCGCCGGGTCCGTGTGGTACATCGGGTGAAGCATCTGGGGTCCGGTTTTTCGGCTGAGCGGATGGCCGCTGACAAACGAGTCACCGACGGCGATCACCCCCGCTTCGGGGAGAAGGATTGCCACGTTCCCTGGCGTATGGCCCGGCAGCAGGATCGCTTCTGGGGAGCCGGGCAGGCTCCGGAGCTTCTCCGCGTCCCACGCCAGGGCTTCCGGTGAAGGCTTCGCCGTGAGGGCGCCGGCCTTGATGACGTGGATCATCCAGCGGAAGACGCGCGGGCGCCAAGCCCGGACGAAGACCTTCCCGAACGTGACCTGGTGCTTTTCCTTTCCCTGGACGTGGGCCACTTCTTCCGGGGCGCACAGGATCGGTGTTCCGTACGTTTCGGAGAAGTGGGCCGCGGAGCCGGTGTGGTCCACGTGACCGTGCGTGATCAGCAAGGCCAGGGCGTCAGCCGGCTGCAGGTCCAGATAGTGGAGGGAGTCAAGGACCAGGGGACGGTCGGCGGGATAACCGCTGTCAATGAGCATGAAGCCAGTGTGGTCGCGGACCACGATCCAGTTGGAGGCTGGTCCTTCGGCGAGATAGACGCCGGGGGCCTGCTCGGAAACGTTGGTCGCGGGGTTCCACGCCTGGGATTGGTGCTGCACCCGGTACATCCTAGTCAACTCGTCCGTCCGTGCAGCCTCTTGAACGGCTGATCGCCCGAGGATTAGCATGGCCGGCACGGGCGTCGGTGGCGCACCGGTACAGTGCGGCGCCAAGGAGACGGCCATGGGCGAGACAACTGCAAAGCCGCCATCAGCGTTCCTGTTGGTCGACCTGATCATCTCCCTGGACGGGTATGCCTCGGCCGAGGGGTGGCCCGGGTGGTGGGGTCTGGAAGGGCCGGAATACCTGGCGTGGCTGGAGCAAGAGGGGGAGAAGGGCTACACCTTCCTTCTGGGGGCGAAAACCTATCGGCTGATGTCCAGCATGTCGCGGGAGGCTTCGGCCGAGGACTCGGAATTCTCCAAGGATGAGGGGGCCACCCTGACCGGCCTTGCGGCCGTCCCCAAGGTCGTCTTCTCCTCCAGCCTGCAAGCACCCCTGAGTTGGCCGAACTCGAAGTTGGTCACCGGCGACGCGGTCGAGGCCGTGCGGGAGATGAAACGGACCGGGACCGGCCCTTTAAGCACACTCGGGAGCCTCAGCCTCTGCCGGTCCCTGCTGGCCGCTGGCCTCGTGGACCGGTTCCGAGTGGTCGTCTTCCCGGTGATCACGGGCCGAACCGGCAGCGAACGGATCTACGACGGCTATCCGGACGTCGCGCTCCAGATGGTGCACAGCAGGACCTTCGACGGCCCGCTCCAGCTGCTCGAGTACATCCCCACCGTGCTCAGCGGCCCGACGGGCAGCAGCCCTCCCTGACCCAACGGTCTGTCGCTAAAGTTCAGACAGCTACACGAGCGGCCACGGGTAGCGCCTGCCGGTGTGATCCACCGGCAGCACGCCCGACCGCAGCAGGCGCTGCACCCGGCGCTGCACGGCGGTGACCTCTGCGCCGTCGAGGAGGTCGGCGACGTCGGGAGGCACGGCGTCGGCCAGCGGCATAATGTCCTCGAGAAGGGCAGCCGGGATGGGCTCGGCCGCAAAGTCCCAGATCACCGTGCGCAGTTTGAAGTCAGTGGAAAAGCACAGCCCGTGGTCGATGCCCCACACATGGCCGTCGTCGCCGCGCAGCACGTGCCCGCTCTTGCGGTCGGTGTTGTTGGCGATGCAGTCGAACAGGGCGATCTTCGCCAAGGCGGCATGGGTTTCGGGCGAGTCGGCGTAGAGGGTGAAGTAGTGCTCACGCACGTCGCCCTCGATGAACCACTGCAGCGAACCGACCCCCAGAGGCGAGTCCTCGCGGATCACCGTCGGCGGCACGATCGCCCATTCGAGGTATTCGCTGAGCAGGTACGCGGCGCGTTCCCGCCGGTACAGCCCGGGCTCAAAATCGAACAGTGGCCGCTCCCCGGCCTCCGGCTTGTAGACCGCCCAGGCCGAGTCGTCTCCGCAGGTGAGCTGGACCAGGAACGTCGCGTTGCTGCTGTGCGGGATGCGCCCGAGCAGTTCGACACGGCCATCGACCAGCAGTGTCAGTTCCCGGCCGGGCTCTTCCCCCCTCACGGTTCTTTCCATCTCACGGTGCCCGCATCACAGTGCCCGCAGCCCGCTCAAAGGATCCAGGGTCGAATTTACCGTAAGCACTGCCGGCGACTGGCCCTCCACGTAGGAGATGACCGAGACGGAGCCAGGGCTGACGACGATGCGTTGGAAGAGGTCAAGATGCGTCCCCAGCGCGTGGGAGACGGCGGCCTTGATTGGATCAGCGTGGGAGAAGCAGGCGACGACGCCGCCGGCATGGGCGGTGCGCAACTCCTCCAGCGCGCCGACAATCCGGGCCTGCATCTGCCGGAAACTCTCCCCGCCCGGGAAGGTGAAAGCGGACGGGGTGTGCTGGACGCTCTGCCACTCAGGCAGGCGGGCGATTTCGGCGAGCGCGGCCCCGGTCCACTCCCCGAAGTCGCATTCGGTCAGGCCGGTATGGAGGTGCACGTCCAGCCCGGTGCAGGCGGCCGCCGGCTCCGCGGTCTCCCGGGCGCGCTCCAGCGGCGAGGAGTAGATGGCATCGACCGGAAGACCGGCCAGCCGTTCCGCCACCCGTTCAGCCTGGACCCGGCCCCGGTCAGACAGGTGCAGTCCCGCAGCGCGCCCGGGCAGCACCGCGCCTGTGGTGGGCGTCTGTCCGTGCCGCACCAGAAGGAGCAGGGTGCTCGGCGGTGTTGAAGGTGCCAAAGGCGTTGCTTCACTCATCAGGACTAAGCGTAGCGGCAGGGGTCCCCGCCCGAGCTTGCGAGGGAAGGGGCAGCCGCGGAGCGGTAGCGGCAGGGGTCCCCGCCTGAGCTTGCGAGGGAGGGGGCAGCCGCGGAGCGGTAGCGTTCGTGAATCGTGGAACGCTCGATTCGGCGCGGGTACCAGGACTACGGTGGTGGTGTGAGTAATCGTCCCGATATCTTCACCATTGGAGAGTTGCGTGCAGCCGGCCATGTCCACAAGGACCTGCGCCACGAGATCCGCGACAATCTGCTCGCCGCGCTCGCCGCTGACCGCGATCCCTGGCCCGGCATGTTCGGGTTCAGCCGAACTGTGCTGCCCCAGCTGGAGCGCGCCCTGATAGCCGGCCACGACGTCGTCCTGCTGGGGGAGCGGGGACAGGGCAAAACACGGCTCCTGCGCACCCTGGTCGGACTGCTTGACGAGTGGTCTCCTGTGATCGAGGGGTCGGAATTGAATGAGCACCCGTACGAACCGATCACGGAGCAGTCCCGGGCCCGTGTGCTCGCCGAAGGGGACCGGCTGCGTGTGGACTGGCGCCACCGCTCCGAACGCTACGTTGAGAAGCTCGCCACCCCGGACACCTCAGTGGCCGACCTGATTGGCGACGTCGACCCCATGCGGGTGGCCGAAGGCCGCCGGCTTGGTGACCCGGAAACCATCCACTACGGCCTTGTCCCGCGTTCCAACCGTGGCATCGTGGCCATCAACGAACTGCCCGACCTCGCCGAGCGGATCCAGGTGTCGATGCTCAACGTCATGGAGGAACGGGATATCCAGATCCGCGGCTACGTGCTCCGGCTGCCGCTGGACGTGCTGGTGGTCGCCTCCGCCAACCCCGAGGACTACACCAACCGAGGCCGGATCATCACGCCCCTGAAGGACCGGTTCGGGGCCGAAATCCGGACCCACTACCCGATAGAGCTGGACGACGAGGTCGCCGTCATCCGGCAGGAGGGGCGGCTAGTGGCCGACGTCCCGACCATTCTCCTGGAGATCCTGGCGCGCTACACCCGTGCGCTCCGGCAGTCCCCGGCCATCAACCAGAGCTCCGGTGTCTCCGCCCGCTTCGGCATCGCCGGAGCCGAGACCGTGGCAGCGGCGGCGCTGCGCCGGGCGGCAGTGCGTGGCGAGGACATGGCAGTCGCGCGGATCGTCGACCTGGAGAGCGCCGTCGACGTCCTCTCCGGCAAGATCGAGTTCGAATCGGGCGAGGAGGGGCGTGAACAGGCCGTTCTTGACCACCTGGTGCGCACGGCCACGGCCGAAGCCGTGCGGGAACATTACCGCGGCCTCGACTTCGGCCCGCTCGTGGCGGCACTCGACGGCCATAGGACCGTGACCACCGGGGAAGAAGTCACCGCGCGGGAGTTCCTGGAAAACCTCCCGTCCCTCAACGGCTCCAGCCTTTACGACGAGATCGGCGCGCGGGCGGGTGCGGAGAACGACGGCCAGCGCGCGGCCGCCATCGAACTGGCATTGGAAGGTCTCTACCTCGCACGGCGGATCTCGAAGGAGTCCGGCGACGGGGAGACGATCTACGGCTAAAGATTAACGACAGCGTTAGCGCAGGGAGGGACAGCACATGGCCGCTCACAACCGGTCCTCCCGGTACGGCCGGTACGCCGGCGGACCCGATCCGCTGGCGCCGCCGGTGGACCTCGCCGAGGCACTCGACGCGATTGCCGAAGACGTCATGGCCGGCTACTCTCCCCGGAACGCGCTGCAGGAGTTCCTGCGGCGTGGCGGCCGGAACCGTGAAGGCCTGGACGACCTCGCCGGCCGCGTCCAGGAGCGCCGGCGTGATCTGCTCAGCCGGCACCGGCTGGATGGCACGCTCAGCGAGGTCCGGAAGCTGCTCGACACCGCCGTGCTGGAGGAGCGCAAGCAGCTGGCCCGGGACGCCATGATGGACAACACGGACCGCTCGTTCCGGGAGATGCAGCTGCAGAATCTGCCCGCTTCCACCGCGGCGGCTGTCAACGAGCTCGCCTCCTACGACTGGCAGTCGAGCACCGCACGGGAGGCCTACGAGCGGATCAAGGATCTGCTGGGCCGGGAGGCCCTTGACCAGCGGTTCGCGGGCATGAAGCAAGCGCTCGAGAACGCCACGGACGAGGACCGCGCCGCTGTGAGCGAGATGCTGCGTGACCTCAACGGGCTGCTCGACAAGCACCGGCGCGGCGAGGACACCGACGAGGACTTCCAGGAGTTCATGGCGCGGCACGGCCAGTTCTTTCCGGAGAACCCGCAGTCTGTCGAGGAACTGATCGACGCCCTGGCACAGCGCGCGGCCGCGGCCCAGCGGCTCCTGCAATCCATGTCCCCGGAACAACGCGATGAGCTGATGCGTCTCTCGGCGCAGGCATTCGGCTCGGCCGAACTGATGGCCCAGCTCGACCAGCTCGATTCCAGCTTGCGCGCGCTGCGCCCCGGTGAGGACTGGACCGGCTCTGAACGCTTCGAGGGCCAGGAGGGGCTCGGGCTGGGTGACGGCACGGGCGTGCTCCAGGACATCGCCGAACTCGACCAGTTGGCCGAACAGCTCTCTCAGTCTTACAGCGGATCCAGCCTCGATGACCTGGATCTGGACGCCTTGGCGCGCCAGTTGGGCCCGAATGCCGCCGTGACCGCCCGCACCCTCGCCGAGATCGAACGGGCGATGCAAGACGGCGGGTATCTGCGGCGCGGTGCCGACGGCGATCTGCGGCTGTCCCCGCAGGCCATCCGGCGGCTGGGCAAGTCACTGTTGCGGGACACTGCCAGGCAACTGTCCGGCCGGCGGGGAGGCCGGGACACCCGCGTGGCCGGGGCCGCCGGCGAGCAGACCGGCTCCAGCCGCGAGTGGCATTTCGGCGACGCCGAACCGTGGGACGTCACCCGCACCATAACGAACGCGATCCGCCGCACGATGGCCGACGGCGGCGACCCGGGCCGCAGCCTGCGCCTCGGCGTAGGGGACATCGAGGTGGCGGAAACGGAGGCGCGGACGCAGGCCGCGGTCGCCTTGCTTGCCGATGTGTCGTTCTCAATGGCCGCGGAGGGGCGGTGGGTGCCCATGAAACGCACTGCCCTGGCCCTGCACCACCTCGTCTCCACCCGCTTCCGCGGGGACCGGCTGCAGCTGATCACGTTCGGCCTCTACGCGCAGTCCATGGACATCGGTGAGCTCACGGCCCTGCCGGTGATGCGGGAACAGGGCACAAACCTGCATCACGGATTGCTGCTGGCCCATCGTTTCTTCCGCCAGCACCCGTCAATGCAGCCCCTCCTCCTGGTGGTGACCGACGGCGAACCCACCGCGCACCTGCTGCCGGACGGCGAGTCCTGGTTCTCCTGGCCGCCGGACCCGGAGACGGTCCGGATCACGGTGGCGGAACTGGACCGCCTGGGGCGTGCCGGCGCGCAGGCCACTTTCTTCCGGCTGGGCGGGGATCCCGGCCTCGAACGGTTTGTACAGCGGATGGCCCGGCGCATCGATGGCAGGGTAGTGGCACCCGACGTCGGCGATCTTGGGGCCGCCGTCGTCGGGGAGTATCTCCGCGCCCATTTCAAGGACCCCTACGACGACGCCGACTGGTCCTCATAGGCGGCCTGCGGTCGGGAGGGCGGCTGTGGGCTACGGGCCCTCCCGAAGCGCCTAATCGATCTGTACCTCCGATCCATGCAGCGGTCCAAGCTAACCTCCTGACATGAATTCATTGCCTCTCGTGATCTTTGACTGCGACGGGGTCTTGGTAGACAGCGAACGGCTGGTCCAGGACATCGACATGAGGATGATCGGCGGGCTCGGTTGGAACATAACGCGGCAGGAGATCCTGGAACAGCACCTTGGACGATCCGAGGATGCGGTCATGGCTAACATTGCACGCAGGATCGGGCGACCCGTCCCGGAGGACTTCCCCCAGTGCCGGCGCTCAGCGTACGAGCAGGATTTCAAGGACCACCTAAAGGAGGTTTCCGGCGTACGCCAGGCCGTGCAAGAGCTGCACGGCGTTGGTCACGATACCTGCGTGGCTTCATCAGGCAGCCACGCCACAATGAGACTCACCTTGGGCAAGACAGGGTTGCGGACCTTGTTCGAGGGTCGCATTTTCAGCGCCGACGAAGTAGCCCACGGTAAGCCCGCCCCCGACCTGTTCCTGCACGCGGCCGAGCAGATGGGGTACCGGCCGGAGCGCTGCGTCGTAGTCGAGGACAGTCCGTCCGGGGTCGCCGCGGCTCTATCCGCCGGCATGGCAGTGGTTGGGTACAGCGCGCTGACGCCAGAGGTCGCCTACACATCGGTTGGATCGGTGGGGCTAACCCACCTCCGGCTCGGCTTGCTGCTTGCTCTAGTGCTTCTTGAAGACGTCTTTGATTTTTTCGCCGGCCTGTTTTAGGTCGGCCTTTTTCTGCTGGCCTTTGCCCTCGGCCTTCAGCTGGTTGTCGCCGGTGGCGGTGCCGGCGGCTTCTTTGCCTTTGCCGTGGAGCTTCTCGGCGGCGTTGTGGATCTTGTCTCCCAATCCCATGATGGTTCTCCTTACTGGGCCGCCCCGCGACGCGCATGCCGCGGACGCCGGTAGTTAATTGTAGGGACGAAGCCGTCGAGAATGGGGGCCGGTCTGCGTCGCGGTCACGCTCGTGGTCACGCTTAGGAGGGTTCGGAACCTTTTGCAGCTTTGGCGGCGGCCTTGGCAGCCTGCTTGCTGGCGCGGACCTTTGTCAGGGAGTCCGGGTCCACAATGTCGGCGACCGAGAGGAAGGCGCCTTCCTGGCCGTAGTGGCCGGCAGCCTCCCGCCAGCCTTCCGCCTGGAGTCCGCACTGCTTCCCCAGCAGTGCCAGGAAGATCTTGGCCTTTTGCTCGCCGAATCCCGGCAGTTCCTTCAAGCGCCGAAGCACTTCCCGCCCGTCAGGGCTGTCCTGCGTCCAGATCGCGGTGGCGTCCCCGTTCCATTCGCGCTGCACGGTGTCTGCAAGGGCCTGCACGCGGCTTGCCATGGAGCCGGGGAAGCGGTGGACGGCCGGACGTTCCTTGAAAACTTCGACGAAGCCTGCCGGATCGTATTCGGCGATCGCGGCGGGATCTATGGACCCTGTGCGGGTTCTGATCTTTTCCGGCCCGGCAAACGCCGACTCCATGGTCACCTGCTGGTCAAGCAGCATGCCGGTCAGCAGCGCGAACGCGTTATCGCCCAGCAGTTTATCCGCGGCGGGGTCGCCAGTTATGTGCAGTTCCATGCGCCCATCCTGCCACCTGCGCTGGTCCTCGTCATGGAGGTGGCCGTGGTTTCCCAAGGGTAGGCGGAGGGCCGGAGACTTCACTCCATCAGTCCAGCTCCTGCTTGGCCGGCCGCGCGGCGTTGTGGAAAGGCAAAGCGGTCAAGGTCATTTGCGGCAACCACCCGTGTTCCGCCGGCACGGCTCCGGGCCTGCTCAGCCAGCGGCGACACGTTCCCGTAACGCGACGAAAAGTGGGTGAGAACTAGGGTCCCCGCACCGGCTGATGCGGCCAGTTCGCCCGCCTGCCCCGCCGTGAGGTGGCGGAACTGTGAGGCAAGGCCGGCGTCGTCGTCGCTGAAGGTGCACTCGGTGACGAGCAGGTCCGCCCCTTCCGCCAGTTCTTCCGCGCCTTGGCAGGGCGCGGTATCCATGACGAACGCGAACCGCTGGCCGGGCCGGGGCACGCTCACCTCCGCCAGGCTGACGCCGCCCGGGCTTCCTTCGCGTTCCAGGCGGCCGACGTCGGGACCCGCTATCCCGGCGGCCGCGAGCCGGTCCGGAAGGAGCGTGCGGGCGTCGGGCTCCACCAATCGGTAGCCGTAGGCCTCGATGCGGTGGTCCAGTGCCCTGACGTAGAGGCCCGGGGCGATCGGCTCGGCAGCCCTGTGGCCGGGGCCTGCGTGTTCGATGCCACCGTAGGCGAAGCCCCCGTGCGGGTGCAGCCGGAGATCGATGCCGGGGGTGGAGACGGACACGAGAGCCCGGACCACGTCGTCGCCGGAGGCCGGGTAGTGCAGGTTGACGGGGTGGTCGACCTTGTCGAGGGCCATCCTGGAAAGGACGCCCGGCAGGCCGTAGCAGTGGTCGCCGTGCACATGTGTGAGGCAGATGCGCGTGATCCGGGACGTGCTGACGCCTGCGTGGATCATCTGCCGCTGTGTGCCCTCACCCGGGTCGAAGAGTATGTCCTCATCGTCCCAGCGCAACAGGTACCCGTTGTGGTTGCGGGTCCGGGTGGGGACCTGGGAGGCGGTGCCGAGGACGACGAACTCACGCATGAAGCCCAGTCTGCCACTCGTCACCGGGCAGGTCAGCGGGAGTCCTCCTGGCGACTTCCCGCGGCTCAATATAAGAAGATGGGCAGCCAGTCCGGGTTGTGTGCGTGGACCAATGCAAGGAACAGCACGAAGTCGAAGATCAAGTGCACTGTCACCACATAGGTAAAGGACTTCGTCAATCTGAACGTGTAACCCTGCAACAGCGCGAACGGGAACGTCAGAAGGGGCCCCCAGGCCTGATAGCCGATCTCCCACAGGAAAGACGAGAAAACCACGGCTTGCAGGATGTTGGCCAGCCAGTCCGGAAAGTGCTGCCGCAGCAGCGTGAACGTGGTGCAGATGAAGAACAACTCGTCCCAAATTCCAACAGCGTTGACTCCGAGGAAGAGCCGCCAGAAGATGGTCGGATCGGATGGGTTTGGCCAGTTTTGGTAGACCCCGGTGCTGATCAAGTACACAGGCAGAATGAAGTATCCGAGCGCTGCCACACCGATCAGGTACAGCTTCGCTGTTAACGGCCACTTACGGCCGGTGTTCACCGGAAACCGGATGATACTCTCGCCATAAACGAACCGCGACACCAGCCACGGCACCAGCACGGCCAGGGCGAGGGCACCACCCATGAGGGCCATGTGCTGGATGCTCAAGTCAGCGTTCAGCGGAACCAAGCTGATGATGACCATTCCTGCCGCCACCAGCACGAGGTGCCGCAGTAACGCCCGGTCGATGAAAGCAGCCGCGAGCAGTGCCACGGCCAGCACGCCGTAGCCAAGGGGGTTATTTTCGATGCCGAACAGCAGCACTCCGGACACCGAGACAAGCGCCGCTGGCACCAGCTTCCAAGTGAGCGCGGTACGGGGTGTTTCGGTCGAAGTCGATGCCACCCAATAAGCATCTCAGTGCGGTCCGCGGCGCGACACTGGCCAGGCGGCACGGCCGCCTGGCCACTGAGTTTCACAACCTGCGCTTGACAGTCCAACACGGTGGGCGGACCATGACGGTCATGCGCGCAACGACCGAAGGCACGCTCAAGTACCCGGAACCATGAGTGCCGCGGCGTCGACAGCGGCACGGACTGGATCGGGACTTGTCCTTGCCGTGCTGGCGTCCGGCCAGTTCCTGATGACGCTCGACAGCTCGGTGATGAACGTTTCGATGGCCACGGTGGCCGCGGACCTGGGCACTTCAATCACCGGCATCCAAACGGCCATTACCCTTTACACACTCGTCATGGCGTCCCTGATGATCACTGGCGGCAAGATCGGTACCATCACGGGCCGCCGCCGCGCGTTCGCTCTCGGCCTGGTCATCTATGCCGCCGGTTCGCTGACCACGGCGCTGGCGCCCAACCTTGGTGTCTTGCTTCTGGGCTGGTCACTCTTGGAGGGCGCCGGCGCAGCCCTGATCATGCCGGCGATCGTCGCGCTGGTTGCGGCTAACTTCCCGCCTGAGCGCCGCGCCGCAGCCTACGGGCTGGTGGCCGCGGCAGGAGCCATGGCGATCGCGGCGGGCCCGCTGATTGGCGGCGCAGTGACCACCTTTGCGTCCTGGCGGTATGTCTTCGTCGGTGAGGCCGTCATCGTCCTGGTCATCCTGCTGGTCTCGCGCAAGGTCGAAGACGTTCCGCCATCCAAGGTCCGGCTGGACCTGCTGGGGTCCGCACTGTCGATACTGGGACTCGGCATGTTTGTGTACGGTGTTCTGCGTTCGGGCGAATGGGGCTGGGTGCAGTCCAAGCCCGGTGCGCCGACTGTCGCGGGCCTCTCTCCCGTAATCTGGCTGCTGGTCGGCGGGCTGCTTGTCCTCTATGTGTTCCTGCGGCGGACCTCGCATTTGGCCTCAGTTGGCGGTGATCCGCTGATCGATCCCGGGCTGTTCCAGAACCAGCGCCTCACCGGCGGCCTCAGCGTCTTCTTCGCTCAATTCCTCGTGCAGGCCGGGGTGTTCTTCACCATCCCGCTTTTCCTGTCGGTGGTGTTGGAGTTGAGCGCACTGGAGACCGGGATACGGATCTTTCCGCTGTCCGTGGCGCTGATTCTGGCCGCTGCCGGAATTCCCAAGGCCCGGCCGCGTGCCAACCCGCGCCGCGTAGTGCGGCTGGGGCTGATGCTGATGATCGTCGGTATCCTCATTCTCGTGGCAGGAATGGACCCGGGTGCGAATGCGGCCATTGTCGCCATCCCAATGCTGTTGATGGGGTTCGGAATGGGGGCGCTGTCCTCGCAGCTGGGCGCCATCACGGTTTCCGCGGTACCGGACTCCCAGAGCGCGGAGGTCGGGGGACTGCAGAACACGGCCACCAACCTCGGAGCCTCCCTTGGAACGGCCCTGATCGGTTCAGTTCTCATTGCGACCTTGAGCACTTCGTTTATGGCCGGCATCCAGGACAATCCCGCCGTGCCAAGCTCCGTGCAGGAGCAGGCCTCGGTCCAACTGGCCAGCGGCGTCCCCTTCATTTCCGACACGCAGCTCCAAGCCGCGCTGGACAACGCGGGAGTTGATCAGGCGACCGCCGATGCCATCATGGCCGTCAACGCCAGCTCCCGCTCGGATGCGCTACGGGCCGCGCTTGCCCTGACCGCACTGCTCACGATCGCCGCACTATTCCTCACCGGACGCCTCCCCGCTAAGGCTGTCGGAGCACCGGACGAGTCCCCGAACGGTGGGCAGCCCGCCGAGCCCGGGTAGGCTTCGCTGCGGCGAGTCGTGGGCGGTCCTGGTTCAAGCCGTCACGCCGGTCCTGAATCAAACTGCCATATTCAGGCCACTTCACTTAGTCATCTGCCGCCGTCCGCGTGGTGAACGGCAGTACGAGCCTGGACTGGTGGGCGGCGTCGCGGTAGATCTTGTGGGTGACGGGCCGGCCCACGGGCAAGTGGAAGGCATCCGGTGGCAGCAGGGCGTTGTGCTCGTCGGCCAGCGGCTCCCCGTTCGACAGCTCTGCTGTCAGCCTGTGCCCCGGCTTGAAGGTGTTCGCGAACGGGTAGAGGCGCAGCACATACTCCTCGATCGTCCCCGGCTCCACCGGCACGGAACGGGTGTGCGGGTGGTAGGGATTGCCTTCGGTGGTCCGCTCGTCGAGTTCGCGGTGCGAGGCCTTGAGGTAGCCGCTGGTGATGAGCTGGCGACTGCCGTTGGGGGCGTAGTCCCACAGGCGCAGGATGAAATTGGTGTCCGGCTGGTCGATCTCGGCGAAGATGTGGGCGGCGCCGGTGCCGATCAGCTCCGTGTCCTCCTCAAACGGCTCGGTACTCCAGCTGATGATTTCCACCTTGTCGGTCACCGTCAGCGGCGCCTGGTAGAAGCCGTCCGGGGCGGCGTACTCGGCACCCATCAGCTCGGGCTCGGTCGACAGCTTGTGGCGCGGGCGCATGAACAGCGAGTTGTACTCGACGTCCTTCGGCGGCCACTGGTCCGCGGTCACCACCTCGCGGGAGCCCTCGACGAAGATGCTCACGGCCGGCTCGTCCATGACGCCGTTATCAATACCCTTGATCCAGTAGTCGTACCACCGGAACATCTTGTCGTGCTCCTCGATGAAGGGGCGCGACTGCATCGGCGGGTAGGGCCCGACGTCCAGCTTCCTGGGTCCTTTCAGCTCGTTGAACAGCTCGATCGTGCCGTCCATGGTCCATCCGCGGCCCTGGTCGATCTGCAGCCACACCGGGATGTCGATGTTCGGGGCCAGGGTGATGGGGTTGCGCTCCTCGTACCAGTCGCCGTCGAGCTCGTTCATGACGATGTCGAACCAGGCTTCGTGGTTTTTGGGGTAGTTCAGGACGTGAACCAGGTTCGGCCACGCGGCGACGTCCGGATCCTGCAGGCGCTTGGCGACGAGCTCCTTCAGTTCCTTCGGGGAGTACTTCTCGATCATGCGGGACTTGACGTTGTCGGTGAACGCCCAGCCGGAGTCTCCGCCGCGGCCCTCGCGGGCGGCGCGCGGCATGAACCACATGACACCGCCGTGGTAGGTGGTTTCGTAGAAGTCGAAGTGGCCGCCGGACACGAAGATCGCTTTCAGGTGTGGGGGGCGCTCGGCGGCTGCCAGGACCTGCATGGAACCGAAGTAGGAGATGCCCACCATGCCGACATTGCCGTCGCACCACGGCTGCTCGGCGACCCACTCGATGAAGTCGTATGCGTCCTGGCCCAGCGAAACACCGCCGGCGTTGTAGTTGCCGATGTGTTCACCGCCCGAGTGGCCAGAGCCGCGCAGGTCGCCGATGACGTGGACGTAGTCCTCCTTGACGATGCGGGCAATGTCGCCGGCCTCGATGCAGCCGTCCCACATCGGGCTGGGCCGCCGCTGCGGCGGGGTGGTGAGGGCCAACGCCTGGAGTTCCTTGCCGTAGGGGCTCAGGGCCACCAGTGCCGGGCGCGGTATGTCGTCGGCGCCCTGGTAGGCGTCCGCGGCGAGCTCGACGCCGTCGCGCATCGGGACCCTGAGGTCCTTGCGGACGGCGATTTTTTCGCCGCCAGCGTTCAGTAGCTGGAAGTCATCCATGAGTGCTTGTCTCCTCATCTTCGGGCAAATGGTCCAATGCCGTGCGGTAGGCGTGCAGTGTCGTGAAGAAGGGGGACGGCTCCAGGGCAGGGTCCCCCGTGTAACCCAGGTCTTCGGCGACGCGGGCAAAGGGCGAGTACGGCGAGTCCGTATC
The DNA here is from genome assembly GCF_042883665.1 of Arthrobacter sp. NPDC058192. Classification (NCBI taxonomy): domain Bacteria; kingdom Bacillati; phylum Actinomycetota; class Actinomycetes; order Micrococcales; family Micrococcaceae; genus Arthrobacter; species Arthrobacter sp. NPDC058192. The sequence continues at coordinate 219,652 of NZ_JBHVVJ010000002.1, read as the reverse complement.
CTGCAGACCGGCAGCCAGGCAGCTGCAGGCCGCATTCTGAACGCGGGCCTCGATCTCCAGGCTCGCCTGGAGCGCTTCCCGGGCCTGCCCGGCGTCGAGCTCCACGCCGTAGGGTTTGCCGTCCTGGCGCCGGTACGGGTGCCCCAGGTAGAGGTGCTGCGGACGGATCCCGTCGCCTAGGTACCGCAGGCTTGAGCGGTAGCCGGCCGGGTCCACAAAGCCGGGAAATCCGTTGGCCGCACCGTGGACCTGGACGGCGTCGCCGACGAACACGTCGTTTTGTCCGTCAATCACATACGCCACCGAGCCGGGGGTGTGGCCGGGTATCGAGTGGACCGAGACGGTGACGTCGCCGCCGAGGGAGAGGGTCTCACCGCCCCGCACCACCAGCGTCGGCTCCATCTCACCCGAGATGACTGCGTTCGTGGCCGCCGTCAGCTTCGCCTCGCCGTCGGGGTCATGAAGGTACTGCGCCCGGCCGGCAAGGTATTCATCCACGTGGGCCCGCCGCGAGCGCAGCATCGGTGCGTCGGCCTCATGGATCACCACCTGTGCCCGCCGTCCGGTGAGCTCCCACAAGGCGTAGGCGCCGCCGATGTGGTCGATGTGTCCATGGGTCAGCAGGATCCAGCGGACGTCCTCGATGCGCCGGCCGATCGCCTCCAACGCCGGCACCATGCCGTCGGCCGGCGAGGACGCGATCCCCGTGTCCACAATGGCTGGCTCCGGGGCGTCGATGTAGAAGCTGTAGAGACCGAACCGGCCCCACGGGGAGACCATGGGATGGACGGCGACCGGCTCCGTCATTGTTCCGCCCCGGCGTTCAGGAACGCACCGGTCGCCTCGAAAGCCCGGTAGAACTCAGGGATCCAGGAGAAGTTCTGAACGAAGCCGTGGTTGGCCCCCGCGTAGAGGCTGACGGACGCGTCGACGCCGGCCTCCCTGAGGCGCAGGCCGTAGAGCTCACCCTCGTCCCGCAGGGGGTCGTGCTCGGCGGTGATGACCAGGGCCGGCGGCAGACCAGCGAGGTCCTGGCGCTTAATGGGGGAGACGAGCGGATCCGCCGGGTCCGCCCCGCTCTCGATGTAGAAGGAATTGAACGGCAACAAACCCGCCGTCTCCAGTCCATATCCTTCTGCGTTCTCCCGCAGTGACGCATAGCGGTCGACGTCGAAGTCCAGGTCCAGCGACGGGTAGAACAGGATCTGGTGCGTGATCGCAGAGAACCCGTCATCGTGGGCCCTCGCTGTGACGGCGGCGACGAAGTTGCCGCCCGAGCTGTCGCCGGCGATGGCGAGGTTCTTCCCGTCCCAGCCCAGGCTGCTGCCGTGTTCGGCTGCCCAGCGGACCACGCCGTAGCAGTCCTCAAGCCCGGCCGGGAAGGCGGCCTCGGGGGCAAGCCGGTAGCCGACAGAGATGACTTTGTGCCCGGTTTCCTTGGCCAGGGCCCGCGCCACGTGGTCGTGGCTGTCCAGACTGCCCAGGAAGAACGCGCCTCCGTGGAAGTAGACCAGGATGCCGTAGTCGTCGGTTTCGGCCGGTGTGTAGATCCGCACCGGCACCTCGCCCGATGGCGTTACAGCCGTGGCGTCCTCGACGGAGTGGAGTGGGAGGCGTTCTTCCAGCGGCGGGACCTGGGCGGCTTCGCCGGCGCGCATGGCCTCCGGGTTCAGCGGTGAACCGTCGGGTGCGGGCAGAGTGCGGAGAATTTTGGCAATTTCAGGATGGATGGTCATGGCGGTCAGGCCTTCACTGTGTCGGCGACGGCGACGGCGGCGGTTGCAGGCGTCTGGGACGGTGGACTCTGGCTGGAGGGCTTTTGCCCGGGGAACACGTCGTTGACCTCTTCCTCGCTCCAGCCTTGGCGGGAGATGCGCTGCAGTTCGTCCGTCACGGGCTTGCGGGTAGCTTGGAACAGGGCCAGTGCCTCCTGGACGGTGCCGGCCCGGGCCAGTGCGTCGGCCAGGGCTCCCGCATCCTCGATGGCAGAGTTCGCGCCCTGGCCCTGGTGGTGCAGCATCGAGTGAGCCGCATCGCCCATGAGGACCACGGAGTCCGTGTGCCATATATGGACGGGGTCGATGTCGTAGACCGCACGGATGTTCACTGTGTCCATGTCGAGGCCGCGGGCGATCCTAACGATCCGCTCGTCGAAGCCTTCCACCGTCTTCAGCAGCTCGTCCTTCGAGACCGTGGGTGCCCAGGTACCGTCCGGGTTCAGGGCGGTGATGTCGAAGGAGACCTGGTTGCGGTGGCGCAGCGGCAGCAGGTAAACCTTCGTGCCCTTGCCGATGTACATCCGCAGGTTGTCGTCCACCACCAGGCCGTGGGCGTCATCGGCGGAAATCACAACGCGGTAGGCGTGCTCGCCGGAGAACACCGGGCCCTTGTCGCTGAACAGCTGCTCGCGCACCACGGACTTGATGCCGTCGGCCCCAACCACCAGATCGGCTTCGACGGTCTTGCCGTTGGTAAAGGTGAGGACGGAGCGGCCGCCGTCGTCCGCAATCGTCTCCAGTTTGTGGCCGAGCTGCACCATGCCCTCCGGGAGCACACCGAGCAAGGCCTCGATGAAGTCGCCGCGATGGATGAGGTAGGTCCGCTTTTCGTCGCCGAACTCGGGCCAGGTGTCCTTCATGATGGGTTCACCGGTTGCGGTGAGGATCTCGAAGTAGTCGCTCGGTGAGCTCACTTTGGCGATCGCGTCGAAGATGCCCCACTGGCGGAACCTAGCCATGGTGGCGGGACGCAGCCCGATGCCGGCGCCGACCTCGCGCATCTGGGTGGCCTGCTCGTAGACCGTGACGTCGGCGCCGAGCTGGCTCAGGGCCTTGGCCGCCGCCGCCCCGCCGTAGCCCGCACCGACGACGGCGATTTTGAGGTTCTTGATTTCCGAAGACTTCATAGTTTCATCTCTCTCTTGACTCATTCGTGGCCCTGGCCCAGGCCTGGGGAAGGGCGCGTTGTGCTGGTCTGCCCGGGTCAGGCAAGGGATAGGAAGTCGGCAGGGTTGTCCTCGAGCAGGAGTTTGAGGGTCGCGTCGTCGATCCCGGCGGCGCGCATGTCCGGGATCATGTCCTCGAAGATGTAGTTGATGGTGTGGCCCTTCACGCCCGGCCAGCCCAGCGGGCTGCAGTTCGCGTCGGCCGAGACGAGGAGCTTGTCCGCATAGCCCTTGTTCACGAGGTTGACGAAGTGCTCCATGCGTTCGGCGCGCTTGCGACCCCAAAAGGGCGGATCCGGCAGCTCGAGGTCGTAGCCGAAGGTGTCAAAGCCGATGCGGCCGCCCTGCTCGTAAATCCAGTCGTGCGGGGTGACCGGCGCGTTCAGGCCGTCGTCGGCGTGACCGAAAAGCACGCGGTCCAGCGACAGGCCCTCTTCGTTGAAGATATTCACGGCAGGTTCGGGATCGATGGCCAGGTGGGTGAGGATCGGAGCGCCGGTGACGACGGCGGCGCGGGCCGCGGCCCGGTAGATCCGCTTGTCCAGTTCCGTCATGCGTCCGCCGCGGCTCACGCCAACCTTGATGACTCCTGCCTTGGCGCCGGTGTTGCCGATGCCGACGGTGATCTCGTGGATGAATACCTTCGTGAGGTAGTCCACGGTGGCGCGGGAGAAGTGCGGCAGGGCGGTGTCGCCGCCGACGAAGCCGGTGCAGGCCACGATGTGCACGCCCGTCTTTTGTGACAGGGATTTGTAGTAGTCGACGTCGCGGCCGTTGCAGATGCCGGTGGCGTCCACGAAGGTCCCGCCGCCGTATTCGCGGAATTTCCGCAGCTTCGGCACGGTCTCCTCGTAGGCCTGTTCCGGGGACTTCCACCACTTGGTGTCGAGTTCGGAGCCGGGCATGCCATAGCCGATGTGTTCGTGGACCGCCACGATTTCCAGTTCTTCGGCCGGGATGGTTCCCAGCACGGTGTTGACCTTTGCCATTCGTTCACTCACCTCAGGGGTCGAAAGTTTCTTGTGTGTGGGCCGTCGCGTGCTTAGCGCACGGTCAGCAGGGTGCATGGGTTGTCCACGAGGATGCGTCGGGCGTCTTCTTCGCTCAGGCCACGGGCCTTGAGGAACGGCACGAACGTGGTCAGGACGTGGCTGTAGGGCAGGTTGTACTCCGGCAAGCCCTTGGCCACGCCGATCGAGTTGCCTGACAGGATGATCCTGTCGGCATGGCCTGCCTCGACCAGCTTGAGCACCAGTTCGGCGCGATCGTGGTCGGTGAGGTAGTCGGCGTCGTCGTTCAGGCCTACGTGGTCGATGCCGACGAAGGCGCCGCGGCCGGCCACGTCGACGGCGGAGCCGGCGGCGTCCTTGCGGTCCAGGCCGCCGACGAGCACCCGGTCGGCCGCGATCTGCTCGTCCAGGACGATGTCCAGATCGTGCAGGGCATCGGCGCCGAAGCGGATGGAGACCGGGACGCCGGTGTTCTTGGCGGCCCGTGCCGAGCCGCGGAACAGGCTTTCCTCGGTCGGGGTCATACCGGCGCGGTCTGCGATGGTGGCCACGATGCCGGCGGCGGCGCGGCGCTCGACCCGGGGGACCGCCATCCCCTCGGTGACCTCCTTGCCGAAGAGATCGCCGAATTTGTCGGCCGGCCACGGCGTGGGCGGGTTGGTCTGCGGCGTCAGGAAATATCCGCCGAGTTCTTCCTCCGGGCCCAGGCCTGTGGAGGCGACGATGTGGACGCCGGTGGAGCGGGACAGTGCCTCGTACAATTTCAGGTCGCGGCCGTGGAACATGCCGGTGCTGTCGACGATCGTCCGGCCGCCGTGCTCGCGGAACTCCGTGAGCTTCGCTGCCAGGGCAGCGAAGATCTCCGCCCGGTCCATGGTGATGTCGGGTGCGTACTGGGCGCCCGGGACCACCGACAGCAAGGCCTCATGAACCGCGACAACGCCCAGTTCAGAAGCCGGTATGGGGCCCAGGACCGTGTTGACGGTTCGCCCGCCGGGGGCATCAATCGTGCCGCCGTTGACGGCGGGTGCGGGGTGACTCACGTGGCTTCTCCCTTGTGGTTCGGGTTCTGAATGTAGGGGCGCCGCGGAGCCCGGCCGTGCCGTCGCCCCGTTGCGGAGCAGCCAGCATCACATTTTTCTTTACACTGTGTCAAGAAAATAGTCTAAGCGTAAAATAATCGTCAGACCGAACCCGACAAACGATCTGTAAATTTACTTGACATGATGTAAAGGATGGCATCAGGATGTGTGGAGCGCCACATCCACCCCCGTCACGCGCCATTCCACCGCCGTAGAGCCTCAGCCTCGGCGCATCACCGGAGATTCGACCGGAAACAAAGGAGTTTCATCGATGAGTCAGAGGAACACTGTGCAGACGAGCGCAGCGTCGAGCCGCGGCTCGGTGCGAGCCACCTTCGTAGCCGCCTACAGCGCGGTCACATTGGCGCAAATCACCAACGCCCTGCCGGGCGCCCTCAACGGCACCTTCGCCGTGGAATTCCGAACCTCCGGCGCAGGCCTGACCTGGATCGCAGGCATGTTCATGATGGGCATCGTGGTCTTTGAACTCAGCTGGGGACTTCTGGGCGATCTGTTCGGCCGCAAGAGGTTGCTGTACATCGGTGCGGCGGTCAGCGTTGCCGGTTCCGTCCTGGCTGCGCTGGCTTCGACCACCGAGATGATGATCGCCGCGCAGGCGGTCGGCGGCGTCGGCGCGGGCATCCTCTTCCCGATCTCACTGTCCATGATCGCGGCCATTACGCCGGACCACAGGGCCCGTGCCAGGGTTATTGCTACCTGGGCAGGGTTCCTGTCGCTCGGTGCAGTGATTTCACCCATTCTCGCCGGCCTCACAGCGCAGGTCTTCACTGTGCCCGGCGCCGGAGCAGGCGCACCGAACACGTTCAGCGGGTGGCGCGTGGCCTACTACATTGCCGCCGGGATCGCCGTCGCCGTCCTCATCTTGGCGGTCCGGGCCAAGGACTCCGCGGCTGCCGAGGGACGCAAAGTCGACCTGCCGGGCCAGTTCACCCTGGCACTCGGCCTCATCGCCGTCCTCTTCGCCACCGTGCAGGCCGTCGATGCCGGCTTCGGCAGCCCGGAGGTCATCGGCAGCTATGTGGCCGGCGGCGTTCTCCTCGCTCTTTTCGTCGTCATAGAGAGCCGCTCGCGCCAGCCGCTCATCCACCTTTCCCTGTTCAAGAACAGCGCCTACTCGATCACAGGGGTCGTCGCCGTCACCGGCATGTTTGCCTTCCTCGCGGTCTGTTACAGCACCAGCGTCGCCGTCGGCGGGCTCGCCCTGGCCGAAGCCTGGAAAGTCGGTGTGCTGTTCGTCTTCATCCAGGGACCCGCCTTCGCCTTTATCCCGGTGGTGGGATGGCTCATCCACCACGTAGCACCACGCTGGGTGCTCACCGCGGGCTTCGCGTTCATGGCTGTCTCCGCCTACTGGCTGTCGACGTTCTCCCTCGGCGCCCCGGAGGCCTTCGGCGGTACACCGTGGACGGCGTTCCTTCCGCCGCTCCTGCTGCTGGGCATCGGATTCGCGCTCACCGTCGGATCCATCACCGCCGTGGCCATCAACACGGTCCCCCCACAGCACATCGGGATGGCCTCCGCCACGACCAACCTCCTGCGTGACCTCGGCTTCGCACTCGGCCCCGTCATCGGCTCGGCCATCGCGTTCGGCATCGGCGCAGCGGTATTTGCCGGGCCCCTCGCCGGCATTCTGGGCGGCTCCGGGCTGCCCGCCAACGCTGCCGCCGGTCTCGCCCAGGTGCCGCCATTGGGCTACCTCTCGGGCTGGGATGGGGTTATTGCGCAGTTCTCCGGTCAGGCACTGGCCGCCGGCGCGCCCGGCCAGGCCGTCGACGGCATGGTCCAGGCCCTCAACTCCGCGCGGCAGCAGATCCAGGGGTCGGCGGGGGCCTCGCTCGGCCGGGGCTTCCAAATGGTTTACCTCGTCGCGGGCATCGCGGCGACGGTCTCCGCCGTCCTCACCCTCTTCATCTCCGCTCGCAGCTCGGCCCCGGCCGCCAACGGCGTCGCGGAGGCCACCGAAGAAAACGCCGAGGCGGTCATCTAGGCAGACTTCCTTGAATTCACCGACTCATCAGCTATCCGTAACCTATCCGCAAGGAGAAAACCGTGACCGCACCTTCTGAATCCGGCATTGACATCTGGGACGACGACGTCCTGGTCGATCCCTACCCAACGTACGCGTCGCTGCGCGAGCAGGCCGGCGTCGTGCACCTGCCCAAGAACGACCTCTATGTTCTGACCCGCTACGACATCATCCGCGACGTACTCGGCGATCCGGCGACGTTCTCGTCCGCCACCCTCGGCTTCAACCCGATGGTCAACGAGGCGCTGCAGGGCACGTCGCTGGCCTCGGACCCGCCACTGCACACCCAACTGCGCGCGACGCTCTCCGAGAACCTGACCCCCCGTGCGCTGCGCGGACTGAAAGTCACCATTGACGAGAAGGCCGACAAGCTCGTGGCCGACCTCGTCGCCGGCGGCAGCTTTGAGGCCATCGACTCCCTGGCGCGGGCTTTCCCGCTCGAGATCGTTGCCGACCTCATTGGATTCGGCGGACACGTCAAAGACAACATGATGCGCTGGGGGCAGGCTGCCATGCAGGTCATCGGGCCGATGAACCAGCGCACCCAGGAGAGCTTTCCGATCGCCGGCGAGCTTTATAGCTGGTGTTCATCGGTCACAGCCGGCGACCTCGCTCCCGGCTCGATCGGCCGCGGAATCTTCGACGCCGAGACGCGGGGCGACATCCCAGAAGGCTCCGCCGGGCACATCATCCACCAATATCTGGGAGCGGGCGTCGACACGACGATCGCTTCGATCGGGAACATCATTGCGCTGTTCGGCCGCCATCCGGAACAATTCGAGCTGGTCCGCGAGAACCTGGATCTGGTGCCTGCAGCCTTCGCGGAAGTGCTGCGCTACTGGGCCCCTGTTCACATCTGGGGCCGCACGGCCACGCGCGACGTGGAGATCGACGGAGTGACGGTTCCCGCCGGCGCCCAGCTGGGCGTCCTCTTCGGCGCGGGCAACCGCGACCCTCGGCACTATGAGAATCCCGACGTCTTCGATATCACGCGCAACCCAGTGGACCACCTGTCCTTCGGCTACGGCCCGCACGGCTGCGCCGGCCAGGGCCTGGCGAAACTGGAAGCCCACGCGGTCATCGACGCGCTGGCCCGCCGGGCGAGGTCAATGGAGATCGCGGACGAGGTCCGCGTGCCGAGCAACATCACACGCAGTCACGAGAGTCTCCAGGTCGTCAAGGTGGTGGCAGCATGAGGATCGAACTGGACCGCCCGCGTTGCGAGGGGCACGGCCTCTGTGAAGAGGCTGCGCCCCGGCTCATGCACCTCGACGACGACGGCGAACTGGTCATCGATGCTCCGGACGTTGACGGGGTAGACCTGGACGCCGCGAAGGCGGCGGTACGGGTCTGCCCGGTGGCCGCGCTGCGTTTGGCGGCGGCATGACGATGCGCCGGGTTGTCGTCGTCGGCAACGGCATCGCCGGACTCACGGCCTGCGACTCACTCCGTTCTGCCGGCTTCGACGGCGAGCTAACAGTTGTGGGGGCCGAGCGCCACCATCCGTACAGCCGGCCAGCCCTTTCCAAAGCGCTGCTGCACAATGTTGAGAGTACGCAGGGTGTTGACGGCGGCCGCGGTGCTGACGGCCTGCAGGCCCACGAGCTCCCCGCGCCGACCCACGAAGCCACCGAGCTGCTTGGCACGAGCGCGACGGGCCTGGATGTCGAGGCCCGGCTGGTTCGCCTGACCGGGGGCGGTGAACTGCCGTATGACGGCCTCGTCATCGCCTCCGGTTCCAAGGCGAAGCATCTCGCCCGCGTGCAAGGAACAGCCGGACCCCATGCGGTGGGACCCCAACAGAATGACCCGTCCCGGGAGCTCACCCTGCGCACCGTCGAGGATGCGTTACGCCTTAGGGAACGCATCGCATCGTGCCCCTCTGTCATCGTCATCGGCGGCGGACCGCTTGGCATGGAAGTCGCGTCGGCCTGCCTGGAGGCGGGCTGCGAGGTCACCCTCGTCTCCGACGTCAAGCCGCTCTCGCGCCAGCTCGGGGACCATCTGGCCGGCATTTTCACCTTGGCCGCCGTCCGGCGCGGACTGCGGCTGGTTGGCGGCGGGAAGGCCCGCCTGGTCAACCACGGTGCCGGGGCAAAAGTTGTCCTGGCCGACGGCACCGAGCTGGCGGCGGATCTTGTGGTCACCGCCATCGGCGACGAGCCGAACACCGGATGGCTGGCCGTCTCGGGTCTCCTCGTCGACGGGCAGCTGCGCGTCGACTCGCGCGGCCGGCTCCGGCCTGACATCGTGGCCGCTGGCGACGTGGCCTTCTTCCCGACCCGCCGCGGCGTGGAACGGGTGCCGCTGTGGACCAGCGCCATCGACCAGGCCAAGGTCGCCGCCGTCGGACTGCTCAAAGGTGACGAGGCGCCCGAGGTCGACTTCCAGCCGTACTTCTGGACGGAGGGCTTCGGCCTGTCACTGAAAGCGGTGGGCTTCACCCCGGTTGCCGGAGCTCCCGGCTACCGCGAACCGGGCGGCACGGCGGACTCGATGCTGCTGCGCTGGGACAACCCGGACGGTTCCGGCACCGCTGCGGCGATCAACTATAGAATCCCCATCCCCAGATTGCGTCGGCTGGCCGACGCCGGTCCCGGACTCATCAGCCGGCCTGTGCCGGCGCGAGTCTGATGGGTCCGGCGCGTAAGCGTTCCGGCATGTCAGGCGGCTGGTTTCTGTACCTGCGTCGCTTCGCGCGCACGGCGTGCGTAGAGACGCCGCGCACCACCGTTAGGATGGTCTCATGTCGTCGCTGCGAGAAGCCCAGAAGCAGCTGACCCGCGACGTGATTGTCGAACGGGCACTTGAGCTCTTCACCGAGAAGGGCTACGCCGCTACGACGATCGATGAGATCGCCGCTGCGGCAGGAACCACCCGGGCGACTTTTTACGCCTATTACCCCTCGCGCAGCGACCTGATGCGGGACTTCATGGCGCGAGTCAATGCCGTGCTCGACCGCGCGGACGGCCCGGAACGGGGATCAACCGCCGCCGAGCTCGTAGACGTCGTGCGGAACGGTGAACTGCCGGGGATCCTCGCCTGGCTCGAGTCGCGTGCGGCTCTTTGGCCGGTGTTCCGCCCCTACCTCGATGTCCTCGACGATGCCGCCGCCGTCGATCGAGATGTGCGGGCCATGGTCGAGGAATGGCACGAGGAGGTCATCTCCGACATCGTCCGCGGCATGCAGTTGGCCGGCCGCTTTTCGGAGGAGACGCACCACATCCGCGGCACTCTCGCCTTCACGTCACTTGACTATGTCGCCACGCTCTGGACGCGCCGGAAGTATGAACCAAACCGCGAACACGCCCTCGAGGTGCTCGCCGACAGCTGGCACCACCTGCTCTGCGAAGACGGCTAGGCCGGCCCTCGGAATGATCGAGAACGGCCGTCATTGTTGGGACCTAGTGCTCACGCACGCGCGCGAGCCATTCAACAACCAGGGCCCCCATGAGCGTCGGCTGCTCGTGCACCAGCGCGTGGCCGGCGCGATCCAGTACGGCAAAGGTAGCGCGAGGGTAGTGCTCCGCCAGCTCCCACGCACCTGTGTGCCCGGCGGTGGCGTCCTGTCGTCCGGCAAGAATCAGCACCGGATGCGGATAGGTAGTCGCGGCCTCCGGACGATCCCGTAGCTCCCAGTGCGAAAAGATTCGCGCCAGGCTGGGTTCGTCAACGAGGGACACTGCGGGAGCCACGTACTCCCGGAACCGGCTTAGCGTTTCAGCCGTCTGGACAACGAAGTAGCTGCGGTACGAAGCCTCGAGCTCCGAGTCCAGCTCGCCCGCCAGATCAGCCGATGAAACCAGAACCTCGTGCTGAGGCACGTTCTGGGTATGCGCGCCAACCGGGCAGATAAGCGCGAGCCCGACAACCTGCCGAGGTCTCCGACCGGCAATTGCACGGGCCAAGTACCCGCCGTACGACTGGCCCATGACCAGAAACGGTTCAGCACCGATGGTGCTGTCGACGAGGCCGAGCAGAAGGTCCAGGACGTCATCGTTGCTGTTGATCGTCTCAGGCGCCGGGGTACGACCCATCCCCGGCAGGTCCGGATACAGGCGGCGAAAGCCGGGAACGCTGCTGAAGACCGGTTCGAGGGCCCCGGCGATCTCGCGATGGTCCACGCCGGCGCCGTGAAGGGCCAGAACCGGGGTGCCGCTGCCATGCTCGGCGTAATGTACAGGCACTCCGCCGACCGTAACCTCCATCCAGACAGTGTAGATCGGTCCCTGGGCTAGTTCGCGCCGGCGCGGCATCAGGGATGTGAGGGGCTCAGATCCACGTCGGTGCGGCCGGAACGGTCCCGTTGGCGCCTACGCCGGGCCCGGTGGCGGTGACGCCGCCGTTGCCGCGGCCCGCGGCCCATTCGACGATGGCTGCTAGCGGCCCGGAGACCACGGTGGGCGACGCCGACGTCGTGTCGCCGAATGTGAGGCCGCTGTCCGCTACCTTGACCACCAGGCCCTGGTCAGTGCGGCGGGTTTTCCAGGCTCCGGTGATGTCTTTGAGGAGCCGTTCGAGCACGGGTGCCGGGATGTCGTTGAAGGTGGCGCCGTTGTCCAGGTCGACGGCGTGGATCCAGACTTCACGGGTGCGCATCCAGACGGTTTCGGAGGCGGGGACGGTGCGGCCTTGGGCGGTGCGGACTTCATGGGACCACGCCGCCTCGGGCAGATCGCGCCATTCGACGGACAGGTGCACGGCGGAGTGGTCGAAGAGGTTCCGCAGCGCGATGGGCGGGAGTGTGGAACCGAAGCTGATTTCCTGGTTGCGGGCTTCGGGCGAGGGATACATGGGCGTCTCGACCCCGGTTGCGGCCCACTCGACGAGGCGGGCGATGGCCCGGGCGTTGTAGCCGATGTGCGCGGTGATGTGGCGCCGGGTCCAGCCGGGCAGCAGCGAGTCCCCGTCGAGGTCGGCGCCGGTGAGTTCGTTGAGCTTGCGGGCGAAGAACGCGGTGCCCCGCCGGGCCTGCAGGAGTTCTTCCTGCAGGCCCGTATCGGTGGTCCGGTCCGTGCGGGCGACCATCAGGCTTCCTTGACCACGCGGTTCTTCAGCTGGCCCAGGCCCTCGATGGTGGTGACCAGGACCTGGCCCTCCTGCAGGTAGCGCTTGGGGTCCTGGGCGTGGCCCACGCCGCCCGGGGTGCCGGTGGCGATCACGTCGCCGGGGTTCAGCGTGATGATGGTGGAGATGTAGGAGACCAGGTATTCGGGGGTGAAGACGAGGTCGCCGGTGGGGGTCTGCTGCTGGATCTCGCCGTCGACTGCGGAGGTCATCAGCGGCCCGGCGCTGAATTCGTCCTGGGTGACCAGGGCGGGTCCGAACGGGGTGGACTTTTCCCAGGTCTTGCCCTGCAGCCACTGGATGGTGCGGAACTGGTAGTCACGCATGGACACATCATTGAGAACGGCGTACCCGGCGATGTGGTCTTTCGCGTCGGCTTCGCTGATCCGGCGGCCGGTCTTGCCGATCACGACGGCGAGTTCTGCTTCCCAGTCCACGGCGTCGGATTCCTGCGGCAGGGCCAGATCGTCGTTCGGGCCGATCAGGGATTCGGCGTATTTGGCGAACAGGGTGGGGTGTTCCGGGACTTCGCGGCCCATTTCCTTGATGTGGTTGCGGTAGTTGTGGCCCACGCAGATGATCTTGCCGGGGGAGGGCACGACGGCGGCCAGGTCGGCGCCGTCGAGCGCGTGGGTGGCGCCGGCCGCGGCCTTCGCGGTCGCTTCCCAGCCGGCGGTGCGGAGCAATGCCCCGACGTCGGCGAAGCCGTCGATCTCGGTCAGGGTGTCGCCGTCCTGGCGGACAGCCGTCGTGGTGCCGTTGCCGGTGCGGAGGGTGAGGAGTCTCATTTGTTGCGTCCTTCGATGTAGGTGCGGTTGAAGTTCAGCCGTTCAAAGATGGGGGCGTCGCTGAAGCGGAACAGATCAAACGAAGTTTGAGAGCCAGCCTCGGCCTGCAGGGACCATTCCTGCCAGGACGGGACCACGAAGAGGTCGCCCTTCGCCAGGTTCCTGGCTTCGCCGTTCAGGATTACGGTGCCGGTGCCTTCGAAGACCTGCCACACGCTGGAGCCCACCTCGCGGAGGGCCTCGGTGGTGGCGCCGGAACGGAGCCGGTGGAACTCAGCGCGAATGGTCGGCATGACGTCGCCGCCGGTGGTGGGGTTGGTGTACCGGACCGCGGCGTGGCCCTGGGAGACGGTGGCCGGGTGGCCCTCGTCCTCGAGGAGCAGCTGTTCGCGCAGGGCGGCGTCCGTGTACTTCCAGCGGTAGGCGGCGATGGGGGAGTTTGTGGTGTCCTGGAGGCCGGAGAGCGGGCGCAGGCCGGGGTGGGCCCATAGCCGCTCAGAGCGGGAGATGTCCGGGGTGGCCTCGTCGGTGACGCGTTCGGTGCCGAACTCGAAGAACCCGGCGTCGGCGTAGTGCACGAACGGGATGTCCAGGCCGTCGATCCACGCCATCGGTTCATCGGTGTCGTTGTGGTGGCCGTGGAAGTTCCAGCCCGGCGTCAACAGGAAATCCCCGCGCGACATCCGCACCGGGTCCCCGTTGACGACCGTCCAGACGCCCTCGCCCTCGACGACGAAGCGGAACGCGTTCTGTGAGTGCCGGTGTTCCGGGGCGGTCTCGCGGCCGCCGAGGTACTGGATCGCGGCCCACAGGGTCGGGGTGGCATAGGGGGTGCCGCCCAGGCCAGGGTTGGCCAGGGCAATGGCGCGGCGCTCCCCACCGCGGCCCACGGGGACCAGGTCGCCGGCACGCGCCGCCAAGGGGTAGAGATCGCTCCACCGCCACACATGGGGCACAGCCTTGGGCGAGGGGACCATTGGCATGAGGTCCGCGATCTCGGTCCACAGCGGAATCAGGTTTTCGCGGTCAAAATCCCGATACAGCTCCTGCAACTGGGCTGCTTCTTCGGGCGTTGGCTCCGGAGCAGTGTGCCCGGCGGCCACTGATTCGTGAGTCGTGTTCTCGGCGCTGATGGACACGGGGGCCTCCTCGGTAGGTCAGAACAGTTCTTTGGCGTAGTTCGACTGTACGGACGCCGAGGTGTGATCCCGAGCATATTCTGCTGTCCAGAATTGTTGCCTTCGCTGATTGCCGCCTGAGGTCGTCGTCATGCGCTCTCAGCACGGCCTGCGAGTCGTCTGGGGTCGCACCGGCTCAATCCGGCTCGGCAGGATTTGCCGCGATATCTATCTCCAGTTGCCGGCGGGTCTCCTGCAGGGCGGGGACCAGTCCGGCGTCGAACACCCGGCGGAAGCGGGACGCGGGGGTGGCGACGCTGAGCGCCCCGACGACGTGCCCCTGGCGGTTGTGCAGGGCCATTCCGAGGGCGCTCACGCCGTCCTCTGTGCCTTCGAAATTCGCCGCGAAGCCGTTGCTGCGGATCGACTCAAGCTCGCGCAGGAAGGCCGGGTAATCCTCGGCCGGAATTGTGTCGCCGCCAATCTCTGCGTTGTTGCTGCGGAAGAGCTGGCCGATCATGCGCGGTTCGAGTTCGGCGAGGATGGCCTTGCCTCCGGACGTCTTGTTTGCAGGCATCACCGTGCCCTGCCGGTCGCCAACCCGCAAGACATTGCTCCCCTCCACCGTGGCCAGGAAGCGCACTTTTGTTCCCACCCGCACCATGAGGTTGACGGTCTCGTTCAGTTGCGCGGAGAGCAGATCCATGTGCGGCTGGGCAAGCGTTCGCAGCAGCCGGGTCCAACTCAGGCCGGCCGGCCCGACGCCCATTGCCGGGCCGGGCACATAGCGGCGGGTTTCATCCTGCACGGCAAAACCCCGGTAGACCAGCATCGCCAAGAGGCGGTGGGCGGTCGACGGGGCCACCCCCAGCTCCTCCGCGGCGTCCTTAAGCCGGAGCGCACCGCCGTCGCGGAGCAACTGGAGAAGCTGCAATGCGTTGTCGACCGCCTCGATGGAATAGGTCGGCCGCTTCTGGACGGGTTTCCGGACTGATTTGGCCGAGGGCTTGTTCTGCACATCAGAATTATATTGTGGTTCATTTGCGATGGCCATGACAGTAGTGGCATGAATCACACACCTCCCGCTGCAGCGCCGCAACGGTTTTCGCCCGGATATCACGCCCCTCTGGCCGCGGACCGGCTTAATGCTGACCGGCCCGCATCACGGTTTTCCAAAGGATCGGTGGCCGCGGTCCTCGTCTGTTGGCTCCTCGTGGTCTTCGACGGCTACGACCTCATCGTTTATGGCACGGTCCAGTCCTCGCTGATCTCCGAGACCGGCTGGGGCCTGAGCAAGGCCACCGCCGGGACCATCGGTTCCATGGCCTTCCTCGGCATGATGGTCGGTGCCATCTTCGCCGGCCGGATGGCCGACTCCTGGGGCCGCCGACGCACCATCCTCGGCTGCGCCGTTGTCTTCTCGGTGTTCACCATCTTTTGCGCCTTCGCGCCCAACGCACTGGCCTTCGGTGCCCTGCGGCTCCTCGCCGGCATTGGGCTTGGCGGCCTGGTGCCCTCCGCAAACGCGCTCGTTGCCGAGCTGGTGTCCACGAAATGGCGGTCCACTGTCGCCACGCTGATGATGTCCGGCGTCCCTATCGGCGGATCCATCGCCGCCCTCGTCGGCATCCAGCTCATTCCCGCCTTCGGCTGGCAGTCGATGTTCCTCGTTGCCGTGTTGGCCCTGGTGGTTGTGGTGCCACTGGGACTGAAATACCTTCCGGAGACCCTGGCCCCCGTGAGTGCCGCCGCAAAAGCCGGCAAGAAGGCTGCCGGACGCGCAGGGGCCACGGCGGACGTCGTCACGGCACCGTCCGGCTTCTCGTCGCTGCTCCGCGCCCCGCACCTGGGGATCAGCATGCTGTTCGCCTTGGCTACGATCGCCACCCTCTTCGCGTGGTACGGGCTGGGTACGTGGCTGCCGAACCTCATGCAACTGGCCGGCTACAACCTGGGGTCCGCACTGACCTTCGCGCTGGCCCTCAATCTCGGTGCGGTGGCCGGCTCGGTCCTCACAGCCTGGGCCGGGACACGCTTCGGTCCGATCCCGACCGGGATCGCCGCGGCCGCCGTCGCCGCCGGCGCCTTGGTGGTCCTCGTGGCCGGGCCGCCGGTCGCCGTCGTTTACCTGATGCTGGTCCTCGCCGGCGTCGGAACCCACGGCACGCAGTGCCTGATCATCGCCGCCGTCGCGAGTCACTATCCCGCACACCTGCGGGGCACGGCGCTGGGCTGGGCGTTGGGCACGGGCCGCATCGGCGCCGTCGCCGCACCCCAGATCGGCGGCCTTCTGCTGGCCGCCGGGCTGGGCGTCAACTCCAACTTCCTGGCCTTCGCCGGCGCGGCCGGCATCGCCGCGGTCCTGCTGGCCGCCGTCGGCCTCCGGCTGAAATCAACACGTCCATCCCCTCAATCACCTTCATTTTCAGGAGCAACCAATGTCTGAGCACGCCCTGCCTTCCAGTTTCCTGTCCACCGACGGCCCGTCCACCGATGTCCTGGTCATCGGAGGGGGAATGGCCGGACTGGCCGGTGCCCTCGCGCTGCGCGAAAACGGGGCCAACGTCACCCTCGTGGAACGGGCCCCCGAATTTGGCGAGGTCGGCGCGGGGCTGCAGATGGCCCCCAACGCCTCCCGCGTCCTGCAGCGCTGGGGTCTGCTGGAAAAGGCGCTGGAAATCGGTGTCCAGCCCAAACACCTTGTCTTCCGCGACGCTATCACCGGCGAGGAACTCACCCGTCAGACCCTCGGCGGTGAATTCGCCGAACGCTACGGCGCCCCCTACGTCGTGATCCACCGCAGCGACCTGCACCGGGTCCTGCTCGAAGGCTGCCAGGCGGCCGGCGTCACGCTGGTCAACGACGTTCTGGTCGAAAGCGTAGAAACGGTCAACGGCCGCGGCGTGGCCCACACGGCCGCCGGGGTGGACTACGAGGCCGACGTCGTGATCGGCGCCGACGGGCTCAAATCCACCCTGCGTCCGCTCGTGGCCAAGGATGAGCCGGTTTCCTCGGCTTACGTGGCCTACCGGGGCACCGTGCCGATCACCGCGGACACGCCCAAGACGGATTTGGAGGACGTCATTGTCTACCTCGGCCCGGACTGCCACCTCGTGCAGTACCCGCTGCGCAAGGGCGAGCTGCTGAACACCGTGGCGGTCTTCAAGTCCCCGTCCTTTGAACGCGGCGAGGAGCAGTACGGGGGAGTCGACGAGCTCGAAGCCGCGTACAAGGATTGCGTCCCGGCAGTGCAGGCGGCGCTGAAGAACCTGGGTACGGGCATCCGCTGGCCCATGTACGACCGCGACCCGATCGAGAACTGGGTCGCCGGCCGGATGGTCCTCATGGGCGACGCCGCGCACCCGATGCTGCAGTACCTCGCCCAGGGCGCCTGCCAGGCGCTGGAGGACGCCGCCGTGCTCCAGGAGATCAGCAACGGCACCGTTTTCACCGACGACGGCGTGAATCCGGCGGCCTGGGACAGCGCCATCAGGGAGTTCAACAGCATCCGCGCCGGCCGGACCGCCCGCGTGCAGCGCACGGCCCGCGTGTGGGGCGAGTCCTGGCACGTCTCCGGGCTGGCCCGGACCCTGCGCAACCTGCTCTTCAAGAGCCGGAAAGACAACGACTTCCAGTACAACGACTGGCTGTACGGCAAGGGCGGCGACGGAGTGCCGGCTGTCGACGCGGCACGGTCCCGTCAGGCGGAACGGGTGTCTGCCTGATTGGATTCCTGCCTGACCGGCCGGACGCCCGGACTGGTCATCGGCAGACCTTGCGTGTTGCGGGCCGGCTCCCTCGCGGAGCCGGTCCGCAGCCGTTTCGACCGGCATCCTGCCGACCGGAGTCCCCAAACCGTGCTGGACGAACTGAGCACTCAGCGGTCCTAATCGGCCAGGATGAGGTAGAGCGCCCGGCGTGTTTCGTCGATTTTTTCCATTGCTGCCGTGCGTTGTTCGTCAGTTGCCGAGAACCGGAACTGGTGGATGACTCCCATGAGCTTCGCCACGCTCTGATGGAAGGCCGGTCCGGATCCCTGGGGGTCGGTGTTCCAGGCGTTGCCCAGCTCCTCGGCATGCTCGGCCACGTAGGCCGACCCGGCGTCGGTGAGGGCGTATTCCGTGCGCCGGCCTTCGCCGGCGGGTGCGATGAGTTCTTCATCGACGAGCTGTTGAAGCGTCGGGTATACCGAACCCGGGCTCGGCCGCCAGGCTCCGGAGGTCTTTTCCTCGATCGCCTTGATCAGCCCGTAGCCGTTGGACGGGGCTTCGGCGAGGAGGGACAGTATCGCGGAGCGGACGTCGCCCCTGTTGGCCCGGCGTGAGCCGCCAGGGCCGAACCCCGGCCCAAATCCTGGCCCGAAGCCGGGTCCGAAGCCCCGGCCTGGCCCGAATCCTCCGTGTCCGTGCCCGTGGGGGCCGCGGTGGCTCCGTCCGCGTCCGAAGCGTTCGTTGCCCGGTCCGAAGTCTGTGAATTTGTGTTCGTGAATGCCCTTCATAGCGGCATCGTCCTTTCGATAATGATGCATTTCTTGGTCGCCGTCGAGATTGTCGGCGATAGTTAACGATATATCGGTACCTGTCGCTCGTCAATGGATTTTGGGGACGTGCTGTGGCGGCCGAAATGACGGACAATTTAATGCGGGGTTCTGCTGCTGAAGGGGCGGACATGACTGTGGACCCGACCAGGATTGAGATTCAATTCGATCCGACGGTCCAGCGCATGAGGGGGATCTCCAAGCACGGCCTGATGCCGTTTGATGTGCCGTATGTCAGCGAAATCGTCGCCGATCTCTGGCAGGGCGGTTGTGAGGCCGGCCTGATCCTCCCCGCCTTCGTCAAGCATCTCGTGTCGCTGTACCCCTGGGAGTCCTACGTCGTCGGGCATCCCATCAGTTCGCTGCTTCTGGTGACCATGTACGACAGCGAGGACCAAGAGTTTGAGCAGGTCGATGCGATCGCGCACTGGGTCAACGTCTGCCGGGCGGACGGGCCGACTCTTGTCCATTGCCAGGCGGGCCTCAACCGGTCGGCGCTCGTCGTCGCACGGGCGCTCATCCTCGAAGGGATGCCGAGCGCGGAAGCGATCCGCTTGGTTCGCGAGAAGCGTTCTCCTGCGTGCCTCTGTAACCCCTCATTTGAGCGGTGGCTGCGGCAGTGAGGGCCGGGCGGCCCCGGTGTTAAGCGCGGCCCGAAGCCGTGGCCTGAAGCGGTGCCCTGAAGCGGTGCCCTGAAGCAGTGGCCCCGCCTGCCGCCCCGGGGCATGATGGGGGTGACGGAATGAACCATGGCCCCACTGCGGGCCGATCCCCGCTGGTGAGGATGGGTGAACCCCGATGAACGCATGGCCGCGGCCGGACAAAGCTTCCGGTCACATCACCCTCGTACTCGATCAACGCAGCACGCTCGGTGGGAAGGCTGACCTCCGCGATGGATTATCAGCGATCGCTCGCCAGGGCTCCTACCTCTGGGTCGCCAATGACGAGACGACTAGTCTCGAGCGGCTCACGCTTGAGGCAGGTGACCGGGCCCGTTCCCATCGCAGCTTCGATCTTACGCATCTCCTTGAGCTGCCGGGGGAGCGCGGCGAGATGGACATCGAAGGTCTCGCTGTAGAGGACGACACGCTGTGGCTGCTCGGTTCGCACAGCGCGGCCCGTAAGCAGATCAAGGGCAACTCGTCGCCCGCAGAGGCGCAGAGAGCCCTGGCGACAGTGGAGGTCAGCCAGCGTCGAAGGGTGTTGGCCCGGCTCTCCACCAAGACCCTGGTCGATGCCGCCAAGTCGCGCCACGACCCTGCGGCCAACCGGACAGGTCAGCAACAGCGCCCCGGTGTCTTGGGCCTCGGTCGAGGGAAGGACCTGCTGGATCTCCTGGCTGACGACCCCCACCTTGAGGGTTTCATACAGGCGACGAAGGAGCCGATTCCTAGTCCAATACCGGGCAAGGACAACGGTATTGACTGCGAAGGCCTCGCCGTCGCCGGCGACCGCGTGTTCATTGGCCTGCGCGGGCCGGTGGTGCGCGGGTGGGCCATGATCATAGAGCTCAGGGTCGGTGACGGGCCGGGCATCGAGCCTCAGCCGATCCGTCCCGGCACGCGGCGCTACCGCAAGCACTTCCTCCACATGCACGGCCTGGGTGTGCGGGATCTTTGCCTGCAGGGGGACGACTTGCTCGTCCTGGCGGGACCCACCATGGAGCTCGACGGGCGCTCGGCCGTGTTCCGCTGGAGGCACGCGCTGGCGTCGCAGGCCGAGGCGGTCCTGCAGACCGGGGACCTGACATGCGAATTTGACGCGCCGTTCGGCAGGGGTGAGGACCATGCCGAGGGGATCACCGTACTCGACGACGGCCGGTCGGCCTTGGTCTTGTATGGGACGCCGGCCGGCGACCGCAAGTCGGGACGGCACGAAATCACGGCCGATGTCTTCCGACTCAGCAAGTAACGCCGAAAGCCCTTTGGTCCTGCTCAGGTCGCTCCGGCGTCGGGGAATTGGCGTCGACGTCGGGGCATCGTTGCCGATGCTGCCTCCGCTGCCGCCGGGTACCCGGACGTGTGGGCCGCATACCAGCGGTGGTAGGCGGCAACCAGCGGGACTGATGTCAGGCCGTGAAGGCCGACGCTGAGGGCGACAGTCACCGCCACGGTGGTCAGCACGACCTCGCCTTCGGGCACACCGCGCTCGAAGGCAAGCAGTGCGAACACGAGCGAGGCGAGCCCGCGCGGGCCGAACCAGCCGATGAACGCCACCGTCGGGCGGCTGACCCTCCGGCCGGCGAAGGCTATCGCCACGGGAACCATGCGTACCAGGGTCAGACTGAGCGCGGCATAGAGGAACACCTGCCAGGTGATATGGGGAATGGCGACGGTAAGTGCCAGTGCTCCGAAGCCGATCCACGTTGCGGCGGCAAGGAAGCCACCCGTCTCCTCCGTGAACAGCGTGACGATCGAACCGGGTGCGCCCGAGACACTCCCGAACGCCATTCCGCCGACGAAAGCGGCGATGAACCCGCTGCCGCCCAGCATCAACGCAACGGTGTAGGCCAGCAGTGCCACCCCCAGTGGCATGATCTGCCGCCACTCGGAGCTGACCCACGTACGCTTGTTGCCGGCGCGGAGCAGCAGGCCGCCCAGGATTCCTGCGGCGAGTCCGGCTGTAAGCCCCCAACCGATCTGCGCGGCCATGTTGCTGGCCACGGCCCAGGTGAGGCCGGTTTCGAGCTCTGCGTTGGCGACCTCGAGTGCGACGAGGAAGAAGGGTACGGCAAGGCCATCGTTGAGGCCGCTTTCCACGTCGAGCGCCTGCCGCACCCTGGCCGGCACGGCGGTGTCGGAGACCACTTTCTGGCCAAGGGCCGCGTCGGTTGGGGCCAGCATTGTGGAGAGCAGGAACACGGAGGCCAGCGCCACTGAGGGAAAGACGAGCGTGCCGACGGCCACTCCGGCGAGCATCGTTAGGGGTAGCCCGATCAGCAGGAGGCGGCTCGGCCATCCGAGCTCGTGGCGGAGGGCGTGCAGATCGAGTCGTGCGGCGTCGCTGAACAGGAGCAGCGCCAGCGCGACCTCGGCGACCCGCTCGACGACGGCGGATTCCAGGGCGATATCGAGCAATCCGGGTGCCAAGGTAGTGACGATCAGGCCTGCGGCGGTGAAGAAAAGGGCCGAAGTTATTCCATGCCGGTCAAGCGGCCCGGAGACTGCACTCCAGACCAAAATGATCGCCAGTATCGTCGCCGCCGCCACCATGCGGTCCTGCTCTCGATCGCGTGCTTCGCCGCCGTGGCGGCCCACGGTCAGCCTACGCCGGTATAGGGCTATTGGCGCCCCTCCGGCGAAGCTCCTCCGCGCGCACCTGGCCAGTAGCCGGCCTGATCCGGGACTGAGGGACCGTCGGGCGGGAGCCCCGGCTCCTGCCCGGCGACCCGTGGAGCCGCAAGGCGCCGTCCGCCGTCCCAAAGGTACTGCAACAGGGCGGCCTCTGGATTCCACGGATGTTCTTTGAGGCGGTCCCGCAGGCGGCCCCGGAGCTCTTCGAGTTCGGGCCCGGTGCTGTTGAGGAGGCCTTCGATGATTTCGAGGACCTGCAGCCGCAGGGACGTGCCTGCATCCTCATCGGAGGCCGTGCCGGGAACGGGTGCCTGCGCCGGCGCTTCGTCAGCGCCGGCGTGAACGGACTCTGGGCCTAGGTCCCGGATGCAGTCGTCGTCCCGGAGCGCCCGGGGGGCGGCCGGCCCGGCGGCCGCCCCCCGGGGTCCGGCGGGAGGATGGTTACTGGACACGGATGGCGATTCCGGTTGCGGTGCCGCCCAGGGGAGATTCAACGCTTACTGTCTGGCCCGCCCGGCCTGCAACAGTCGATGAAACCCGTACGGCAAACGATCCCGTCGCGTCCACCAGGGCCGTACCCAGGACGGTTCCGTCCAAACCGCCGATGTGTACCGTTACCGCCTGACCTGCGGACGCGGAGCTGGTGCCGTCCACCCGCCACTCGCGCTTGCTGGCCGTGTAGCGGGCGGAGGTAATTGCCACGGTGTCCGCCTGCGGGGTGACGGTCACCTGGGCCTCGCTGGAGGACCCGTCAGGGCTTCCTACCGCCAGCCGGAAGGTCAGCGCGCCCGAACTCGCGGGGTACTTGTAAAGCGGGAACGTGAACGAGGGGCGGGCGGAACTGGCGCCGGTGAGCGTGACCTTGGGATCACCCGGCCCCACGATCTGCGTCCAGGAATACGTGGCCGCGCCGGTGGAACCGCTGCCATCCAAGGTGACCTTGGATCCGCGCTGCACGCCTTGCTGGTTTACTCCGGCGCTGGCTGCCGCCTGAGCCCCGGCTCTGACCGTAACTGTGATCGTTGCCGTGCTCTGGCCGCCCGGTCCGTTGACCGTGAGGGTAAAGACGTAGTCTCCCGGCGCGGGCGCTGTGAAGCTGGGCTGTGCGGCGTTGGGATCGCTCAGGACTACTCCGGAAGGGCTGCTCCAAGAGTAGGTGGACACTGGTCCGCTGGAGGCGGAGCCATCCAGCTGCACCTTCTGGCCCTCGTGGACCGTTTGATCGGCCCCGGCCTGGGCGATTACCGGAATCGGAGCCCGGGCATTGCCCGTCACCTCCACAGGCAGCACCACTTCGCCCTTGGCGTCCGAGCGAACGGTGACAGAAACAGGAGGAGCCGCGATCGGGCCCGACGCCAGGGAGCCCGCTGCGAGTTGGCCGAACCCGACGGCGGTCAAGGTCCGCGCGCCCGCCGTGTCGCTGGACACCGCCTCGATCGACAGGACACCGCTATCAGTGTTGAAGGTGGCCTTGCCGGTGACCCTGTCAACGACGTCGATCTTCTTCACCGACGCCGGAACATCGCTCGAGTTGGTGACGGCGACCGTGGCCGGAGGCCGGGGCCCGTCAAAAGCGACCCGGGCGAAGTACTTGCCGCCGGATCCCTCCAGCGCCGTCGGGCTGAAGACTGCGCTCCCGGCGGAAGAATCGGAGATCCGAATTGATTGCGGTCCGGATTCGCTCGATGCGAAGACATCAACCGTCCCGGCGTCGAGCGACGACCGGGAATACGTCGCCCGTTCAGCGGCCACGCCGCTGTTGGTCGCGAGTTTTCCCTGGACCGTGAAGAGGCTGGTTTCTACGCAGTCGGCCACGGGGCCGGCAACCGACGGGCAGGCATCCGTGGTGCCCGGGTTGATGCCGGGACCCTCGACGCGGAAGATATTGGTCCCGTACGGGCTGCCGGTGATTTTGTGGGGGGTAGTGCCATCACCGACGTAGGTGGCCTTGCCGTTGGCGTCCGGCTTGAGGGCGGGGTCCGTGGGGTAGGTATCCCAGGTCAGGAACGGTCCGATCCTGCCGCCCAGGGCGCCCGAGAAGTCTCCCTTTCCGCCGATGCCGATGTCCTCGGTGTCGAAAACGATGCCCGGCTTCGACGTCCGGACGGTCTTGGTGCCCGCCGGTGTGGTGAATTTGTAGTCGACGCCGTCCCTGACATTCGTGACCTTCAGCCGAAGCCTGGCGAAGGTGACCTGGTCGCCGTCCGCAACCGGCCCGCTGCCGAATGCCTGTTCCAGGGCGATCGCGGCAAGCGCCTTACCGCCCCCCGACGTGTTCATCGTGCCGCTGGTCAGGGAGTAGAAGCCCTCGTCCGGGTAGTTGTCCGGGAAGGAAACGGGTGCGGTTTCGTCGGGCAAGGCCCCGCGGGCCGGGCACAGCGGATCGGCCTGCGCTATGCATTTCTCCAGCCTGAGCCCCGTCTGGTCGCGGTACCAGACCGGGTAGCCGTCCGTCGCATCGACGGGCCCGACTTCCGCGAGGCCGGGCCCGTTGACTCCCGGGGGGCCGACGGCGGCCGAGGCTAGGCCGGCCAGCGAGACGACCGCGAAGATTGCCATAAGGAACGCAAGTATTCGTTTCATCGCGACATCCATCCTGTGTTTTCTCGTCCCCCGCCCTGGCGGGAGGAACAGGGTGCGCCGGCCGGCGCACTTGCGAACGCCACGGTATGGACCGGGACTTATGACAAGCCTGTGAGCCGGAGAACCGGCGGGGCGCGATCCGGTGCCGGGCGCTGGGGGATTCCAAGGGTTTCCCTAGGGTTCCCCGGGAAAGCTAGACCGCATGCCAAAGTCAGTTCTGATTCAACGCACGAAAATCCTCGTTCCAGTCATTCTGCTGGCTCTTGTAGCGGCCCTCGTTGCCAGCGTTGTCATGGCTGCACCGCGAAAACCACCCGTCCCGTTGGGGGCCTCAGCCGCAGTCACCGGGGGACTGGCTCGCATTAACGGCGTCGTACCGGTCGAGACCGACGGCGGACTGTCCACCGCCGCCTCCGGCCTCCCGGCCAACCCGCCTGCCGAGGGGCTTCATCGGGTGCGCCTGCTCGTGGAGCTGACGGCCCTGGAAAAAGCGGGTCTCGCCTATGATCCGGCTGATTACTCCGTCTCAGGCCTCGGAACGGGGACATGGAAGGCGCTTTGGTCTTCCCCCGGTCCCGCGGCCGTCCCCCAAGGGCAAAGCATCAACGCCACACTTGTCTTCGAGCTTCCGGACAAAGCCATAGAACTGACACTGGAGCTGCCAGGTGGCCCAGGGTTGTCTCTCGGGGCGGGACACCACCGGGGAGGCAGCTGACTACCCGTCGGTCATTCGCCCGGAAAACAAGTACAGGGTACTCGTGCTCAATGGTCACACTGTGGCAAAAACTGGAGAGCACTAATCCCCTTCGAATTGCAGGCCTCCGATGCTCCCCACCACCCAGATACACGAGAGTGACGGTCCATCGACCCCGGAAGGCGATGTGCTGACACAACGGGTCCTGGAAATCAGAATCCTCGGTCCCCTGCGCATTCGGCGCGGGGCAGAAGTCCTCGAAGCAGGCGAGCTTGGCGGCACCAAGCCTCGGCAAATCCTCGAGATTCTCTTGCTCAAGCTCGGCACTCCGGTGTCCAAGGACCGCCTCGCCGATTTGCTGTGGGCCGGGCGGCCACCTGCAGAGGCGCTACCGACGCTCGAAAGTTACGTCAGCGTCCTCCGGCGCCATCTGCAGCCCGGCCAGGGCAGGTCCGGTCCGCTACGGACCGTCACGGGCGGCTATGTCATGGATCCTGCCCTAGTAGACCTGGATCTGGGCCGCTTTAGTGACTTACTCCGCCGGGCGTCCAGGTGCGAGCCGGCCGAGGCCCTGAAGCTGCTGCAGGAAGCTCTGGGCCTGGTATCCGGACCCCTGCTGGGAGATGAGCTGACGGCGGTCTGGGCCGACGAGGAACGAAGCAACAATGAGCACCAGGTCTGCAGGGCCCGAGCCCAGGCCGCCGAACTCGCGCTGTCGCTGCACCAGCCTCGGCAGGCAGCGCAGTGGGCCAGGGAGGCGCTGGAGGGCGACTGCCTCAATGAGAGCGCGTGGCAGTCCTTGGTCCTGGCGCTCGAAGAATCAGGTCAGCCCCTCGAAGCGCTGCGGGCATTTGAGCAATGCAGGCGCACTCTGCACCGGGAAATGGGGTGCACACCGGGCGATTCCCTCCGGGCCGCGCACGCCCGCCTCCTGAAGCTGACCGACGGCGCGGAAACACCCGTGTCTGCAGGATCATTGCCCGCCGCAGCGCCGCCGGCCGCAGCCCCGGCGGATTCGGCAACCGTGGCCAGTGCTGCGGTGACGGCATCCGCCGTCGGCGTCCTGGACGGCGAAGCAGGAGCAGCCGAGGCCACCTTGGGGATCCTGATCATCGAGGATCACATGACGTTCGCCGAACTGCTGACAGGCGCGCTGGACCGGGAGCCGGACCTCCACAGCGTTGGTTCGGCGGCTTCCGTCGAAAGCGGCGTGCAGTTATGCCGTGAGCTGCTGCCGGACATCGTTGTCATGGACTATCACCTGCCGGATGGTGACGGGCTGTCCGCGGCAACCCGAATCCTGCGACACTGCCCGGACACGCGGATCATTATGCTCACCGGCGACCCGTCCCAGGATGTACTGCGGCAAGCGGCGGGGATAGGAATTTGCGGGTTCCTCCCCAAGGACGGCTCGCTGGCCACGATGCTGGACACACTCCGCCACGCGCGGGCAGGAAACATGGTGGTGCATCCCTCGTTGGTGGCGCAGATCGGAGCTCCGCACTCCGCTTCCCCTTTCCCGCCGGGGCGACCCCTGAGCCCCCGAGAGCTGGAAATTCTGCGATTGATGTCCGAGGGACATGAGGTGGGAATGGTCGCCGACAACCTGGGCATCTCGGTTAACACCTGCCGTGACTACGTCAAGACCATATTTTCCAAACTCGGCTCGCACTCGAACAGTGAAGCCATGGCCAAGGCTGACGTCCGAGGGATCCTGCGCGCGAAGTCCGATGTCCAGGCCTTCCGAAGCTGACGTTGGAGCGAAGCCTGAGGAGTTTCCGGGCAAGGCCGAGCGCTTCGCGGTCCGGGCCGCGGTGGCGAAATTCCTGGTGATGGGATTTCTTGCGCTGCTGATCGTGGCAACCCCTGTCGCGTTTTGGATCCGGGCCGAGGCAGAGCGGCACGCTCTGGACAATGCGCTCCTCTTCACTCAACGAGTAGCGGACATTGCGATCAAGCCGCTGATGACCCAGGCGTTACTCGCCGGGGACGGGCCAGCGTTGGACGCACTGGACAAAGCCCTGGAGTCATGGCGCACCGACGCCTCGGTGCTGCGGATCAAGGTGTGGGACAGCAGTGGCCGCGTCGTGTATTCAGACATGCGCTCGCTCGTCGGACAACGCTTCGAATTGCCGGACTGGGGCAGGGACCTCTTGGCCGGCGGGCCGGGAACGGCTTCCCTGGAAAGCCAGCAGGAACTGGAGAACGAGTACGAGCTGGCTTCGGGGGAACTAGTGGAGGTTTACGTCGGCTCTGAAGCCACCGACGGTACGCCGCTGATCTTTGAGGCGTACTACGACGACAACCCGGTGCGGGACGAGCAGCAGTCGGTCCTGTACAGCATGATCCCGCCTCTGCTGCTCGCCCTGGCGGCGCTGCAGCTCGCCCAACTGCCTCCAGCCATCAGGCTCGCTCGCGGGATCCAGAACCATCAGGCCAGCCGGAACCGTTTGCTGAGGCGCGCTGTTGAAGCCTCCGACCTGGAGCGCCGCAGGATCGCCCGGGATCTCCACGATGAAGTGATCCAGGACCTGTCCGGGCTGGGTTATGCCCTTGAATCAGAAGAGCTCCACGGGCCACCGGAGCAGCGAGAGGTGCTCGGAGGAGCCCGGACCATACTGCAACAAAGCGTTCGTTCCCTGCGGGCGATGACGCAGGAGCTTTATCCGCCCGACCTGGAACGACTGGGGCTCAGGAGGTCCCTGGAACAGCTCGTGGAACCCCATCAGGAACGCGGGCTCATGGTGCAGCTGCTGGTTCCGGACGACGTCCCGCTGGGACGCGGTTCCTCAGCGTTGTTGTACCGGGTGGCGCGGGAAGCGCTGTCAAACAGTGCAAAGCATTCCGGCGCAACCGCGGTGGTGCTCTCGCTGCGGACCGACCCGCACGGCTCGGAAATATGTATCTCGGATGACGGCAGGGGCTTTGACCAGTCGGACGGGGCAGCCGAGGGCCACCTTGGCCTGCGGATACTCCAGGACACCATCCATGAGGCGGGCGGAGAACTGGAAATTCTCAGCATCCCGGGCGCAGGTACCACCGTAAGAGCGCGCTTGCGTGCGCGTCTTGCGGCCCCCCGCTGACCAGGACGGGATTCTCAGGGTTCTCCCAAGGTGGGGGAATCGGCTACAGGTTATCTCCAAGACGGACCCGGCAAAGTCTGGTCAACGAATACGAAGGAGACCGGCTATGTCCATTTCACGTCGTCAGGTTCTGTTGCTCGGGGGGCTAGGTGTTCTCGGAGCCGGGGGCGCCATGTTGCCAACGGGCTCCGTCGAAGCCAAGTCGGCCAGCCGCATTAGTTCCAGCGACATGCCAAAACCGTTCCAGGCCGCTTTTGTCCAGGCGCCGGTTCTTCAGCCCTACGCTACGGGTACCGACGCCGCGGACGGCCTGCCCATCAATTACTACAAGCTGACCGAGAAGGCCGCCGTGGCCAACATCCTTCCGCGGCTGAGCACCCCCATCCTGGGTTACAACGGCTTGTTCCCCGGACCGACGATCAGCCTGGAGCAAGGGACAAAAGCCGTCCTGAGGATGCGCAACCAACTGCCGGCCCAGCATGCGCTGGACGGGCATGCCCTTTCCACATCCACCCATCTGCATGGTTCCGCATCGCTGCCCCAATACGACGGTTACGCCAGCGATATCACTCATCCGGGGTTCTACAAGGACTACCACTACCCCAACTTCCAGCCGGCCCGCACGCTCTGGTACCACGACCACGGCGTCCACTTCACGGCCCTGAACGCCTACTCAGGGCTCGCAGCGCAGTACCACCTGCACGATCCCGTGGAACGGCAACTTCTCCCGCAAGGGAAGTTCGACGTGGCGCTCACGGTCAGCGATGCCATGTTCGCGGCGAACGGGTCACTGGGCTACGACGACAACAGCCACTCGGGCCTCTGGGGAGACGTCATCCTGGTCAACGGCAGGCCCTGGCCGGTCATGAAGGTCCAGAAGCGTGTCTACCGTTTCCGGATTCTGAACTGTTCTATCTCCCGATCCCTGCGGCCCACACTCAGCACCGGCGATCCACTGGTGGTGGTTGGCACGGACGGCGGCCTGGTCCCCGTAGCCCAGTCCGTGGCCAACTACCGCCATGGAGGGGCGGAGCGGTACGAGGTCCTGATTGATTTCCGGAAGTACAAGACCGGGCAACGGATCGAACTCCGCAACTTGTCCAACAAAAACAACGTTGACTACGACAACACCAACAAAATAATGGCCTTCGACGTCACGGATGAGCCGGTAGACACCTCGGACCCCACCTGGAACCGGATACCCACGACGTTGGCCAGCAGCGAGGCCATGTTGCTGAAACCGGGACAATCCGTGAAGACACGCAAATTCCGGGTCGAGCGGAGCGACTCCACCAACATGTGGACCATCAACGACGACAGCTGGCAGGACGTCATCGCCAGCGGATACAAAAAAGTCGTCGCCGAGCCTGACCTCGACTCTGTGGAAATCTGGGAAATTGAGAATAAGTCCGGCGGCTGGTTCCACCCCCTCCACATCCACCTCGTGGACTTCCAAGTGCTCAGCCGCAACGGGGCGCCCCCGATGGCCCACGAGCGTGGACCCAAGGATGTCGTGTACGTCGGTGAGGGCGAGACCGTTCGGCTCCTGATGAAGTTCGCGCGGAACAAGGGCCTCTACATGATGCACTGCCATAACCTGCCGCACGAGGACCACGACATGATGGTCCAATTCCGGGTGGGCCTGAAGGACAGCGATTGGGACGAGAACGACCCCATGACGGCGGCGAAGGCGGCCTGGGACGATGATCCGGCGTGAGTCGGTAGAACGGACCGGCCGCCGGGTCATCGTAGGGGCCTTGATCCCGGTCCTGGTCGTCCTCGCCGTCCGCACCTGGCTGGTGGAACCTGTGACGGTGTCGTCCGACAGCATGGCCCCAACGATTCCTTCGGGTGCCGTCGTGTTCCTTTACAAGCCGGCAGAAGCTGCCGGCCTGATCCGGAATGGCGTTGTCGTCGCCTTTGCCAGCCCGGTCGACGGTCGGACGGCGATCAAACGCGTCATTGCGGGAGAGGGGCAAAGGGTAGCCATCCGGGACTCTGAATTGTTCGTCGATGACGTTGCCGTCGTAGAGCCATTCATCGACCACAGCCGCATTGATGGCACCTACTTCGGGCCCGAGACGGTCCCCGCGGGCAGAGTCTTCGTCCTGGGGGATAACCGCGGCGTGTCCATAGATTCCCGCGACTTCGGAGCAGTGCCGTTGACGGCGATTCAAGGTACGGTGCTGGCCGGCCAAAAAATAGTCGGCCAAGAGAAAATGTGTCCCGGACTCCGCCGGTGAGTCCCGTGGCGTCAGGTGCACCGCTCCGGCAGCAGTCAGGGGGTTCGCTGCTGTCCCCGGCGGGGCTCCGTTGAGCCCCGTGGAGCTACCGTGAGGGAAGCAACGCGTTCGAGTCCCGGATGGAGATGGTCGCCGTCGTCTATCACGCCGGTCTGCCACCACAGGTTCAGCCCCTCCGGGGCCACCTCCAAGTAGGCCAGGTTGTTGTCAAACCAAGGCCCCCTGATGCCGGCCCAGCGAAACGGCGGGTCCGGGACCTTGGCCGAGCGCGCAACCAGGGCGCCAACAGGCGCGGCCAGGCCGTAGGACATGACGGCTGCGAAAGACCGCATGAGCCGGGGCAGCGGGTTGCGGATGGGGGAGCAGACCGTTTGCAGGATCCGGCTGCCCGAGGTCCGCTCGACCTCCGCAACGTAGGAAAAGTGCACGTCCCCGGAGAGAAAAGTGATGGTTTCCGGAGCCGGGCCACGCTTGCCATCCGCGACCTCGCTCGCCATGGCGGCCACCCGGCGGAAGCTGTTTTGGAAGGCGGCCCAATGCTCCAGATCCACCGCACGGCGCAGCTTCTCGCCGGCCCGGGCGGCCCGTTTCCCCCACGCACCCTCTGAGACGGCCTCGTTCCACGACTCGACATAGTGCAGGCCCATCGGCAGCAGGAAGGGAAGCGACGTGGCGACAAGCAGATGACGGAAGCCGCCGCGCATCCGGCCGTCAAGCCAGGCAAGTTCCACATCATCGACAAGCGCGCGGTCGTCCGGCGCCAGGTCCCGGGCAGCGCGGGAATCCACCACGATCAGCCGGATGTCCCCAAAATCCCGGCAGTAGCTCCACCGGTAAGACTTTGGGTCCCGATCCGCCCGCTCCGCGAAGGAGTCAAGGTCGGAGCCAACGTCGATCTCGTCGTCGCCGGTGTGGCCCGTGATCCGGCGCCAGATGGCGTCCTTCGCCCGTTCCTGCGGAGACAGGTTCCCCAAATGCTGGTAGACCCAGTACGAGGCCAGCCCCGCAACTATCCGGTCATGCCACCACGACGTAGCTTCCAATTCCTTCTTCCAGCTGAGCGAGGTATTCCAGTCGTCCCGGATGTCGTGGTCATCGAAGATCATGGCGCTGGGCAGGGTGGACAGCAGCCACCTGTTCGCCGGGTCTGACCAGGCCAGGTAGTACAGGTGGGCGTACTCCTCGTAGTCCTTGAGCTCCTCGCCGGGCGGTGCTTTGATGTCGCGGCGGCCGCGGATGAACTCCTGCATCTGCTCGCTGGTCAAGTCGGCGTACACCTGATCCCCAAGGAAAGCCACTAGATCCGGCCACGGCAGGTGGCCGTCGGAGGCCATCCGTAGGGCGTAGGCACGCAGCGAGTCCACGCCGTGGGTCCGGTTCCCGGATGCATCGTGCGGGACGCTGGTCCGGCAGGAGCCGTAGGCCATCCGCAGCGGCTTGCCGGGGGTCAGCGTCGCGATCATTGACGGCGGGAACGCGGATGAGGGGTCGGGCCAGACCGGGGTTCCGTTCACATCGACGGCGTAAGCCGTGACCGTTCCGGGCTCCAGCCCGTCCAGCTCCACCAGCGCGTAGTGGTGACCGTGGACTGCGAACGTGCTGGCGGCCCACTCCCTGCCGCCGGCACGGATGGAAACCCGGGCGGCAGCTTCGGTCTCCACCCAAACACTCGCCGATGTCTCATCCACGTACCGCACCATGGGGCCGAGCACTAACGGAGAGGTCGTCATGAGTCAGTTGTACCCGTTCGGGCCGTGGGCGGCCATGGCCTCCTTTGAGGATCAAATCGCGCAAGGATCAAACGGGGCGGCCTTCGACAGCCTTGGCGCCGTCACCGTGGTTCCTTGCCTGCTTTTGCGTCGGCAGGGCTGGCAGGGTGCCCTTCCGAGGCACCGGACTCCCGAGTCAGCTGGTCATGGAGCC
Source organism: Arthrobacter sp. NPDC058192 (assembly GCF_042883665.1). Classification (NCBI taxonomy): domain Bacteria; kingdom Bacillati; phylum Actinomycetota; class Actinomycetes; order Micrococcales; family Micrococcaceae; genus Arthrobacter; species Arthrobacter sp. NPDC058192. The sequence continues at coordinate 187,240 of NZ_JBHVVJ010000002.1, read as the reverse complement.
TGTTGATCTGGGCTGTGAGGCGGGCGAGTTCCTCGGTGCCGATGGATTCGTCCGCCTGCCTGCGTTCATTCGTTGCGGCGGTCACGCTCTCAACTAGCCAAGAGGACACCGCAGCAGTGACCATGCTCAGGACGGCAAACCCGCCGACCATCAGCGCGGCCGCAGCCCACCTGCCCGGAACGGTCACAGGGTAATAGTCGCCATAACCGATCGTTGTGATGGTGACTATCGCCCACCACAAGGAGTCGCCCATGGAGGTGATATTCGCGTTCGGAGCGTTCTTTTCGAAACTGAGAACGCTCAGGGCCACCGTATAGATCAGAAGGATGGCCGAGAGAATAACGTAGGCCATGACACGGGTCCTGATGGCAGTGCCCGGAGCCCGCTCCATGACTTGCCGCAAGGTGAACGGACGAAGGAGACGTAATGGTCGTGCTACCGGCAGCACGACCATGAGCAGGTCCAAGGGGTGTCGGACGAACCATCGGCCGCGCCGGTGGGCCAACAGCAATTTCACGATGTAGTCGACGCCGAAGGCCAGCCACGTTGACCCCATGACGAGCGCTAGGGCGGTGGCGTAGGGGTCCGGCGGATCGACAATGACCAGAACCGAATAGGCCGCCAGAAAGAGAAAGGCCGCTCCGACGAGGGGCCACTCGGAATACTTGAGCCAGGTTTCTTGCGTCATGGCTGAATGGTAGGACTTTGCTCCGCGGATGTCCGCACGAAGGTGCAGGCCGGGTCCGTGCAAGCCGCTAATAAGAGGACCATCGGCTCACTGACAACCGGCCCTGGCAGCGGTACATTGTGGTTTCCAGATGCCGGCCCACTCCGGGTACGGCAGAGCACTGTGCCATAGTCGGAGGCGATTGGCCATGTCGGAAAACCAGCGAAATGACGGAACCGGGCGCGTGGGTGCGCAACAAAGCGGGGCCCACAACCGCAGTGTCGCCAGCGAATTGGGAACCATCGAACAGAATATCCTGCTGCGAATCCAGGATTTTGATGATCCCCGCCAGGAATGGCGGCGCCTGTTCTCGGAGTTGTACGGCACCTTCCTGCTAGTCATTGTCGCTGCCGGCGGTGGCATGATGAGCCAGGCGTTCCCCGGCGTCATCAGCCGCACGGCCGCCGTCGTGGCACCCGGCCTGATGGTGTTGGGCATCATCCTGTTCATGGGCAAAATCTCCGGCGCGCACCTGAACCCCGCGGTCAGCATCGCGTTCGCCCTTCGCGTTGATTTCCCCTGGCGCCGGGTGCCGGGCTACATCCTTGTTCAGCTCATCGGAGCGACCCTTGCCTGCTTGCTGCTGCAGGCCGTGATTGGCGTCTCCGCCACTTACGGTTCAAACTATCCGGCGGCGGACTACTCGGCGGGAGCCGCCTTCTGGATGGAGGCCCTGCTGACGCTGGGGCTGGTCAGCGTCATTCTCGGGACCGCCTCAGGGGCCCAGAATGTCGGGCTGTTGGGTGCGTTTGGGGTAGGCGGGTACATCGCGTTGGCGGGCCTGTGGGGCAGCCCCATCTCCGGCACGTCGATGAATCCGGCCCGAACGTTCGGGCCTGATCTTGCCAGCGGGAATTTCCTCGACTACTGGGTGTACGCCGCCGGGCCACTGGTCGGGGCAGCGGCGGCCGTCGGCATCGCCTTTGTTTTGCGCGGCGCGGGCGGCGGCGAGTCGGGTTCCGGCGCCGCCCAGGGAGGTCTGTTTACAGAAGTCGCGAAGGACAAGAAGCCCTAACGGGCCGTGCATCCCAGTAGGTATTCGACGGCGGGCGGTCGCCTCGAGGCGCTGATCGATAATTCTCTCAACCGGATCGATCCGCCCCCTTGCGGGAAATCTCCAGAAGTTGGACTATTTGCATTAATTACCCATCGGGTCTCCCGCTCTTCGTTGGGTAAAAAGTTGGACTCGGGCTCAACCGGCGGTGCCGGTTCCGCGGTTGGGAGACAAGATGGCAAACACCGTTCCTTCAACAACCAAAGAGGCTGGCGACAAGGGGCTGAAAGGCGGTGCGCTTGGTCTCGTGTCGAGTGTCGTTGTAGGTGTCGCATCGACTGCCCCGGCCTACAGCCTCGCGGCCAGCCTGGGATTCATCGTCGTCGGTGGCACCATCTTCGCAGGGGTCAAGGCACCCGGAATCGTCCTTCTCGCGTTCATCCCGATGTATCTCATCGCGGTCGCCTACCAGGAGCTGAATAAGGCTGAGCCTGACTGCGGAACAACGTTCACGTGGGCGTCCCGAGCGTTTGGTCCGGTCACCGGGTGGATGGGTGGCTGGGGGATTGTCATCGCCGACATCGTCGTCATGGCCAATCTGGCTCAGATCGCTGGCGCGTATTCCTTCATTTTTGTCGGAGGATTCGGGCTGCCGGAAGTCGCGGGGCTGGCGGGCAACGTCGTCGCGACAACGATTGCAGGTCTGGCTTGGATCGCGGTGATGACGTGGATCTGCTACCGGGGCATCGAGCTCACGGCCCACGTGCAGTACGTGCTGCTCTCATTTGAAATCGCAATCCTGATTTTCTTCGCGGGCTTTGCGCTGGTCAAGGTGTATTCGGGAACCGCCGAGCCGTACTCCCTCATCCCGCAGTTGGACTGGTTCAATCCGTTCACACTCGACTTTGGCGAGACCATTGCACCGGCCATGCTCACTGCGATCTTCATTTACTGGGGCTGGGACACTGCCGTCTCGGTGAATGAGGAGACGAAGAACCCTGACAAGACCCCGGGGCGCGCGGCAATCATCAGCACGATTCTCCTGCTGGCGACCTACGCGATCGTGACCGTGGCCGCCGTGGCCTTTGCCGGCGTCGGCGACTCGGGAATCGGACTGGCAAACCCGGAAAACTCTGCCGACGTATTTTCGGCCATCGGACCCACACTGTTCGGCGAGGGCCCGGTTGGATCGATCCTCATGACGCTGCTCGGATTCTCCATCCTGACGTCGGCGTCGGCCTCGACGCAAACGACCATCCTTCCGACAGCACGCACTACGCTTTCGATGGCGGTCTACAAGGCGATCCCGGAAAAGTTCGCGCGAATTCACCCGAATTTCCTCACGCCGACCTGGTCCACGATCGGCATGGGCCTCGCATCTGCGTTCTTTTACCTCATCTTCACGCTCATCAGCCCGGCGCTACTTCTCGCCCTGATCGGGTCGATCGGGCTGATGATCGCGTTCTACTACGGACTGACCGGCCTCGCCTGCGTGTGGTTTTATCGCAAGACACTGACGTCGTCGTTCCGGAACTTCATCATGCGCGGACTGTTCCCGTTGGTCGGCAGCCTCATGCTGGCGGCCGTTTTCGTCTACGGTCTCTCAAACTTCGCCCAGCCTGATTGGCTCCAAGACGCAGACGGCAACAACGTGACGATCTTCGGAATCGGGGCCGAGGCAGTCGTGGGCGTCGGCGGCCTGCTGATCGGGGCGGTGCTGATGGGGGTCTGGTGGATCCGGAAGCCCGACTTCTTCCGCGGCCAGACACTGGCCCGGGGCATGGACGAATGAGGCGCACCGCCAATGATTTCGCCGCCGACGCCGTTGCTCCCACCTGAAGGACACCTATGAGGATCCTATGCATAGGCGCCGGCGGCGTGGGCGGAGCGGCCGTTGGCATCGCGGCGCGCCGCAGCTTCTTCGAAGCATTCTTTGTCGCGGACTACGATGTGGCGCGTGCCGAATCTGTCGTGCAATCCATTCCTTCTGGCCTAAGGCAGCGCTTTGAAGCGATGGCCCTGGACGCGTCGAGCAATGGGGCCGTTGCGGAAGCGATACGCCGGCACCGCATCACACACGTCTTCAATGCCGTCGATCCCCGCTTCGTGATGCCTATCTTTGAAGGGGCGGCGGAGGCTGGTGCAACGTACCTCGATATGGCGATGTCATTGTCGACGCGGCATCCCGAGCTGCCGTATCAGCTCCCTGGACTGAAGCTGGGTGATCTGCAATTTGAACAGTCAGGCGAATGGGAAGCCGCCGGCCGCCTTGCCGTGGTCGGAATGGGCGTCGAACCCGGGCTGTCGGATGTCTTTGCCGCCTATGCCCAGGAATTCCTCTTCTCCCAGATCGACGAATTGGCCGTCCGCGACGGCGCCAACCTGGTGGTTGAAGGATATGACTTTGCCCCTTCTTTTTCGATTTGGACCACGATTGAAGAGTGCCTGAACCCGCCTGTCGTCTACTCCTCCGAGCTTGGCTGGAGGACCACGGAGCCATTTAGCGAGCCCGAAGTCTTCGACTTCCCGGAGGGCATTGGGCCCGTCGAATGCGTCAATGTGGAACACGAAGAAGTGCTGCTCATGCCGCGCTGGATCGATGCAAAAACTGTGAACTTCAAATACGGCCTTGGCGACGAATTCATCGACGTTCTCCGGGTTCTTCACAAACTCGGTCTCGACTCGACCGAACCGGTCAACGTCAAGGGATCCCGGGTCAGTCCGAGGGACGTCGTGGCAGCGTGCCTCCCGGACCCTGCGACGCTCGGCCCCAAAATCACGGGAAAGACGTGTGCCGGGGTCCTGGTACGGGGCCAAGACAAGGAGGGCAACCCACGAAGTACCTACCTTTACCATGTGGCTGACAATGCGTGGACCATGGAAAACTACGCGAGTCAATGCGTTGTTTGGCAAACGGCCATTAATCCGATCATTGCTCTCGAGCTCCTTGCCACCGGCATGTGGACAGGGGCAGGTGTCCTCGGTCCGGAGGCTTTCCCATCGAAACCATTCCTGGAATTGATGGCCGCCCCCGAGCCGGAGGGATATGGCTCGCCCTGGCACATCAGGGAGGAAACGAACTAAGGACCCGCCAGCGGTCCAGCGGCTCCCAGTTCGTAGCCGGGGCCGTGAAGGTGATCTCGGAGAGGGAGAGTGCCGTGAGAATTTCGTCCCAGTTTCATCCACTGGATCCGCTTGGTGCGGACGAGTTCAGTGCAACGGCGGCTTTGCTCGCCAGCGCACAGGGCGTCTCGTATCCCGCGTGGCGGCTGGCAGCCATTGAGCTGATCGAACCCGACAAGGCGGCCGTCGACGCCTTCGAGTCCGATGCCGACGCGCCGGCTCCGGAGCGGATCGTCGGTGTGAACTGCTTCGAACGGTCCTCAAACAAGACCTATCAGGCGCGGCTGTCCCTGACTCGCGGGGTCGTCGTCTCTTTCGCCCATGTACCGGGCGTTCAGGCGAACATGACCGTGGACGAGTGGGAAGAAGCTGACGCGGCGCTGCGCAGTGACCCGCGGGTGATCGCTGCGCTTGCCAGGCGCGGCATCACGGACCTGTCCCTGGTGTTCATGGACGTTTGGACTTACGGCCTGACACTGATCCCGGAAAAGTATCAGGGGCGCCGGATCGGCTGGTCCGATACCTGGGTCCGTGCCCGGGCGGGTGCAAACCCCTATGCAGGGCCGGTCAACGGCTTCCACTGCGTCATTGACCTGGCTACCATGGAGCTGCTGGACATCGAGGACACTTTTGCGGTCGACACTCCCGAGATCATGGGGGAATATGTTCCGGCGCTGATCCCGGAGCGGCTCCGCAATGCAAGCACCCGGGAACCGCTGAAGCCGCTGGAGATTGTTCAGCCCGACGGCGTTTCCTTCCGTTTTGACGGCAACAGGGTCAGCTGGCAGAACTGGTCCATGCGAGTCGGGTTCAACTACCGCGAAGGCCTGACCATTCACCGGGTCAGCTATCGCGACGGAGGCCGCGAGCGGCCGATTGCGAACCGCTTCTCCTTTGCCGAAATGGCCGTTCCCTACCGGGACCCGAGTGACGACCACTACCGCCGCACCGCGTTCGATGTCGGCGAATGGGGCCTGGGATTCATGACGACGTCGCTTGAACTGGGCTGCGACTGTCTTGGCGAAGTCCGGTATTTCGATGCGGTCATGCACAATTCGGCGGGGGAGCCGTTCACCATTAAGAACGCGATCTGCTTCCACGAAGAGGACGCCGCGGTGCTGTGGAAGCACATCGATCATGACGGCGGCATGGAAGTGCGTCGCATGCGTCGACTGGTGATTTCGTTCCATGTCACCGTGGCCAACTATGAATACCTGGTCTACTGGCGCTTCTACCAAGACGGGAACATCGAGTGCGAGGTACGAGCCACTGGAATCATGGTGGTAACCCATTTCGGCGAGGGCCAAGATCATCCGAGCGGAACCCTTGTGGACCATCGGACCTACGCGCCCTTCCATCAGCACTTCCTGGTGGCCCGGCTCGACCTCGATATCGACGGCACGGCCAACACAGTTTACCGCTCGGAAACCGAGATGGTCCCGATGGGTCCGGACAATCCGTACGGGCTAGCCCTGCTGCAGAAAAAGACCCCCATCACCACCGAGGGGCACGACGACTATTCCTGGGAGACCCAGCGGGCCTGGACGGTGACAAACGATAATTCGGTCAACGGACTGGGAACCCCGGTGTCCTACAAGCTGGTGCCCGGCGCAGCGTTCCCCGCGTTCTTTGATCCGGCATCCCCGGTTTTCCAGCGCGCGGAGGTCATTGGGCACACGGTGTGGGTGACGCCGAACGATGCCAAGGAACGTTGGCCGGCCGGCGAGTTTGTGAACCAGGGAGCAGGCGGGCTGGGAATGCCCGAATGGGTGCGGCAGGGCCGGTCCGTGGAAAACACCGACGTCGTCCTTTGGTACGTTTTCGGCATACACCACATCCCGCGGCCGGAGGAGTGGCCGATCATGCCGGCGGACACTGTAGCGTTCTGGCTCAAGCCGGTGGGCTTCTTCGACCGGAATCCGGCGCTGGATGTCTAGGCGGTGCGGGCACGCCTAGGCGTGCCAATTCCCCGTCACCTAACCCGGGACCGGTCTCTCAACCGTCAAGGAATTCCTCGGTCACCCGCCCAAGCTCGTCCGTATGGGTCCAGGTCCTGGCTGTCGGGCGGCCCGTGCGACTACCAGCTTTGACAGCCGGCGCATCCCGAAGACTTGGAGCGCAGGCGGCAGGACGTGGCCTTCAACCCGCTCGCACTGCGGCCGTGTAAGGCGGCGGAAGGCCCCGGCTTCGCCCGTGGCCGCGCAGATCCGGAATGACCAGGCGGTGCCGGGCGGAGAGACGCTCGAGCACTGGCTCGAACATCTCTCCGGTGACCATCAGCCCGTGCACCAGCAGCAGGGGCCCGCCGGTTCCGCGCTCGGTGAAGTGAAGTAGGTCTGAGGGTGCGGAGCTCATGTCACCAGTGCAGTATCAACAGGCCAATTCCGCCAGACCCATGGCTCAAGTAAGTTTGTCGGAGTGTCGAAGCAGGCTTTTGGGACCGAAGAATCGGGGAGTGGCGTGAGCAAGATGGAAAGCCAGGGCGGAGCCGATGGAGACTTCGCGGCGAAGGTTGGCAAAGGTCCGGCGTATCCGCAGCTGCGGCTCGACAGCGACGCCCTCGACAACAATATCCGGGTCATGGCGGAGTGGTGCCGGGCACGGGGCGTGGATCTGGCCCCGCATGTAAAGACAACGATGTCGGCGCCGATCATAGAGCGGCAGCTGGCTGCCGGCGCAGTCGGCGTAACTGTCGCCACCGTGGATCAAGCCGCCTCAGCATTCGCTTGGGGGCATGGCCGCGTTCTCGTGGCCAATGAGATCGTCGACAGGTTCGGATTATCGCGTGTCCGCACGTGGCTGGAGGAAGACCCCGGACGCGAAATCCGTTGTTTTGTCGATTCTGCAGCCGGGGTGAGGGCGGCGGCGGAAGTCTTCGACGGCGGGGCGATCGATTTTGAGGTGCTGATCGACGTCGGCACACCCGGCGGCCGCACAGGGGTACGCAGCCTGGACGAGGGTCTGCTGCTGGCTGAGCTGGTCCGGGACACGCCGGGACTGAGGCTGGTGGGGGTTGCCGGTTACGAAGGCGTTGTGCCCAACAGCAGGTCGGAGGATACCGTTGGTGCGGTTGACCGACACTGCCAGCTGGTGCGGGACGTGTATCTGGAGGCGGCGAAGTTCTTTGAGACTGCCGCTCCCATCTATTCAATGGGTGGCTCCGCCTTCCCGGATCGTGTGGTCGAGTTCCTTCCCGACGGCGGTCGGGTGCCTGGAACCCGCATCATTCTCCGGTCGGGTTGCTACGTCACCCACGATCACGGCACCTATGCCGCCGTCAGCCCCGTTCCGGACCTCATTCCAGCGATGTCCGTTCGCGCCGTCGTCCTGTCCACCCCGGAAGCGGGGATGGCCGTCGTCGGCGCAGGCAAACGGGATCTTCCCTACGACGCCGGACTGCCCACCTTCCTGTCGGCCCGGACGGCGGACGGTGCCGAAAAGAACGGCGCAGCCGGGGGCGTGCGAAATCTCTACGACCATCACGCAGTCCTTACCGGCGTCACCGGACTGGACGTCACCGACACAGTGGACTTCGGTCTATCCCATCCCTGCTCCGCGTTTGACCGCTGGCACGAATATGTCCTCACCGAGCGGAACGGTCACGACCTTGGAGTGTGGCACACCGACTTCCGCCGATCGTCCCTAACCACTCATTCCTGATCACGACTGATTTTTGACCCCGGGTCAGCTGCCTGCGCCGATGGCCGCCCGGGCCTTCCTCTTGAGCTTGGCGAGTTCCATGCGCGCCGCAAGGGCATCGTCCATGCTGACGGCCACGAATCTGGTCGACGTGCCCGGCGCAGCTCGGGCCAGCAGATCCATGTCGGCGCTGATGACCGTGCCCACCATGGCGTAACCACCGCCGGAGACGGCATCGCGGTGCAGGATGATGGGTTGCGTGCCCCCAGGGATCTGGATGGACCCGACGGCGTATCCGGCATCCACGATGTTGGACGGGTCGGAGCCGGCGCCGAAGGGCTGCTCCCGTTCTTTCCACTTCACTCCGGGGCCCGAGTACCTCAGCCCCATCCGGTCAGCCACCGGGGTCACCTTCCACTCGCCGTTCAGGAGGTTGTCCAGTCCTTCGTCGGTGAGCCGGTGGTCATACAGGCCAAGCACAATCCTGACAACCTGTTCCTTCGCGAACACGGGACGGAATTCGTCCGGAAGCGCCTCGGCGTCGGGTACAGCCCCGGCGTTGACCGGAACGCCAACCGGAACCTGGTCACCGGCCTCCAGTTTGCGGCCCTGGAATCCGCCGATTGCGCCCAAGCTGTAGGTGGACCGGCTGCCGAGCACCTCGGGAACATCCATGCCTCCCTGGACCGCGATGTAGTAGCGCGTGCCCCCACGGATGACCCCGAAGCTGAGCTCATCGCCGGCGTGCAGTTGTAACCGGGTCCACTGGGGCCGGGTTTCGCCGTTGATCTTAACGTCAACTGGTGCCCCCGTGACGGCGATGACGGCGTCCATGTCGGTGGTCAACACCGGGCCAAGGTACGTGCATTCAAGGACGGCCTCCTTAGCAGTGTTACCCACCAGGGCGTTGCCGAGTTCGGCGGAGTATTGGTCCATCGAGCCGCTTTGCGGGATGCCCACGTTGTAGTGGCCCGTGCGTCCCTGGTCCTGGACTGTGGTGGCCAGGCCGGGGGTCTTGATCTTAAACGCCATTGAGGGCCTCCATGAGTTCCTGGTTGTAGCCTTCGGGATCCGCCAGTGCCTTGGCCAGATCAAATGTCACGGGCACCTGCCGGTAGCGGAACGTCCCGACGGAGATCTCAGCCTGGATGTCGTTATATTCGGACTCGGTGACCGGCTTGAATTTCACGATGTCGCCCGGTTTGAAGAAGACCATGAAGTCCTTGAAGTCGGCCAGAGTCTGGGCGGGTTCGAAGATCGGCGCGGCAGCGACCCCGAACATCTGGTAGCCCCCGGCCCCCCGCACGGAGTAGATGCAGCCGAAGCAGCCCCCGTGGCCTACGGTCAGTTTGGGGGTGTCCGTGCGGGGACTCAAGTACTTGGGTACTTCCAGTTGTTTCTCCCGCTCCACCAGCTGGAAGAGGAACGGCAGGCCGGCGACGAATCCAACCATGGAGACAAGCCACGGTTGCTCGTGGTGGCGTTGGATGAATTCGGCGGCATCCTCGAGGTTGTTGACCTTGGCCGCGTAGTCAATGTCCGTGCCGCCGGGCTCCTGATGGAATCCTTCGCGGAATCGTTCGGCCACCTCTGCCGTGAATGGATCGTCGTACCAGACCGGGACTTCGATGATCCGGGTGTCCAGCGCATGATCGTGATGGTGAGCCAGGTCCCCTTCAATCGTCCGGACGGTCTCTTCAAGGGTCGACGGCGGCAGGACGTCGGGGTCAAACCTCACCAGCAGCGAAGCGTTGGCAGGGCAGACGTCCACAATGCCCGGCAGTTGCATGGCCGAAAGCTTCGCGGCGATGGACATCACCCTAAAGTTCGCCGCCAGGCTCATGGACTCGGAAACCTCAACGAACAGGAATTCGTCTCCGCCCCAGGTGTAACGGGCCTCCAACACAGCGGTTTCCGGACTAGTCATTGGGACTCCATCAGATCGTCGGCGGTTTCTATGAACTTCGAGTGGTGCTTGACGGCGCTGAATTCGAGCCGGTCCAGCAGCTTCTTCAACACCGGAATCGTCGTCTTGACCCCTTCGACCCGGGTCCCGTAAAGCGCCTCCAGCGCCCCTTCAATGGCGGCCTCGCGGGTGTCCTTGTGGACAATGAGCTTTGCGAGCATGGAATCGTAGTACGGGCTGACCGTGGATCCTGCCTCCACGCCGGCGTCAACCCGGATCCCATCGCCTGCAGGCCATTCCAAGGCCGTGATGAGGCCCGGGCTGGGGAAGAAATTGTTGTGCGGGTCCTCGGCATTGATGCGGCACTCGATGGCATGGCCGCTGAATTGAATGTCCTCCTGCCGGACCGACATGGACCCGGTGGAGGCAATGAGCAGCTGCTCGCGGACCAGGTCAACACCGGTGATCTCCTCCGTGATCGGGTGCTCAACCTGGATGCGGGTGTTCATTTCGATAAACGCCGCTTCATGCTTGACCGGGTCGTAGAGGAATTCAACCGTTCCGGCGCCGCTGTAGCCGCACTCGCGGGCGAGTTCCACAGAGGATTCCCGGATCCTCTGGCGGACGTGGTCCGGGAGATCCGGAGCCGGTGCTTCTTCAATGACCTTCTGGGAGCGCCGTTGCATGGAGCAGTCGCGGTCTCCGAGATGGATGAAGTTTGTGCCGTCACCGAGGACCTGCACCTCCACATGACGGGCATGCTGGACAAAACGTTCGAGGTAAACCGTCGGATCACCGAAGACGGAGGCCGCTTCGCCGCGCGCCATCTCGATGATTTCCAGAAGCTCGTCCTCGCCGTGAACAAACCGGATGCCCCGGCCGCCGCCGCCGGCGGAGGCTTTGACGACGAGCGGATAGCCGATGCCGCGCGCCACTTCTACGGCGTCGGCCGCAGGATCGAGGGGGCCATCCGAGCCGCGGAGCACGGGGACGCCTGCCTTCCGGGCGGATTCCCTCGCCATGGACTTGTTGCCCATCACCGTGATCGCATCCGCGTCCGGCCCCACCCAGATCAGGCCAGCATCTGCGACCCTACGGGCGAAGGCCGCATTCTCGGACAGGAATCCGTAGCCTGGGTGGACGGCATCGCAACCGTTGTCCAAGGCTGCGGTGATGATGGCCTCTTGGTTCAGGTAGCTGGCCGGCGCGGGAGCCGGGCCCACCACGACGACGTTGTCGGCTGTGCGCGCGGCCAGCGATCCGGCGTCGGCCTCACTGGCCACCGCGAGTGTCTCGATACCCATTTCGCGGGCGGTCCGGGCAATGCGCACAGCGATCTCGCCGCGGTTGGCGATGAGTAGTTTCTTCACGGCTAACCTTCACGGACGATGACGATTGCATCGCCTGGGTTGACCATGTCGCCCTCGTTGACCTCAAAGGACTCCAGGGTGCCGGCCACGTCGGATTGGATTTCGGTGAACTGTTTCATGATTTCGATAATGCCGAGGGTCTGTCCCACCTCTATAGCGTCGCCCTCGTTGGCGAACGGCGGCTTGCCAGGGCCGGGCTTGCGGTAGAAGACGCCGGGGAGCGGGGAAACGATGGTTGCCACGGGGTGCTCTCTTTCAGATGGTTGGATAGATCGGGTGTTCAGCCGAGGACCGCACGCACCGCGGTGGCCACTGCAACAGAATTGGGTGCATCGGAGTGGACGCAGATGCTTCGGAACTGGATGTCCAGCTCGGTACCGTCAACAGCGAGAACGGGCCTGCCCGCCAGCGCCCTGCTGACACGCTCGGCGGCGGCCCCGGGATCGGTGGGCGCCGGGCGGCGCTGGATCAGCAGCTCACCGGCCGGACCGTAATTCAGGTCGACATAGAGTTCGGGCACGAACTCGACCCCCATGGCGCGGCACACGCTTTCGTGGGCGGTCCCCGCGAGCCCGAAAAACGGAACGCCGAACTGCAGGGCAGTACCTGCGGCGGCCTGCATCAGTTCCTCGTCGCCGGCCAGCATCCCGTAGAGGGCACCGTGTGGTTTGATGTGGTTCAGTCCCAGCCCGTGCTTTGCAAGGAACGCCGTCAGGGCGCCGGTCTGGTACAGGATGATCGACTCGACCTCGCCCGGGGTGAGCACCATTCGGCGGCGTCCGAACCCCACAAAGTCCGGCAGGCCGGGGTGCGCGCCGACCGCCACGCCGTGCTCGGCAGCCAAGGCTACGGTCCGTTCCATGACGTCGGGATCGCCCGCGTGATAACCGCAGGCCACGTTGGCGACGTCGATGATGCGCATGAGTTCTTCGTCGTTGCCGAACTCGTGGAGACCGAGGCCTTCGCCCATGTCGGAGTTCAAAAGCACCCGTTTCTGCTTGTCGGGAGGCGTGCGGGTAGCGGGGGAGGAGGGCGTGTCGGAAGTCACATTTCTTTGCATGGGTGCCACGCTACTCAGCATTTCAGGTGGCCGGTATTGGGCAGCTCGCTGAATCTGTAGGCGTGAATTATGGTTATTGCACTGTCCAACACTGTTCGGCGGCGCGGGCCCGCCATATTGGAGGGTTTCGTGCGAATTGCGGACTTGGCGGACGACGATGATCTCAACATTCGACTTCGTGTCCCGGGCGGCGAGGGCCGCTTGGCCCGGCCCATCACCTGGTGCGCTCCAACCGAACATATGGACCCCACGCCCTTCCTCAGCGTGAATGCCCTTGTGCTGACCAACGGCATGGGCCTGAATGTCAAGGACTTCAGGATCTGGGACGCCTACGTGGAGCGGCTGTGTTCCGTGCCCGTTACCGGGCTGGTGTTCGGCTTGGGCGCCGCACACAGCGAATTGCCGGCCGGATTGCTCCTGGCCTGCGAGGCGCACGGCCTGCCGCTGCTTGAGCTCCCGCCGGAGGTGCCCTTTGTCCTGGTCATGCGGCATGTGGAGCAGGTCATCGCGGCCGAGCGCTATGAGGAACTGCGCAAAGGCTGGGAGCTTGCGGATGAGTGCACCCGGCTGGCGGCAAACGGCCGTTCCCTGGCGGAGGTTCTGGCGAAGGTGGCGGATGCTGTCAATGCAAGAGTGGCCGTCATCGATCACAATGCATTCGAGCTGGTCTCCGCCGGTGCGGCGCACGGGGGGACAGCGCGGACGGCGCTGCGCCTGCCCAGCGGCGAATCCGAGCAATTCAGGCTGTCCATCGAGGGGATCGGGAGCAGCATTGTGCTGCAACCCATTTTGGGTCCTGTGGCCGCCGTCATCGCCATGCAGCTGAGCTATACCCTCGGATCCCATTCGCCTCTGCATTCCCGGGAAGCGGCACGATTCATGGAGGCCCTCTATGAAGACCGGGGCGAGCCGTCCGCTCCGCTGCGCCGCTACGCCATCGAGTCCGGGTTCGATCCTGACGGCGACTGGGGCGCGGTGCTCATCGGCGGCTCAGAAGACGTGGCGCCCGCAAAACTGCGGGCCATCGCATGGCGCGCCCGGGTTGGGCTGCAGGCGGGTTTTGGCACGGTGAGGTTCATGGAAGAAGCCGGGCTTACAACTCTTCTGCTGCAGCACGGGCACGCAGCGGCCGACCTGATTGGCGCCGTCCGGGAATTCTTTGGGGACGCCCCGGAACTCTCGGTCATCGTCTCGGAACCCGCGGGTCTCAGCGAACTGCCGCTGGCGCTTCAGCTTGCCCGCCGCCACGTCGGAAGGCCCGGCGTGCACCAGGCGCCGGTGGCCGATCTCGCCGGCATCGTGCAGGGGTTGCCGAGCCCGGGACTGGTGGCAATGTGCCGGCGGCTTCTGGCTCCGCTGGCCGACGGCGGCAGCTCCCTGCGGGAGACGTTCGACGCGTACCTGCGCCACAGCGGGAATTCCGCGAAAATCTGTGACGAGCTGTTTATCCACCGGAATACGCTCAGTTACCGCCTGCGGAAAATTGAGGAGCTGCTGAAACTGGACCTCTCCGATGGCGAAGTCCGGGCCACCTACATGCTCGCCCTCGGAATCGTTGCGGCCCCCCGCTAGGGACATTGTGCAGGCTGCAAGAAAATCGGCATCAATCTTCGGCGACCAATTCTGCTGACCAGAGGTCCCCTTGCCGCGTCATGCTGCGTTGGGTCAGGCGCTGCTTTCCCGCACGCACAAGGACGGTTCCAGCCTCACGGAATCGACGTGTTCGCCATTCAGCACGCGCTTGAGGAGCTGCACTGCCGTCCGCCCGATATCCAGCATGGGCGAGCGGACCGAGGACAGCGGGATAGGCAGCTCCGCGGCCAAGGAGGTGTCGTTGAAACCAACCACCGCAACGTCGTGGCCGACGCTGATGCCGTGCGACCGCAGAGCTCCCATTGCGCCGATCGCCGCGAAGTCATTGACGGCGAACAACGCAGTCGGATGGGGACTGCAGTGGGCCAGGATGGTCTCGGCCGCCTCCCGTCCTCCGGCGGTATCGAAGCGGGACCACACCACGCCGTCCCTGGGGATCGTCCCGCCCAGCGCGCTCCAGCGGTCCACGAAACCGGCCGTCCGGTCGACGGCCGTGCTGGCATAGGGCTCGCCGGCGATCACGGCGACATTGCGGTGCCCCTTGCTCCATAGGTGGTCGGCCACAAGCTTGCCGCCAAGGACGTCGTCGCACGTGGCGGACGGGAAGCCCTGGACTCGGCGGTTCATGAGCACGAAGGGCACCTTGCGGGCGGTCAACTCCCGCAGCAGACCGCTGTCCAGGTGTGCGTCGCCAATGATCAGCCCGTCCACCCGCCGGGCCAGCATGGACTCCGTCTTGCGGCGTTGTTCCTCCGGGTCGTCACGGGAATTCATGACAAACGTGGAGTAACCGAGCTGCGCGGCGGCCTCGTCAATGCCCTCGTACATGATCGCCAGGACGAGGTCCGAAAGCCGGGGAACGATTACGCCCATGAGGCGGGTGCGTCGCGTCCGCAGGCCGGCGGCCTGCGGGTCGGGGGAGTAGCCCCGCTTCCGCGCCAGCTCGCGTACGCGTTCCGCCGTAGCGGCGGATGCAGCGCCCCGGGCCACTTCGGAGCCGGAGTGCAGGATCCTGGAAACGGTCGACGGGTGGATGCCGAGCTCGTTCGCGAGATCTTTCAGCGTGACGGTGCGGCCACCGGCCGTGCTCTCATTCATTGGATTCCCTGCCTCAGCTCAAAAGGTCGTCACCACCAAGATTGCCTGATGATCGGGGGCTCCCTGGTCCAGGAACCCTTGACGTGGCGCACCTCACATTTTATAGTTTTTTCTGTCACTTACCCAATCGATTGGGTAGAGATTCCGCCGTTGCCCGGCAGTGGATTGTTGAAGACCTTGAAGCTTCCGGAACCATCTGCGGGACGCATCGGGAATAACTCTCGGCCCGCAACCCAATCGATTGGGTATGCGGATTGACTGGGAAAGACCAAAACAACGGAGTGGACATGACTGTCACCGATTCGGTTGGCCCGCACGTGGTGCTGTTGGCCACGGGAGGAACAATTTCCTCCCGTGAGTCCGAGGCTGGAGGAGCCGCCGTCGCCTCCGACACGGGGGAGCAGGTATTTGCCAGCATGGGGGTGCCGGCCGCGCATCCGGTCCGGGTTGTCGATGTTTTCCGGAAGGGTTCTTACCTCCTGACAATCGACGACATGATCGAAATCAGCGCCAGGATCCGGCAAGTCCTGGCCGACCCGCAGGTGCTGGGCGTCGTGGTCACCCACGGTACGGACACCATGGAGGAGACTGCTTTCCTCGTTGATCTCACCCACGATGATCCACGTCCGGTCGTGTTCACCGGCGCACAGCAGGCGGCCGACACCGAGTCCCCGGACGGCCCCGCCAACCTCTCCCGCGCCATCGCCGTCGCCGGCTCCCCGCAGGCTCGGGGAATGGGGGTCCTGCTGGCGTTCGCCGGGAGCATCTTTCCGGCGACCGGCGTCCGGAAGAGCCACACGACCCGGCTTGATGCGTTTGCCAACCCGGATTTCGGAAGCGCGGGTTCGGTCTCCGATTCCGGGGAGGTCACGATCCGTGCGGCACGGCCCGGACTTCCTCCGTTACCGTTGCCGCCGCCGGGCGAAGAGGCCGGCTCTCCGCGGGTGGACCTCATCGCGGCCTACCCCGGGGCCGATTCCACCCTCTTGCTGGCCAGCCTCCACGCGGGGGCGGCAGGAATTGTGCTCCAGGGGACGGGAACGGGCAACGCCAACCGAGTACTTTGCCGGGAAGTCGCCAACGCTACAGCTAACGGCGTCGTCGTCGTGACAAGCACCCGCGTGGAAGCCGGTGCCGTGGTGCCCCGGTATGGCGACGGCGGCGGCGAGGACCTGCGCGCCGCCGGAGCCATCCCCTCCGGGCTGCTCAGGCCATCCCAGTCACTCGTCCTGCTGAGTCTTCTGCTCAGGCTCGGCACACCCGCGGACCGGATTGCGGAGACCTTTGTCCGCCGCGGCGTGGCCGCCGTCTAGGTCCGGCCCGAAACCAAACTTCACCCACCAACCTCAACAACAAAGCGCAGTGAAAGGTGATCTCATGACCAAGGACATCCAAGTCGCGTTCGGCGTGGACGTGGACGCTGTTGCCGGGATGCTCGGCTCCTATGGGGGCGAGGACTCGCCCTGCGATATCTCCCGCGGCCTGTTTAGCGGTGAGGTCGGCGGCCCGCGCCTCATCCGTCTCTTCGAGAAGTACGGCCTGCCGGCCACCTGGTTCGTGCCTGGCCACTCGATTGAGACCTTTCCGGACCTGACGCGGATGATTGTCGACGCCGGGCACGAAATCGGCGTGCACGGCTACTCACACGAAAACCCCATCGCCATGACCCGTGAGCAGGAGACAGCCATCCTGGACCGGTCGATCGAACTCATTGAAAAAGTGTCCGGTCGCCGTCCCACGGGCTACGTCGCCCCCTGGTGGGAATTTTCCCCGGTCACCAACGAGATCCTCCTCGAACGCGGGATCAAGTACGACCACTCCCTGATGCACCGCGATTTCGAACCCTACTATGTGCGCGTCGGCGACAGCTGGAAGAAGATCGACTACACCAAGGCCGCCGACACCTGGATGGAGCCGCTCGTCAGGGGCCACGAAACCGACCTCGTCGAGATCCCGGCCAACTGGTACCTGGACGACCTTCCGCCAATGATGTTCATCAAGGCGGCCCCGAACTCCCACGGCTTCGTCAGCCCCAGGGACATCGAACAAATGTGGCGCGACCAGTTCGACTGGGTCTACCGGGAAATGGACCAGGCCGCCTTCACCATGACCATCCACCCGGACGTCTCGGGCCGCCCCCAGGTTCTGCTCATGCTCGAGCGCCTCATCGAACACATCAACTCCCACGACGGCGTCAGCTGGCTGACGTTCGATCAGATCGCGGACTCGTTCCTCGCCCGCAGCCCCCGAAAGGAAAACCAGTCATGACCATCCAGCAGCCGGCCGTCGACCTGACGCAACCCGGACCCAACGAGAAACGCCGCTTCCCGGTCTTCTCCAAGCACCACACAACCACCGCCACCGTGCTCGCGCTGTGTGCCTGGACCGTGGCCGTGTTCGACTTCGGACTTTTCGGCACCCTCCTGCCGGCCATGCAGCAGGAATTCGGCTGGACCGCGACCGAGGCCTACGCACTCAACACCTGGATCGCCGTCGGCACCGCCATCGTCTGCTTCGGCATCGGCCCCGTCATTGACCGACTCGGGCGCCGCAAGGGCATGATGACCACCATCGGCGGAACCGCGATTGTCTCCGGCCTAACGGCCCTGATCCCGACCGGAATCCCGTTCCTCAGCAACGGCCTGCTGGTGCTCGTCCGTTCCTTCGGTGGGCTCGGATTCTCGGAGCAGGCCGTCAACGCGACCTACATGAACGAGGTTTACCAGGTCACCGAAGTCGCCGACAAGCGCAAGCGCCCCGGCTTCCACTACTCCTTCATCCAGGGTGGCTGGCCGCTGGGCTTCCTCCTCGCCAGTGCCCTCGCCCTCGTCTTCCTTCCGTCCCTTGGCTGGCGTGCCCTCTACCTGATGGCGTGCGTTCCGGCAGCAATCATCGTGTGGGTCATCTCCAAGAAGCTCAGGGAGACGCCCCAGTTCGAACTGCACCACAAGCTGACCCAACTCGAGAAGGGCGGCAAGACCGAGGAAGCCCACTCCCTGGCCCACGCATTCGGCGTCGAGCACTCCTCCGCGGCCCCGCTCAAGCGCATCTGGGAGCCGCACCTGCGCCGGAACACG
This sequence comes from Arthrobacter sp. NPDC058192, assembly GCF_042883665.1. Taxonomy (NCBI): domain Bacteria; kingdom Bacillati; phylum Actinomycetota; class Actinomycetes; order Micrococcales; family Micrococcaceae; genus Arthrobacter; species Arthrobacter sp. NPDC058192. Next base: position 168,653 of record NZ_JBHVVJ010000002.1, on the reverse strand, counting down.
ATCGTCTTCTCCCTGGCCTGGATCTTCAACTTCTTCGGCATCCTGATCTTCAGCATTCTCGGCAGTTCCGTCCTGAAGAACGCCAAGGGTGTGGAACTTTCCGATGCCTTCTGGATGCTGATCGTCATCAACGGTCTGGCGTACTTCGGCTACGTCTTCCACGGGTGGCTCGGTGACAAGATCGGCCGGAAGCGGACGATCATCGGCGGCTGGATTCTCTCCGGCATTTCGTTCACCATCATGCTCAGCCCGCTCGCCGAGAGCTCCTTCATGATCATCGCGACCTACGGCGCCGGACTGTTCTTCCTGGTCGGACCTTACGCCGCGATCCAGTACTTCATGGCCGAGTGCTACCCCGTCAGTTGCCGTGCCACCGGCACCGCCTTCATCGGCGCCATGAGCCAGCCCGGCACCATTCTCGGCGGTGCCCTCTTCACGGCAGCAGCCGCCAGCGCAGGAACCGGTGCTGCCGCCCTGTGGGTCGGCGCGGCCGGAACGCTGTTCTCCGGTCTCCTGATGATCGCCGCGAAGCCGCCGGCCGAGGCACTGCTCGAGGATCACCCCCATGACGCCTGAGAGCAGGGTGGCCGTGATCACAGGAGCGGCCAGCGGCATTGGACGGGCCCTCGCGGTCCACTACGCCCAGCGCGGCGTACATTCAGTGATCGGGACCTTTCCCGGTGACCCGCACGACCCCGAAGAAACCCTTCGCCTGGTCAAGAACGAAGGCGGCCAGGGGGTCGTCCACGAAGTGGATGTCCGCAGTACCCCATCCGTCGACGCTTTCGCCCAACGCGCGGTCGACGAATACGGCCGTCTGGACTATGCGGTGGCCAACGCCGGAATCCTGCGCAACTCGCCGCTGGACCAGATGACGGATGAGCGCTGGCACGACATGCTCGACGTCGACCTCACCGGCGTGCTGAGGACCCTGCGCGCAGGGTCTGCGAAGATGACCGGCGGCGGCGCAATGGTTGCCGTGTCCTCGATTGCCGGCGGCGTCTACGGCTGGGAGGAACATGCCCACTATGCCGCCGCCAAGGCCGGTGTCCTCGGGCTGGTCCGCAGCGTCGCCGTCGAGCTGGGGCCACGCGGCATCCGTGCCAACGCCGTGATCCCGGGACTCATCGAAACCCCCCAGTCTCTGGACCCGGTGAATTCCCTAGGGCCCGAGGGTTTGCGGCGCGCCGGGCAGGAGATCCCCTGGGGCCGCGTCGGCCGGCCTCAGGAGGTGGCCAGCGTTATCGGCTTCCTGACCTCCGACGACGCGGTCTATGTTACGGGGCAGTCGCTGATCGTCGACGGCGGTCTCACCATCAAGATGCGTGCCTGAAAGGCGCGGAGGAATAAGCACGGAGGAATAAGAATGAACAACCCTGACGCCTCCCGTTTCGCGGAGGGCCGCGCCGTAGTGGTCACGGGCGGGGCCAGTGGCATCGGCAAGGCCATCGCTGACGTCTTCACCGCCAACGGCGACAGAGTCGCGGTCCTGGACAGGTCGGGGGTGGCGGGAAACATCGCCGTCGACGTCTCCGATGAGGCAAGCGTCAAGGCGGCCTTCGCCGCCGCACGCTCCGAGCTGGGGACCATCGACGTTCTCGTGAACAGCGCGGGCCTGCTGACGGAATCGCCGCTCGAAGACATGACGCTGGCCATGTGGAACGAAACGATTGCCGTGGACCTGACAGGGGTGTTCCTGTGTTGCCGTGAGGTGGTGGGCGCGATGCGGCAGCAAAGGTGGGGCCGCATCATCAACATCGCGTCCCAGCTGGCCATCAAGGGCGGCACCGGCCTCAGCCACTACAGTGCAGCCAAAGCCGGCGTCGTAGCACTGTCTAAAGCCCTGGCCCTCGAAACCGCCGCCGACAACGTGCTCGTCAACAGCATCGCCCCCGGTCCCATCGAAACGCCCCTGGTTGACGGGATCTCCGAGGAGTGGAAGGCGGCGAAGCGTGCCGGACTCCCTTTGCTCCGTTTTGGGCTGCCGGCCGAGGTCGCGCCTACGGCGCTGCTTCTCGCCAGCGACCCGGGCGGGAACCTGTACGTCGGCCAGACGCTGGGACCAAATTCCGGCGACGTGATGCCATAGGAGAGCCGGTCACATGTGCGGTGCCTGCGGACGAAGCGTGGTGCACGATCCCGTCCTGGGAACGGTTCGAACAATGCGGCAGCACCTCATCGTCGCCCAAACGATCAACAGTGTCTGCCGGTCATGGCCGGGAGCCCCGAAAGTGGGCGCCACCAGCGGCGGCTGGCTGGTCTCGGGACCAACGGGAGCCACGGAAGCAGTCTCGACCGTGGAAGCCCTGTGGTCCGCTGTTCTGCGGAGTGGGCCCGAAGCATGGGTGCAGGAGCTGCACCACGCCGCGGACGGACCTGGTGTTTCGGCCGGTTCCGGTGCCTCCACGGACGCCGGTCGCCTGGAGGTCATAGCGGACATGGACCAGGCAGGCGCGGAGGCGCGGGATCTGTCCTCCCGGGTCCTGAAACTCGGGCAGTACATGAATATCGCAAGGAAAACGGTCCTGTGACAGGGAAAAGGTCCGGCGCTGCGGGGATCCCCGCAGCGCCGGACCTTTCACGTGTCGCCGTTCCGAAAGCGCAGCAAAAAGCAGGACTCGAACGCCGGTCCGGGTTCAGGCCGGGGGCTGGGGCAGATCACCGGCCTGCCGACGCGCCTGTGGGCGGGCCTTCTCGACGTCGGCAGCGCTTGCCCTCTGCCCGCGGGCCCGCAGCCCCGTCACCACCCCGTCGATATCGGCGTCGGGCCGGTTCTGGCTGAGTTTGTGTTTCGCCTCGATCCGGGTGATCAGAAGCTCGACGCCGACGATCGCCCGCAGCTGCCCGGCGATGTAGCGCTCCGGAGCGTCGTCGACACTCCAGGGGTGCTCGGAGCCGGCTTCGTTGTGATCGCTCAGCCGCCTCACATGGCTGGCGAGCCAGGCCGGATCGTCGTGGATGAAGAGGTTGCCGTACACGTGGGCGGTGGAATAGTTCCAGGTCGGAACGACGCGTCCATGCTCTGCCTTGGATGCGTACCACGAGGGTGAAATGTAGGCGTCCGCGCCTTGGACGATGACGAGCGATTCGCCGAGCGCTGGTTCTGACCACTGGGGGTTGTTGCGCGCGAGGTGGCCGTGCAATGCGCCGTGTTCACCCGCTGCGGGGTCAAAGATAAACGGCAGCAGTGTGGCAAGCATTCCGCTGGGGGTCGCGGTGATGAGGTTGGCAGCGGCGGGGCGACCCAGCAGGTCCTGGACCGAATCGGGGCTGGCGGCGAAGTGTGCGGGGATGTACACGGAGGTCTTCCGTTCAGGTAGGGGATAGGGGATCGGGGATCGGGTGCTGGAAGCCGGATGCAACCCGGGGTCGGGTGGAGGCTGGCGGGTCAGCGGGACTGATGCTCCATTGCCTGGGCCTGGGCCCGTGCCATCGCCGGCGCTTTCGCCCCCGGCGGCCCGGTCCGGGAGCGGACGGCGAGGCCGGCGCAAAGAACCACTGCGGCGCCGCCGACGATGGTGGTCCACGTCAGCTGCTCGTGCAGAATGAGCCCGGCCCAGCAGATGCTCAATACAGGCTGGACCAGTTGGATCTGGCTGACCTGCGTCATCGGACCCATGGCCAGGCCGTGGTACCAGGCGAAGAAGCCGAGGAACATGCTCACGACCCCAAGGTACGCGAAGGCCGCCCATTGCACAGGAGTGCCGGATGCTGGTTGCGTGGCCACGGAGTAGGCCGCCAGGGACACCATGAGCGGAGAGGCCAGGACGAGCGCCCACGAGACGGTCTGCCAGGCGCCGAGTTCGCGGGCCAGCAGTCCGCCTTCTGCGTAGCCAATGGCCGCAGCCACCACGGCGCCGAAGAGCAGCAGGTCCGCCGGATGCAGCTGTCCGATCCCGCCGGACTGCGCGGAGGCAAACGCGATGGCCGCCACCGCGCCGACGCCGGTGATGGCCCAGAAAGTGACCGGCGGGCGTTCATGGCCGCGGAGCACCGCCATCGTTGCCGTTGCTGCGGGGAGCAGTGCGATGACGACGGCGCCGTGGCTGGCAGGAACAGCGGTAAGGGCGAAGGAGGTCAGCAGCGGGAATCCGACCACCACGCCGCCGGCGACCACGGCAACGCGCACCCATTGGGTGTCGCGGGGCAGGCGTTGCCGGGTCCATGCAAGGGCGCACGCGGCGAGAACAGCGGCGACGACGGCCCGGCCCGATCCGATGAATAACGGGGAGAGCCCGGCGACCGCCACCCGGGTGAACGGCACCGTGAAGGAGAAGGCCGCGACGCCGAGGAGTCCCCACCAGAGTCCGGTCGTCGGGCGAGGCGATAGCGGTTGGCCGACGCGGTAAGTAGCGCTACTATGGTCTTTCATGTCTAACGATAGCACTATGAGAATCGCAGGACAGCTCCGGGAATGGATCGCGGGGGCCGCGCCGGGCGCCCGGCTGCCCTCGACGAGGTCCTTGGTGGCCGAATACCAGGCCAGCCCTGTAACCGTGCAGAAGGTGCTCCGGACCCTCGCCGCGCAGGGCCTGATCGAAAGCCGCCCCGGCGTCGGAACCTTCGTGCGCGCCGTCCGGACCGCGCGGCCGGCCGACTACGGCTGGCAGACGGCGGCGCTGGGCTCGCCGCGGGCGCCGCTCCGGCCCGTGTCCACGGCGATGCGAAGCGCGCCGAACGATGTCATCGCGTTCCATTCCGGCTATCCGGACCGCGAGCTCCTGCCCGAACGGCTGGTGCGGGCGGCCCTGACCCGCGCCGCCCGGGGTGACGCTGCCTTGTCCCGGCCGCCTGCCGCGGGCCTGCCCGAGCTGCAGTCCTGGTTCGCGCACGAGCTGCGGGCCTCCACGCCGGCCGGTGTGACGCCGCCGGCAACGAGCGACGTGATCGTGCTCCCAGGCAGCCAGAGCGGGCTCAGTTCCGTGTTCCGGGCGCTGGTGGGCAACGGGCAACCGCTGCTGGTGGAATCCCCCACGTACTGGGGTGCGATCCTGGCCGCGGCGCAGGCAGGTGTCCGGGTGGTTCCGGTGCCGAGCGGTCCCGAGGGCCCCGACCCGGAGGAGCTCGCCCGCGCCTTTGACGAAACAGGCGCGCGGCTGTTCTATGCGCAGCCGAATTATGCGAATCCCACAGGCGCCCAGTGGTCTGCGGACGTGGGCGGCCAGGTGCTGGATGTGGTGCGCCGCCACGGCGCCTTCCTCGTGGAGGATGACTGGGCCCATGATTTCGGCATCACGACCGATGCCGCGCCCGTCGCCGTCCATGACGATTCCGGCCATGTTGTTTACCTTCGCTCGCTGACCAAGAGCGTCTCCCCGGGCATCCGGGTCGCCGCGATGATTGCCCGCGGCCCTGCGCGTGACCGCATCCTTGCCGCCCGCGGAGCCGAGTCGATGTATGTCAGCGGTGTGCTGCAGGCAGCCGCCCTCGACGTCGTGACCCAGCCGGGGTGGCAAACCCACCTTCGCGGGCTGCGCCACCAGCTCCAGGCCCGGCGGGACCTGCTGGTCAGCAGCTTGCGGGAGTACGCCCCGCTGGCCCATGTCGAACACGTGCCCAGCGGGGGTCTGAACCTGTGGGCCCGGCTGCCCGACGGGACCGGCGTCGACCAGCTCGTCCGTGACTGTGAGGCAGAGGGGGTCATCATCGCCGCCGGAGACGAGTGGTTCCCGGCCGAACCGGCCGGGCCGTACATCCGGCTGAACTACGCCGGACCGAACCCGGGCGCCTTCCAGGAGGGCGCACGGATCCTCGGGAGGGTACTCGAACGCCGGTGAGGGCCCCGCGGCGTTCAGGGCCGCCGTTGACGGCCCGGCAGAAACTCTGGCGAAGTGGGCGGAGGGCCGGCCCCGGCCCGGTTTCGTTACGCCAGACTTCGCGCGGTGAAGCCGTGTTTCCCCGCAGGTCCGTTCGTTTCGTCCGGTGTTGGGCACCGGCAGTTCCAGTGGTTGATTGGGTGGACACGCTACGAAAGGACCCGCCATGACTGAACCTTCAGACCTCAGCCCGCGCCGCCTGCGGACCATTCTGGGCCATTTCGCCACTGGCCTGACAGTGATCACGGCGGCTACCAAGGACGGTCCGGCCGGTTTCACCTGCCAGTCCTTCTCCTCCCTGTCGCTGGACCCGGCACTGGTCACCTTCAGCCCGGCACGGACCTCCAGCACCTGGCCACTGCTGCGGGAGGCAGGACGCTTCACCGTCAACATCCTCCCGGCCGAACACCAACACCTGGCGGCCCAGTTCGCCCGTTCCGGGACTGACAAATTCGCCGGTGTTGACTATTCGCTGTCGCCTTTGGGCAACCCCGTCCTGGACCAGGCTCTGGCCTGGGTGGACTGCCAACTCCACCGGGAGTACGACGGCGGCGACCACACGATCGTTGTTGCCGCGGTCCGGTCCCTGAGCGCCCGCGCCGATGCCGAGCCGTTGCTTTTCTTCAAGGGCGGCTACTTCGGCGTGCAGTCCCGGGACGCGGCGCTGGAGAGCGTGGCATGACGACGGCCAAGGCCACTTCCCGGGTGGCTGCGGCCTGCGCGGCAGCCGGTTGGTCGGCCGCCTCTTCGGCTGTCACGTGCCCAGCGGGCAGCCAGGGGCTCGCGGGACCCGGGGCCTTCGCGCGGGGAAACGGAGTGGCCATAATGAAATCGTGAATTCGATGTGCGGCCTCGGGCGTAGACGGCGAATGGCCGGGGGGCTGCGCTGATGGGATCCGGGGATTCCCCGGGTGACTTCGGGCAGGCTGGTGCCGGCATCTGGCCGGCCGGCCCGCTGGTCCTCGGGGTGCCGTGGAACTTCGAAGAGCGGCTGGTGCGGGCCGGCGCGGGGCTGGCCGTGGTGATGCGGGCACACCTGGTCTGCGCGTTCGTCGATCCGGCGAGCTACCTCACGGAGTGGGAGCCGGACGGGTCCCGGGCCGCCATCTCCCTCGACCCCGCCGGAAATCTTGAAGCCGAATTTCCCGCCCGGCAGATGCTGGCCCGGCTCGAAGGCGTACTTGGACCGCCGGGCGGGGCATGGTCTTTCAGGGTGCTCAACGGCGACGTGGCCAAGGCCCTGACTCGCCTGGCCGAAAGCACCGATGCGGCTGCTCTCATCGTGGGTGGCCAGCGGGCGGGGCGGGTGGCCCGGATGGGCCGGATATTGGAGGGCTCGGTCAGCGTTTCCCTGACACATCTGCAGGCGAGACCCGTGCTGATCATTCCGCACACGGGGCGGTAGTCCGCCGTCGAAACAAGCGGTGCCCTCCCGGCCGCGCGGCGGGATCCGATGCAGGCCCGGGCTCCGCCAACCATCACCGTAGCTTTCATCCGTTCCGGGTGACGGCCCGCGGACAAACGCGTCTTATCGTGGGATAACGCCGGTGTCGGACGGCTTTGGGCGGGACGATCCGGACGGTAACCAAGCCCGCGGCCGCTTGCCCGTGCACGAAGACGTGCACAATGGGCTGACGGTGATGGCGGAACTGCACTGTCCCTTTGGGGTGAAGCGAAGTGAGTGATGGCAGATCTGAACCGGCCCGCAGCGGTCACCTCCGAGGCGCGGGCTCTCTATATTGGCAGCGGGGCCTTCATCGTCCTGGGCGCCGCCGCGTTCTTGCTCGTTGGGCGGGAACCTGTTCCGTTGTCCGGACGAGGTTCGGCCGGTGAAATTTCGGCGCTCGGAACGGCCGTTCTCGGTGCGGTAGCTGTCGTGGCCGGCAGCCTTCAACACCGGCCGCCCGCGGCGCCGGAGGTTCGCCGCGTCGGTCGGATTCGCAACGCGATCGACATCGCGGCCCTCGCGCTGGCACATGCGTGCACCTTCCTCGTTGGTTGGCTGGCGCTTTTTGCGATCTTCCAGCAGGCCTTCATGGGGGCTGTCCTCTACCCGGTGGCCGCCGCCGTCCTCGTCGGGACCACAGGAGCCATCAGTGCGTACATCGCGTACTTGTCGGCGCTGAGCATGACCGCGTACCGGCTCGCCGCGCTCTTGGCGGTCTTCCTCGTCAGCGGCATGCTGGCCAGCATGCTCACGGCGCAGGACCCCCTGTGGTGGCAGGAGCATCTCAGCGCGCTCGGCGCGAGCTCGGACATCTCCGGGGTGGCGTTCAACGGCACGCTGATTGTCGCCGGCGTCATGATCACCACTCTGGCCGGATATGCGACGTCGGCCCTTAGGGCGACCGCGGAAAACCAGTCCGCGCTCCGCCGGGCGTGGTGGCTTGAAGGCGCCATCGCCCTCCTGGGCGTCTTCCTCGCCGGAGTGGGTTTGTTTCCCGTCGACGAGAACTTCTGGATCCACACCCTGTTCGCCTCCGGTATGGCGATCGCGTTTGGCCTCCTGGCTGCCCGCATCCGAGACCTCGTCCCCTCGATCTCAGTGACCTTCGGTGTGCTCGGCTGGGTGTTCCTCACGGTCATCGCCGCCGCCGCGGTGCTGTGGTTCCCGGTCGGCTACTACAACCTGACGGCGGTGGAACTCATTGCCGCTTCGCTGATCTTCTCTTGGCTCATCGTGCTGATCCGCAACCTCGCCGCCGTGGATGCGGACCAGTATGACGGGACCTTGTATGACGTGGAGCAGGAGGGCGCGAGCCTCTATGCCGGAGAACAGCAAGATGCAGTCCTGTATGGCGCTGCTGCGTCGCAGGACGCGGACAGTTACGAACCCGCGCAGCAGGACACGGCGTCGTACGACCCGGGCCTGTACGACGCCGAGAAGGAGGATACGGCCCTCTACGACGCTTACCGGCAAGACGCTGGCTTGCGCGGCGGTGAACCAAATGGCACGGCCCGGAAGGACACGTCCCTCTACGAGGCTTACCGGCAACATGCTGACCAACAAGACGCGGATTTGCTGGCACGCCCACGACCGCAACCCGGCGACAGCATGGACCCGCCCCCTGCCACGGCCGCGGACAGAACCGTGAGCGGGCCCTGAGCGGTATCGGGCCGCCCGGGACGATCCGGCGCGCCTACGAGTGGGTGGGCTCTTCGACCAGCGCGGTGGCGATGCTGTCCGCGTCGGCGAGCGCGGCAAGGTAGCGCTCGGCGTCAAGGGCCGCTGCGCAACCCGTCCCGGCGGCGGTGATGGCCTGGCGGTAGCGGTGGTCGACGGCGTCCCCGCACGCGAAGACTCCGGTGAGATTGGTGCAGGTGGTGGGGGAGTCCACCTTGATGTAGCCCTCGGCGTCCAGTTCCACCTGGCCCCGCAGCAGTTCGGTCCGGGGGACATGTCCTATCGCCACGAAGAGTCCGGTCGCCGCCTGTTTCCGTGCCTCGCCGCTGCGGGTGTCCGTCAGAGTGACGCCGCTGACCTTGCCATCACCGTGGATTTCCGTGACGGCAGAGTGCCACGCGAACGTGATTTTCGGGTTGTCCTTGGCCCGCTGGGCCATGATGCGGGAGGCGCGCAGCTCACCCTTACGCACCACCACTGTGACAGATTTCCCGAAGCGGGTCAGGAAGGTGGCCTCCTCCATCGCTGAGTCACCGCCGCCGACCACGATGATGTCCTGGTCGCGGAAGAAGAAACCGTCGCACGTTGCGCACCAGGAGACACCGTGGCCGCTGAACTTCTTTTCCTCCGGCAGGCCCAGTTCCTTGTACGCGGAGCCCGTGGCCAGGATGACAGCCGGGGCCTCGTAGGTCTCGCCGCCGCCGGTGACCACGTGCTTGAGGTGACCGGCGAGCCGGACCTCGGTGACGTCGTCGTACATCACGCGGGCCCCGAACTTTTCCGCCTGCTGCTGCAGGCCGTCCATCAGCTCGGGGCCTTGGACGCCACCCGGGAAGCCGGGAAAATTCTCCACCTCGGTTGTATTCATGAGCGCACCCCCGGCGGTGACCGCCCCGGCGATGACGAGCGGCTGGAGCCCCGCGCGGGCGGCGTAGATGGCCGCCGTATAGCCGGCCGGACCGGATCCGATGATGATCAGCTGTTCCGTAGTCCTTGATGCTGCGGTGTTCGTTCGTGCGGCGTTGGATGGCGTTGCACTAGGGGATTCTGCGCTCACGGTCTGGCTCCTTCGATGCCGGTTGCTGGGTCCCGCCGGGCCCTTACACCAGTGCAACAAGGTCGGGGGTTTCGATCAAGAGCCCCCAGCTTCCGGCGAGGGCCTTCCCGCGGTACGGCGCCCGCCGTCACGGGCGAAACCTCACCCGCCGGGCATGATCCGCGCCGGACGCCGCACAGCTAGCGTGGCATCGACAACGCATTACGGTGGGCTCTGGCGGGACGCACTCCTGCGGAGCCACGCATCCGTATGCCTGCCCGGTCGAGCTAGAGGAGGCGACATGTCCGGCCAAGAATCAGCCCCGGACGCGGCGGCCGGGAGGGAAGGCCCGCGATGAGCACCCCCGACCACGCCGGAAACCCACCGGTGCAGTTCAACCAGAGGCTCGCGGTACTGCTGGCGATGGCAATGTTCGTGCTCGTCGTCGACACGTCGATCATGAACGTCTCCATCTCTGCCGTGGTCAAGGACATCAACAGCACCGTCAGTGACCTTCAGGCGACAATCGCCATCGAAGCGCTGGTGTCCGCCGCGTTCATCCTGATCGGCGGCAAAGTGGGCGACTTGATCGGGCGCAAGCGCGCCTATGTCCTGGGCCTGTGCGGATATGCCGTGGGCGCGATTGCAATGACGCTCGCACAGAGCATCGTACCGATCCTGATCTTCTGGGCGGTGATCGGCGGTCTTGGCGCCTCGCTCCTCCTTCCCGCCATGCAGTCCCTGATCCACGGCAACTTCGAGGGAGAAGCCCGCAAACGCGTCTATGCCCTCGTGGGAGCCTCGGCGGCGATCGCAGCCGCCGTCGGCCCCCTGCTCGGCGGCTTCATCACGACCTTTCTCTCGTGGCGCGTCGCCTTCATGCTGGAGGCCGTCATCATTGCTGTCGTGTTGTCCGGAATCAAGCTCGTTCACGATGTGCCGTATACCGGACCCCGGGAGTTCGACGTCGTTGGATCCGTGCTGTCCGTCGTCGGCATGGGAGGCATTGTCTTCGGCATCCTGGTCTGGCAGGAGGGCGGCGAAGCCGTGGGGGCGCTCCTGGTGGTCGGGGCGGCCGGCCTGGCCGGGCTGTTTTTCTGGCTCGTCCGGCGTGACCGGCTCAAGAAGCCGACACTGTTGGACCCGGGCCTGTTCCGGTCCGAGGGCTTCCGGTTCGGTGTCACGCAGCAGATGCTGCAGCAGATCGCACTTGGCGGCACCATGATCGTGCTGCCCATCTACCTTCAGATGGTGCTCGAATACAACGCCCTGCAGGCCGGGTTGTCCATTGCCCCGCTTTCGCTCAGCATGTTCGCCATCGCGTTGCTGGCCGGGAGGAAGGCCGGGAACCGGCGTCCCGCGGGCATCATCAGGTCGGGTTTCATTCTCCTGCTCATCGGACTGCTCAGCATCCTGCCGGTGGTGCCGCGGGCGGACTCCGGCTGGTGGCTCTTGATCCCGTTGATCATTGCCGGCACCGGCCTCGGGCTGCTGGTATCGCAGCTGAACAACTACACCTTGTCCCCCATCTCGGATGAGCGCGTCAGCGAGGCCGCCGGGGTGAACTCCGCTGCGGGCTCCTTCGGGTTGTCGTTCGGGCTCGCCTTTGCCGGTGCCATCATGCTGGCTTCGCTGGCGTCCATCTTCACTACCATGGCGACATCGAGCACGGTGCTCCCGGCCGCCGAGCAGCAGCAGGTCGCGCAGGCATTGGAGGAGGACGCGCAGGTCATGAGCAACTCGCAACTCTCATCCCAGCTGGCGGGCCAGCCGCCTGACATCCAGGCCGAAATCATCCGCATCAACACCGAAGCCCGGCCCATAGCCCTCCAGATCGGTTTGCTCATCCCAATCTTCGCCAGCGCGGCGGGCCTCGTCATTTCCCTGCGCATGATGCGCCTGCCGGATCCCAAGCCCTCCGGCACGGGCGAGGGAGCGTTCCTGGATTGAGGCTCGCCGCGGGGGTATCAGGACAGGACCCGCATCAGAGCAGATAAAGGCTGTAGCCGGCGACGACTAGCCCAATGGTCAGCGTTCCAATCGCTGCGATCCTGCGCCCGTTGCGCTGCAGCCAGTTGTAGAGGGCGGTCAAGGGCCGTTGCGCCCGCTCCGGCGAGCGCAACCAGACGGCAATCGGAACGACGACGGCGGACTGGGCCACAGCGGCGTAGGCCAGGACCAGCAAGGTGCCTTGCAGCGGCGGGGGTTCCTGGATGCCGATCAGAGCCCCCGCCGTGACGGCCAGCAGGATCGCCTTGGGGCGCAGGTTCAGGCCTAGTCCCAGGGCGAGGAATTCCCATGGCCGGGCGGAGCGGAACCTCGACTCGATTCTGCCGAGCATGGTGCCTTCTGACCGGCTCTTGTGCAGGAAAAGAAACAACGAGTAGCCAACGAGGGCTATGCCGGCCACGAGCGCAATCGAGGCCAGTAGTTCGTCCTTCAGTCGCGGCCTGTACGGCAGAAACTGCAGCCCGACTGCCGAAAGCCCCACCACCACGACCGATCCTGCCAGGCTGCCGATTAAGAACGGCAGGGCGCCGCGACGTGGATCCGGGGAGAGCAGAATCATGATTGTGGCGCTGGCAGGGACCGTGCTCATCGCCCCGGCGAGGGCGAAGAGCACCAGGCTGGCAAAGGTGCTCAGCATGCGGCTCTCACCCGCCCCGGGCGGCCCTCCGATGGCACGTCACGGCCTCGGGGCACGGCCCGTGTCCGGTTCGGTGTCCGGAGGCGCGGCCGGGCGTGGCCGGGCGCGACGGGCGCGGATCGCGTCGTCTTCTTGCCGGAGGAGCGGTTGGATGTCTGTGGTGTCACCCGTCAGAGGACGCCACCACACGTTGGACGGCTCCGAATCGAGCAGAATGGTGCGGATAAACAGCGTCAGCGGGACGGCGAGGATCGCGCCGGTCGGGCCCAGGAGCAAGGCCCAGAAGAGGACAGAGACAAAGGTCAGAGTCTCACTGAGGGAAACCGCGTTCCCCACGTACTTGGGCTGGATGATGGACTGGATGACGCCGTTGATCCCGCCATAAACGACGATGATGATCACCACGGTCGGCCAGCCGCCGGTGAGGAACCCAAAGAAGAGCGGCGGGATGATCGCAATGAAGTACCCGATGTTGGGGATGAAGCTGCAGATGAAGGACAGTAGTCCCCACAGGGGCGCACCCGGCACGTGCAGCAGGACGAGGACCAGCCAGTTGAAGAGGCCCTGGGCCGTCCCCAGGACCGTGGTGGCGACCATATAACGGCGCACGCCGGTCCCGAAGTCGATAAAGGCGGAGACCAGCGCCGGCCGGTGGTGGCGCAGATGGGTCAGGAGCGCCGGTACGCGTGAGCCGTCTATTGCCATGAGGATCAGCATCGTCAGGATGATGACGAGGCTACCTACGAGATCCGCAAAGCTCCCCAGGAATCCGCCAAGGAATTCAATGAACCCGTCCCGCATGGCTTGGACGTGCTGCGGGCCGACCCCGATGGCTTCCAGCATGCCGGTGAGGCGGGCGCTGACCTGGTCGATCTCGTCAGCATACTGCGGGAGCAGGGCCGAGAACTGTGCAAGGGAGGCCAGCAGGACCGCGCCGAAGCCCGCCAGCAGTCCGAAGACGGCCACGATGGTGGTCCCGGTGGCGATGCCGCGCGGAATTCCGCGTGCCTGCATCCACCGTCGCACGGGATGGACGCACAGCGTGAGTACAAAGGCGAAAAAGACCGGGGTGAAGATTCCCCGGGCCGCACCCACGCCAAAGGCTACAAGGGTTGCGGCGCCCAACGTGAGGAGGATGGTCACGGAGCGGGGGAGGGCCGGACGTGGATTGGATTCCGATGGTTCCGGCCCCATTGAGCCCTCCTTGTTCAACCTAGCCCCATTTTAGGTTCGGGCAGGCGCGATGAGTAGTGGGATAGCCGGCCGGGGAAGGCGGCCGCCCGGCCTGCGTCAGACCACTACTTTGCCCTTGATGTGTTCAAACTCCGCAGGGCTGATAGTTCCGGCGTCCAGGAGTGCCTTGGCTTTGGCGATTTCGTCGCTAGGGCTCACAGCGGCGGCCTGGCGGATATAGTCCACTGGTGCGTGCGGGTGTCCTTCGGGTTCGCCTAGCACTTGACCTCATTCGTAAGGTCGCTGAGCGCACCCTGTACGTTTACGGCTTCGTCGCGCAGCGAGTTGACGGCCTGGGACATGGTGGCGTTGTTGGGGACGGCGTTCACCGCGGCAACGAACTTTTCTTCAGCCGCTTTGACAGCATCCACCCGGTCCTTTGCGGCGTCGCCGGCCGCCGTAACGAGATTGTCGAATGCAGTCCGGACCTGGTCCCGGGCGGACTGAATCTGCTCCACGGTGGAACTTGGCTTGAGTGTGTCCTTGAAATTCGTCAAGGATGCGGAGAAGGCACTGGCTGCTGCGCAAGCTGGGGAAACGCTTTTCGTCTGGCTGGCGCTGGCGTTGGGCGTGCTGGCGTTGGGCGGGCTGCAGCCGGCGAGCAGTGCGAGGGCTGCCCCGACTGCGAACATCCGTGCGGTGACTGATTGTGATAACGACATCGGGGCCCCTCTTTCAGAGCTTTGCGATCTCCATGGCTTTCGCCTGACAGCGCTGGTGCTGGCAGGTACCACCAGTCTTGGCTTCGGTCCACCCCTGCGCGTCACCCGCCGGGGGTGATCCTGGGGCTGTGCTTTTCCCGTGGCCAGGGGCACGGACGGGGCCCCCATGGACGCTTCGCGAGGGGATTGGCGGCGCTCCGGGAATTCTCACCCCCGGGTGATGATGTGCGCGTTCTGCGCCCATGATGGACTTCAGTCCACAGCAGAGGAGGACGCCATGTGCCGTTGGCTCGCGTATTCTGGTTCGCCGGTGAGGCTCGATGAGCTCTTGTACAAACCCGCCAACTCGCTCGTGATGCAGGGGAAGCACGCACGCCTGGGAGTTGAAACCACCAACGGCGATGGCTTCGGCGTCGGCTGGTACGGAGCGGCGCGGTATCCCGGGGTATTTCACAGCACGGAGCCGGTCTGGCATGACCGCAACCTCCGCGAATTGGCCGGCCAGGCATCAGCGCGCCGCGTCTTCGCGCACATACGTGCCTCGACTGGCTCGGCAGTTCAGCAGACCAACTGCCATCCCTTCCGACATGGCAAGTGGTTGTGGATGCACAATGGGCTTATCGCAGATTTTCCGACGGTGAAGCGCGATTTGACCATGGCCGTGCAGCCCTCGCTCTTTCCTCAGATCGAGGGAGCCACGGATTCAGAACTGTTCTTCTTCCTCGCCCTCACCTTCGGGCTGGAGCAGAACCCGCGGTCGGCTGTCGCCGCCGCGGTTGGGCTGATTGAAGCCGTTGGCAGGCGAAACGGCATCGAGTTTCCGATCCAGATGACCGTGGCAACCACCGACGGCGACACCACCTGGGCGTTCCGCTACTCCAGCGAGGGCCGATCACGGTCGCTCTTTCACAGCACCGACATCTCGACGCTCCGCGCCCAATACCCCGACAACCCCCTACTTCACGAAGTTTCTGACGACGCCCGCCTCATTGTCTCGGAACCTTTGGGGGATCTGCGCGGTGCATGGCAGGAAATCCCGGAGTCCACGTGCGTCGTAGTGCACGCAGACGGGGAGGCAATGTTCCCATTTGCGCCTACACCTACAGCGGCTTAGTGTCCCCGGGCAGGTTCCTGGGCAGGGGAACCGTGGGATTCGGCTCTTGAGGGGGACCGCCGACAGTCCGCGGCCCGGCACCGGGTCCCCCCACGGCTGCGTTGACGGGCACGCCGCCGGTCTCGCCGACCGGATCACCTGAGGCGCGTCTTGGCTCGCCGTCCGGGCCGGCGCCCGGCCCACCCGCTGGCGCGCCGGCTGGCGGCCCGTTGGGGCCGGGGGCAACCGCGGGGCGGCACAGCAGTTCGACGACGAGAATGGCCAGCAAGGCGAGGACCGCTGTCCAGATGGCGACGGCCGCCGTCGGATATTGCCAAAGGATCAGGACCAGCGCAGCGATTCCGATGACGACGGCTTCCAGCACCCGCCGGTAGCGAGCCAGCCAGCGTTGCCATGGCCTGGCTTGGCTGGCACCGATTTTGCCGGTGATGTAGTCGCCCGCGCTCGCCAGACCGTGCCGGACGTACTCTGCGGACCGCGAGTGCCCGGTCAGGAACGCGGCCAGGGCAATCAGGAGACCAACGACGAAGACCAGCCGTACGGTGGTGCGCAGGGGGACCAGGAGTGTCTCGACCAGGCTCTCAGCCGCCGCCGGAGACACCGAGTCGGGCGGTATCGAGTTCAGCGCGATGCCCCGCCCGATGACAAGTGCCAGCGCCAGCACCGCCATCGCCACTGCCACAGCCAAACCGACGCCGCTCGTGATGCTCCGTTTCCTTCCGCGTGGGGCCGCCGCGATGGCGCCCACCGCGCATATCACCGTCAGCCACACCAATAATGTGGCCGTCTGGTCGAGCGTCCTGATGGCCGTCGCGGCCCTGACAAGTTCCGGCGACTGGAACAGGGTGATCTGCCGGTCAATGTCCGGGATCCTCGCGGCGATGCCCACCCCCTGCTGGACCAGGAGGTCCTTGACTCGGGCAACGATGTCTTTCGTGGAGATCGTCACGTTACCGCTTTGGTCAATGCCGACCGAGCCGCTCGTGTTACCCGTCGCCAGGTTCACCAGTCCCTGGTGCGCCACGCGGTTCACTTGAATCCAAAGGCCCTGGAACTGTGGTGTGGCTACAAATTTTGCAACAGTGTTGTGGATGAGCGACCTGGCCTGCTCCGCAATCATCGGGGCCAGCCCGGTGATCACCGTGGCCGCTCGGGGCGCGGTTTTGCTGAGTTCGTTCAGCGCATCCCGGGTGATGGCCTGGAAGTCCACCGCCTCGGTGATCTGTGTGGTGACCTTGTCGGTGATCTCGGCTTGGATCGCGGGGTCAGACGCCAATGGCGATATCGTGGCCACGTAGCGGTCGGTGTCGATCAATTCGCTGCGCAGGTACACAGCAGGCACCGTCGCAAAGGCCAAAACAGCGGTCAGGACCACCAGCACGATGGCCACAATCCGCCGGCCCAGCCCCCGACGCGGTCCGGATGGCCTTGCTGGTGCCGCCCTGGCCTCGTCCCGCTCGCGCTCCAGCCGGGCGACCTCCGACCGAAGCCGCAACAATTCTTCCTGTTCCGGGCCGCTCGGGCCCGCGGGCTGATCGTGAAGAGACATGAGGACTGTTCCTGTTCCGGCTGGGCACTCATAGTCATTTTCATTGTGATCGCGGTGTACCTAGCCGGCCCCACCCACACTGGATGATTTGTTGCCCAGGCCGCCCAGGTATCACCCATTTCGGGGCAAGGGGCGCTCGCGCAAAAGTTTTGCCACGGGGGGTTGAGGTAAGCAAATTAGCGGCCCAGGCGCCGGCCTGCCGCGAAGAAGGCCACTTTGGCGATCAGCAGGAGCGCACCCAGATCTGCGATCATCTGGACGGACACGACTGCCCGCGCCAGTTGGCTGGTCGGCGTGATGTCACCGAACCCCACAGTGGCAAAGGTGGAAGTCGTGAAATACAAAGCGTCGGTCCTGCCCAGGGGTTCGCTAAAGGATGAACGGTCCGTAATCGACATCGATGCGTAAAGCCACGCGAAGAGGCAGAGGAACATGAGGATGGATTCGACCACTGCGCCGGCCGCCCGGACCTGGGGAATGCGCGCGGTCAGGATCAAGTGCAACTGAAGGGCGAGGCTGGCCAAGAATACCAAGACGATGGCCACCAGCCGGATCCACGCGGCCGCAGGATTGTCCTTGAATCCGCCGATGGGAACGAGGAAATAAAGGGCCAGGATCAGTACGGCAAATGCGATCAGGCGCACGGTGGCGATAATAAGGACGTGCCTCCGGTCGGCCTGGCCGAGCTCCCGGAGGAAAACTGCATCGGTCTGGCTGCCCCGATTCGTAGCCATGACTGATGATACCGCCGGCTGCGTAATTCGTACCGGGCCGTACTTGGGCCATGCCATCGCCTTAAAGCAGCGCCCCGGACGAACGCATAAGGGGTCTTTGCGCCCTGTTGGGGGCCTTTTTCACCGGCCTAGCATGTGGAACGTGGGAGAGATGCAGAACGCCGGATGGGTGCCAGGTCCGCAGTTCAAGATCCGGCCTCCTGTCCGCAGCCTCGGAGCGCTGGAGCGTCCGCGCCTGGAAAACGCGTTGTCCGCGGCGGCCGATTCGCACCGCCTGACCCTCGTCGCAGCTCCGGCAGGCTATGGCAAGTCCACGTTCTTGGGTGATTGGGTCCGCAAAAGCGACCTGCCCTGCGCCTGGCTGTCGCTCGACCGGTTCGATACTGAACCCGGAAGGCTGTTCCACGGCGTAGTCGGTGCGATTCAATCCGCGGCCAACAAGTCGCCGCTGCCTGGCAACGACTCCTTGCTGGCCCTCGACCAGGGCCTTGCCCACGACCGGACGGCATCTTACGACCTTCTGTTAGGCGCGCTCGAAGACCTCACTGAGCCCATCGTCCTCGTGATCGACGATGTCCATTTGGCCGGGCCCGGGCTGGCCAGCGGCATCGTCGGGGTGCTCGCCGCGTCGGCCCCACCGCCGCTGCGGCTGGTCCTCTCGGGACGGGGCCACACGTCCATCCAGCTGGAGAGGTTCCGGTACGGCGAGGGACTTGGCGAACTTGGCGCCGCCGAACTGGCCTTCACGCGTGAGGAAGTTGCCCAGTTTGCGTGTTCGCTCGGTCAGGATCCCGAGTTCGACGCCGGATCGCTTTGGAAAGCGACGGCGGGCTGGCCCGTGGCCGTGCACGCGAGCCTTGTGTCACTGGCACAGTCCCGAAACGCGCCGCTCACGACGCCGATCGCCACGCCCGCGCACATACCCCTTGCCGATTACGTCGCTGAAGAGATCCTCGACCAGCTCGAACCGTCGCTCGCGGAGTTCATCCTGCGCGCCACCACGTGCGATTGGCTCGGTCGCCGACTCGCTGTCGAACTCTACGGCCGGCCCCATGGCAGTGTGTTGCTCGAGGAATGCCTCCGCAACGGCCTCTTCATCGAAGAGCACGATTACCGCAGCGGCGAATCCATGTACCGGTGGCATTCGCTCTTCGCGGAGCAGTGCCGCCGGATTCTGGAGAGGCGTGACCCGCTTCTTGCCGAGCGCCTGCACCGCGTTGCGGCGCGGTATTACCAGGACGCCGACGTCGTGGAGGGCGTTGCCCAGACTTTGAAGGGGCGTGCGCCCCGGCAGGCTG
The DNA here is from genome assembly GCF_042883665.1 of Arthrobacter sp. NPDC058192. Taxonomy (NCBI): domain Bacteria; kingdom Bacillati; phylum Actinomycetota; class Actinomycetes; order Micrococcales; family Micrococcaceae; genus Arthrobacter; species Arthrobacter sp. NPDC058192. The sequence continues at coordinate 149,440 of NZ_JBHVVJ010000002.1, read as the reverse complement.
TGATGTCCCTCGGTGCCCACTGGCTCGAGTTCGTGCTCGGCAATGACGCCCAGACTTTGGAACGGCTGTGCCGGGAGCTTCCCACGCCGTGGGGCGAAGACCCCGAGATATTGATGATCCGGTCCGTGTGCCGTGCCCTGTCCGGCGACAACGCCGCAGCGGACGAGCTCGTCCGGAGGGCCCTGTCGCGGACCTTTGTCCTGGATGCCACCCGGCGCCGAACCCTTGATGGTTACCGGACCTTGTTCGAGCCGCTGCCTGCCGCAGGCCGCCCGGACCACCGCGCCACTCCGGGAGCTGATGGCCGGGCGACCGCCGACCTTCCGGGCGGGCGCCGGTCCGGTCCCGGCTCGACGGGACTGTTCCTCCTTGCCCAGGCGGAGTTCCGGCTGCACCGCAGCGGCGAGTTCGCGACGGCCCTGCTGCACGCGGCCGGAGACGTCGGCAACGCGGAGCAGCTGGATGCGCTGGACATCTGCGCCCACGCAGATCTGTCGCTGGCGTTCGCGGCGGCTGGGGACCTGGCGGGAGCCGAGGAGCATGCCACGCAGGCGCTGGGGCGGGTTGAAGCGCTGGGCTGGGGTTCCCAGGAACGGCTGGCTCCGGCGTGGCTGGCGCGCGGCATTGCGCGCTACTGGAACGACGAGCTGAAGGCCGCGCGTGCCTGCCTCGCCAAAGCACAGAGGCTTGGCAGCGAGTTCTTCCCCTCCGGCCCGCTCAGCGCCATCTACCGGGTATTGGTTGATTGTGCTACCGGCGACCTGACCCGGCTTGCCGACTCCAGCGCGGCGCTGGAGGAGTACCACGGGCGGGGGAAGTATGCCGTGTCGTGGAATGCCTTGTACACCGTTGCCGTGGCGAAGGTGGCCGAGGCCAAGGGTGACCTGGAGGGCGCGCTGGGCATCGTTCAACCGCTGGGCGCTGGCGGCCACGGGGCACTGGCGGACACTTTGCTGGCGGAATTGCTGCGCCGGGGAGGGGAAGCCACCACTGCCCAACGCTGTGCCGGGCTGCTGGCAGACCGTCGCCGGAACCCCTATATCGACACCTGCCTGAGCCTGACCGAGGCGCTTCTGGCCCACGGGAGCGGAGACACTGCGGCGGCACACGAGCGGCTTGAGCACGCGGTGGAACGGGCCGAGCCCGCGTCGATTCTCCGGCCCTTCGCCGGGCTAAGAGACGAACTGGCTGATCTGCTCGTCCAGCACGCTGTCTGGGGAACCGCCCATGAATCCTTCATCGCAGCCCTGATGGCACGCGACACGCATGGTGGTGCCCGGCTCCGGGCGCAGTCCTACTGGAACCTGACTGAGCGTGAACGCGAAGTCCTTGCCTACATGCGGTCCATCATGACCGCGGCCGAAATCGCCGACGCGCTGTTCATTTCCGTGAACACTGTCAAGACCCACGAACGCTCGATTTACCGCAAGCTGGGCGCGGGAAGCAGGCGCGATGCGCTGAAGACCGCGGCCCAGCGCGGCATTGTTTGAAGCAGAGCAGGAGCAAAGCAATCCGCTGACATAGGGAGCCGGAAACCCCCGGCGGCCGAGCAGGCGGAGAAAGTCTGGAAACCATGACAAATGCGGATCCCTTTGTAATTGTGGCCGGATTTGACGGCTCGAAACAGTCGCATGACGCCCTGCAGTGGGCCATTGAAGAGGCGCGGTACCGGAAGGCGGAACTTCGGGTGCTGACGGTCTGGAACAAGGCGCCCATGTCGTGGTACCCGGCCCTGCTTGAAACGGCCGCAGGGGAAGTCGTGGCGGCGGAGGACTCTCCGGAGCTGCAGGCCAAGGCCCTCAGCGCGGCGGCGGCGCAAGCCGCGGCAGGCGTGAACGTCGTGACGCAGACCGTCAAGGACGATTCCGCAGCCTCAGCCATCCTCAAGGCGGCACGGGAAGCCGACCTGGTCGTCCTGGGTTCCCGCGGTCACGGCGGCTTCGCTGGCCTGCACATCGGCTCGGTGTCAACCCAGGTGACCACCCACTCGCCGTGTCCCGTCCTGGTGGTCCGTCCGAAGGCCGCGGCGGCCCTCCGCGGGCAGGCGAAGACGGGATAGCCTGCGGTTCGTTCGTGCTAGGGCAGCAGCGTGTCGAGGTCGATGGCCGTCTCTTCGGGCGGAGAGGCGAAGCCGCCCTCAATGCCCTGTTGCATCCGGGGCATGAGGATCGTGTCCCGGAACGTCTCCCAACTCTCTTGAGATTCATGGACGGCCATGATTGTCCAGCCACCCGCCGATGGCCCGGCGGCGTGGAAGATCTGGCCGTCGGGCAATTGACCCGGGCCTGGATGGACGGCCGCCAGGGAAGCCTCATACTGCTCCTTGGTGCCGCCCGGGAAGAAATGCACGATTCCGAACGCCGCGGTTGCCATAGCTACTCCTCGGTGGTGGCGGGACTGGACAAGGTTAGTCGTAGACTCCGCCGCCGGGCCTGTCAAGAGGTCCCGGCGGCGGCTCTCAGACGGCTCTCAGCAGTCGGGTCCCATGTCAGGCCGTCGGGACCAGCTGTGCTTGGGCTTGGCGCCCCAGCCAGTACGCGCTCGGCTTGGGTGTCCGCTGCTGCGTGGCCAGGTCGACGGCGATGAGGCCGAACTTTGGCCCGTATCCAAAGATCCACTCGTAGTTGTCGAAGGCGGTCCAGGCGATGTAGCCGCGGACATCAATGCCGTCGGCGAGGCAGGACGCGACGCCGTCGACGGCCGCCTCCAGATACGCCACGCGCTGCGCGTCGTCCTCCGTGGCCAGACCGTTTTCGGTGACAATCACGGGGATTTCCGCTATGCGGGCGGCTTCCCTGATGGTTGCCTCCAGGGCCTGCGGATAGATCTCCTCACCCATCTGGTTGGTAGCTGCTCCTGCGGGGGCGGGGGCCAGCCCGTCGGGGCCGAAGACTGTCCGTCCATAGGTCTGGACGCCAACAAAGTCATCACCCCGCGAGGCCTCCAGGAAGCGCTCGTTAACCTCGCGCCGCACCCTGTCCGCGTGCTCCTGCCCGCCGTCCACGGCCTGGATGTCCGAATTGGCAAGCGTCCAGCCCACCTGCAGCTCCGGACGGCGTGCCTTGATGGCGTCCCGGCCGGCGCGGTGCGCCGCCAGGCGGACGTTGAACGATTCCTCGGACGCCGCGAACTGGAAAGAGGCGACGCGGTCGGCAGAAAGGCCCAGCCGCTGGCCCGCCGCCTCCCACATAGGATTGCCGATCCGGGATTCCTGCGAGCCTCCTGGGATGCCCAGCTCCCGAAGCAGATAGGGAAGGTTGGGTTCGTTGAGGGTGCAGGCGACGCCGATGAGGTCGCCCAGGTGCGCCATCACGCGGTCGCAATAGCGGGCAAACAGTTCCGGAGTCCTGGAATCTTCCCAGCCGCCGCTCCGCAGCAACCAGAGGGGCGATGTGAAGTGGTGGAACGTGACCACCGGGGTCAGGCCGAGCTCCACGCAGGCCTCCAGCACGTGCCTGTAATGGTCCAGTGCAGCCACCGAGAAGTGCCCCTCTGCCGGCTCAATGCGTGCCCACTCGAGGGAGAAGCGGTAGCTGGTGAACCCCAGCCCGGCGATCAGCGCGATGTCCTCCCGGTACCGGTGGTAATGATCAACGGCATCCCCAGAGGGTTCGGCGAAGATCGTCCCCGGAAGATGCTCCAAGAACCAGGTATCGCTGTTGACGTTGTTGCCTTCCACCTGGTGGCCTGCGGTGGCCACGCCCCAAAGGAAGTCCTGCGGAAACGGGTTGGTCATGTGGTTCCTCTCGTGATCGACGCGGCGCAGCAGCGTCCAGGCCTCTCTGCCTCTCTCCATCCTGTCGGCCCGCGTGATCGCCGCCACAATACTTTTTCAATCAATGACATTCTCATGTCTGGCCCAACCGGCACCAGCCGATTCTTGAAGGGAGCCGGGCACCACCGGCCCCATTGATTCCGTTGCAGTCACAGAAGAATGCGAAGGCGCACTCATGAAACTTCGAACCTCCACCACACGGGGCAGCGCGGCCATTCTGGCCGGCGCCCTGCTGATGGGATCCCTGGCCGCCTGCGGCGGCGGCAGCCAGGCAGCCACCGTTGACAAAAGCACGCTGACGATCGCCGTCGAAAGCGACTCCGCCTCCTTCGGCTACGATCCCATTCGCGTTTCCGATGCCCAGCGCCAGTTCATGGAGGGCCTGTACGACAACCTCATGACGCTTCAGCCGGACGGCTCCGTGGGCCCCGGCCTGGCCTCTGCCTTCGAATACAACGCGGACAGCACGGTGCTGACGTTGACCCTCAAGCAAGGGGTGACCTTCACCGACGGCTCCACCCTGGACGCAGCTTTGGTCAAGGCCAACTTCGACCGGCGCACCGACCCGGCCTTGAGCACTTACTCGGCGATTGCCAAGGGCGGGGCCCAGGAGATCACCAGGGTGGACGTGGTCAGCCCCACCAAGGTGGCCATTACTTTCGCAAAGCCCCAGCCCGGATTCGAAAAGAACCTCACCTCCACGATGGGCATGATCGTTGGCAAGGCCGGCATCGCGAACAGTGCCAGCCTGGCCACAGCCCCCGCCGGCTCAGGACCCTACACGCTGGACACCACGGCCACCGTCAAAGGCAACAAGTACGTCATGGTGAAAAACGACAAGAGCGCCGATGCCGCAAAATACGCCTACAACAAGATCGTCTTCAGCGTCATCCTTGACCCGCAGGCCCGGGCCAACGCCCTGGTGTCCGGCCAAGCCGACGTCGCGCAGCTGACCTCGCCAACAGTTGACTTCGCCAAGTCCAAGGGCGTGGGCGTGTCCCAGATCGGCGGCACTGTCCAGACCATGGTCTCCTTCGACAAGACCGGCAAGACCGCGCCCGCGTTCGCCAGCGAAAAGGTCCGCCAGGCCATCCAGCACGCCATCAACCGCAAGGCTTTGGTGGACGCGCTGCATAAGGGTGACGTCCCGTCCTGGAACGCCCTGCCCAAGGACTCCGCAGGCTTCACCCAGGAGCTGGAGTCCAGCTTCGCCTACGACCCGGCCAAGGCCAAGAGCCTCCTCGCCGAGGCCGGCTACCCCAACGGTTTCGAGTTCACCATCGTCGCCGGCGCCCAGACGCAGACCGACCTGCAGGCAGTCCAGAAGGATCTGGCCGCAGTGGGCATCACCATGAAGGTGAAGATGGCAGCCTCGACCGACGAAGCGTTTGCCGCCGTCGCGACCACGCCCCTGGGCTACGCGCCGCTGAGCTGGGACAACCCGCTCGGCCTGATGTACGGGGCCATCCTCAACGGTTTCACGAACGTCCAGAAGGCCACTGACGAAAAGCTGAGCGCCGCCACCGGTGAGGTTGCCGCCGCCAAGGACGACGCGGGCAGGAAGACTGCCCTGACCAAGCTGAACACCCGGCTGGTCGAGTCCGGCTGGCTGATCCCGCTGTTCGAGTCGCTGAGCAACTGGGGTTACAACACCAAGAAGGTCCAGGAAGTGAAGTTCGCAGGCACCAACGCCTACCCGCTGCTCTCCTCCTACGCACCGACCAACTGATCTACTAACGCCGGGCGCCCTCACATATGGGGCGCCCGGCCCGACCGATGGAGGTCACCAATGGCATTGTTCGTCGCGAAGCGCCTGCTGATGGCGCTGGCCACCGTGCTGGTGGTTGCGGTGCTGGCGTTCCTGCTGGTGCACGCAATGCCCGGCAGCCCGGGAGCTGTATCGCTCGGCGCCGGCGCCTCGCAGGAAGCGATTGACGAAGTGAACCGGCGGCTCGGCTGGAACGACCCGCTCCTGGCCCAGTTCTTCCGCTGGCTGGGCGACGCTGTGCAGGGCAACCTGGGCGTCTCCCTCATCGACGGCCGCTCGGTCAGCGCCGACCTCGCCAACCGGCTGCCCGTCACGGCGGCGCTGGCAGCGGGAGCCACCCTGCTTAGCGCGGTGCTCGGCATCGCCCTCGGCGTGACGGCCGCTGTCCAAGGCGGCATCGTGGACCGGATCATCGGAGGATTCGTAGGACTCCTCGTGGCGCTGCCGGCCTTCTGGATCGGCGTCATCTTCGTCTTCCTTTTCGCCGTGCAGTCCTCCGTGTTCCCGGCCACCGGTTACGTGCCGTTTGAAGTGTCACCGCAGGACTGGGCGATGTCCCTGGCACTGCCCGTGCTCACCTTGGCGGTTGGTGGCGCCGCGTTCATCGCCCGCCAGACCCGCGCCTCCATGCTGGAAGCGCTTCAGCAGGAACACATCCGGACACTTCGGGCCACGGCCACGCCCACCTGGAAGATCCTCTACGTCCACGCCCTGCGCTACGCCAGCCTGCCCATCGTGGCCGGCATCGCCCTGCAGTTCATCGGGCTGTTCGGCGGCTCGGTCATCGCCGAGCAGCTCTTCGCCATGCCGGGCCTCGGCCAGGCAGTCCAGACCTCTGTCAGCACCCATGATGCCCCCGCGGTGCAGGGCGTGGTGGTGATCGCCACGGTTGTGGTGGTCGCCGTCAACCTGGTGCTGGAACTCGCCACCAAGTTCCTCGATCCGAAGTTGCGTGCCTCATGATCCCCTCAGTTGCCCCCGCGCCGGCCGACCAGGCGGCGCAAGCCGCCGCCGTCCAACCCGGGCCCGGCGCCAAAGCGGCCCTCGCCCGCTTCAGTTCCCACCGGCTGGCCGCGTCGCCCGGCGGTGTTGCCGGCCTCCTCTGGCTGGCCGCGCTGGTAGCAGCTTCCCTGACGGCGCCGCTGTGGCTGCCCTACAAGACGGAGGACCAGGACTTCAGCGCCGTCCTCTCCGGTCCGAGTGCCGCGCACTGGCTGGGCACTGACGAACTGGGCCGCGACATCCTCAGCCGCATCTTCGCGGCCGCGGCCGGCACCCTCGGAACGTCCCTGATCACGGTGATCGTCGGCGTCGGCCTCGGCACCATCCTGGCCATGGTGGCCGCGGCCGGCGGCGACCGCACCGACGGAATCATCAGCCGTGTCACGGAGATCATGATGTCCGTCCCCGGCACGGTCATCATCCTGGCTGTCATCGGCGCCGTGGGAACGAACATCCCCGTTGTCATGGCCATCCTGGGTGTCCTGATTTCCGCCGGCATCTTCCGGGTCATCCTGGGCCAGGCGAAGTCGCTGCAGTCGCAGCTCTACGTGGACGCCGCCAAAGTCGACGGCGTCAGCCCGCTGGGCATCAGCATCCGGCACGTCCTGCCCGGCCTGACCAACACGATCGTCGTCCAGTGCGCGCTGATCTTCGCGGTGGGCATGCTCATCCAGGCGGGGCTGGCCTTCATCGGCTTTGGCCCGCCCCTTCCCGAGCCCAGCTGGGGCGGCATGATCCAGAGCGCCTCACAGCACGTCTACGACGCGCCGTGGCTGATGCTGCCCACCGGCGCCGTGCTGGCCCTGACGGTTCTCGCAGCGAACGCCGTCGGCAACGCGCTGGGCCAGGCCCCGGGCACCACAGCTTCGCACCTGCCCCCCGCCGCCGCCCGCCGTCGTCGGATGAAGTTCCTCGAAGCCCCTGTTGCTGCCAGCCCGGAGGCGCCCGTCCAGACCCAGGACGCGCCCGCCGAGGACCAGCTCAGCGTCCGGCACCTGTCCGTGGGCGTGGACAACGGTGGACGGCTGGTCACGGACGTCTCCTTCGACGTCGAACCCGGAACCGTTCTTGGCCTGGTGGGTGAGTCCGGTTGCGGCAAGACCATGACCGCGCTGTCCCTGCTGGGCCTGCTCCCGTCCGGCGTCTCAGTGGCCGGCGGCCAGATCCTCTGGGACGGAACGAACCTCGCGGCGGCGACCGACAGGGACCTGGAAGGGATCCGGGGCCGCGGGATCGCCCTGATCTCGCAGGAGCCCATGCGGGCGCTGGATCCCATGTTCACCGTGGGCTACCAGCTCACCGCTGCCATCCGCCGGCTGCGCAAGGTGGGCAAAGCCGAAGCCCGCACGGAAGCCTTGAGCCTGCTGGAGAAGGTGGGCATCGTCGATGCCCGCCGGATCCTCAAGACCTACCCGCACCAGATCAGCGGCGGCATGGCCCAGCGCGTGGCCATCGCCCTGGCGCTGTCGGGGCAGCCCAGGCTGCTGGTGGCGGATGAACCCACCACCGCCCTGGATGTCACGGTCCAGGCCGAGATCCTGTCCCTACTGCGGGCGCTGGTGAAGGACACCGGCATGTCCGTGGTCATGGTGACCCACGACCTCGGCGTCGTCGCCGACATTTGCGATCAGGTGGCGGTGATGTACGCCGGGCAGGTGGTGGAGAACGGCAAGACGGCGGCCATCCTGGACAACCCGCGCCACCCGTACACTCTGGCGCTGCTGGCTGCGGATCCCCACGCCAACAGGGCCGAGGAAATGCCCGAACGGCTCGCCACGATCAGCGGCCAGGTTCCGCAGCCCAAGGACTGGCCCACCGGGTGCCGCTTTGCGGCGCGCTGCCAGTTCGCCGGTTCCGCCTGCACGGTTCCCGTTCCGCTGCTGCCTTCCGGGGCCGGCGACGGCCTGGTGCGTTGCGTCAAGGCGGATGAACTGGCCGTTGAAGGACTGGAGTGGGTGGCGACTGAAGTGCCGACGCACCGACTGCTGGAAACCGTTGAAAAGGATTTGGCATGAGCATCGAAACACCGGTACGCCAGGAATCGCCGTCGACCCTGTCCACCAGACCCATGCTGGAAGTCAGCGATTTGGTGGTCCGCTACGGGAGCGGACGCAAGGCCGCCGCCGCGCCGGCAGCAGTGGACGGCGTCAGCTTCACCATCCACCCCGGCGAAACCGTGGGCCTGGTGGGGGAGTCGGGCTCCGGCAAGTCCACAATCGGCAAGGCCATCCTCGGCCTTCAGAGCGTGTCCGGCGGCTCCATCGCCTACCGGGGGGAGGACATCACCCACGCCGGCGCGGCCCGGCGCAGGGCTCTCGGCGGGGAACTCCGCGCTGTTTTCCAGGACCCGAATTCCTCCCTGAACCCCCGCAACACCGTGGGCGCCTCCCTCATGGAGCCACTCCGGCTCCGCGGCGTGGCCGCCGCGGAAGCCCGGGCCAGGGCCGGGGACATGCTGGAGCGCGTGGGGCTGCCGCGGGAAGCCGTGAACCGCTATCCCAGCCAATTCTCCGGCGGCCAGCGCCAGCGCATCTCGGTGGCACGCGCCTTGATCTGCGACCCGAGGCTGGTGGTCTGCGACGAAGCCGTCAGCGCCCTGGACCTCTCCACCCAGGCGCAGGTCCTGAATCTGCTCGCTGACCTGCGCGACGAACGCGGGCTCAGCTACCTGTTCATCGCCCACGACATCTCAGTGGTCCAGTTCCTCGCACGGCGGGTGGTGGTCCTGTACCGGGGCCAGGTCATGGAAAGCGGGCCAGCCGCCGCAGTCACGGAGAACCCCCAGCATCCCTTCACCCGGGCCCTCGTCGCGGCCTCACCCGTGCCGCGCCCCGCCGAGCAGGCCCAGCGCCGTGAAGCCCGCGAATCCCTCGGGGTGCGGACGGCCGCCGCCACTACCGCCTCGCCCGGCGGGTGCCCGTTCCGGCAGCGCTGCCCGGTCGCCACGGACCTCTGCCGCGACGAGCGCCCGGCCCCGCGCCGGGTGGGCGCCTCCGACGTCGCCTGTCACTACGCCTGACCGGCGCGCCAACGCTAACCAGCACGCACCACCAACAGCAGAAACGGAAGACCGCCCCATGACCTTGGCACCCTGGCACGCCGCAATGATCTCACCCGACCAGGACTTCGACGGCGCCCCGCTGCTCCGCAAGGAGTTCACCCTGGAGGAGGGCCACGGAGCCGTGGCCAAGGCCACCCTGCGGGCCACCGCATGCGGCATCTACGAGTCGTTCATCAACGGGAAGCCTGCGGGCGGTGATGTCCTGAGCCCCGGCTGGAGCTCCTATGAGTGGCGGCTCCGCTACCGCAGCTACGACGTGACTGCCCTCGTGGAGCCATCCACCGTGCTGGGCGTGGAACTCGGCAACGGCTGGTACCGCGGACGCCTGGCCTGGCACGGCATGTCCGGCCTGTACGGCAGCGAGCTGGGGTTCTTCGGGCAGCTGGACATCGAATACGCCGACGGCCATGTCCAGTCCGTAGGCTCCGACAAGACGTGGCAGGCCGGCCCGTCGAGCACCACTGCCAACGACCTGTACGACGGACAGAGTATTGACGCGCGGAGGGAGCCGGCGGGCTGGGCACGGCCAGGGTTCGACGCCGACTCTTCGCCGGCGGGCGCCTGGACGGGGGTGCACGAGCTGGAATTCGACGTCGAACGGCTGGCGGAGCCGGTTGGCCCCCCGGTGGTGCGTGCCGACGTCGTCAAACCGGTGCAGATCCTCACTTCCCCCAGCGGCAAGACCTTGGTGGACTTCGGCCAGAACCTGGTGGGCTGGCTGCGCTTCACCGTCCGCGGCAAGGCGGGGGCCACGATCACCGTGCGGCACGCGGAGGTACTGGAGGACGGCGAACTGGGCACCCGCCCGCTGCGCTCGGCCAAGGCTGCCGACACGTTCATCCTGTCCGGCGGGGAGGACTCTTTCGAACCCACGAAGACCTTCCACGGATTCCGCTACGCCGAAATCACCGGCTGGCCCGGAACCCTTACCGCGGAGTCGCTCGAAGCCGTCGTGGTTCACTCCGAGCTGGAACGCATCGGTGAATTCGAGTGCTCCAACCCCCTGGTGAACCAACTCCACCGCAACATCGTCTGGGGGCTCAAGGGCAACTTCCTGGACCTGCCCACCGACTGCCCGCAGCGCGACGAGCGGCTCGGCTGGACAGGCGACATCGCGGTGTTCGCCCCGACCGCCGCCTTCTTGTACGACGTCAAAGGCTTCCTGCAGGACTGGCTGCTGGACCTCGCCGCAGAGCAGCAAGCCGCGGACGGACTGGTCCCCATCACCGTCCCCGATGCCCTGAAGTACTGCCCGCAGCCGGCCGAATTCCCCGCACCGGAATCTTCGGCCCTGTGGAGCGAAGCGTCGGTGTGGGTGCCGTGGGCACTCTGGGAGGCGTACGGCGATGACACCGTATTGCGGAACCAGTATGGCTCCATGGCCTCGCACACGCGCCGGGTCGAGGGCCTGCTCTCACCCACCGGGCTCTGGGACCAGGGCTTCCAGTTCGGCGACTGGCTGGACCCGGACGCCGATCCGGACCAGCCATGGGCCGCCAAGGCTGACACCGGCGTCGTGGCCACCGCCTGCCTGTACCGCACCGCCTCCATCACAGCCCAGACCGCCCGGCTTCTGGGCAAAACCGACGATGCCGAGCACTTCGACCAGCTTGCGGCCCGGGTGCGCGCCTCCTTCGCCGAGCACTACGTGGCCACCGACGGCACCATCCGCAGCGACTGCACCACCGTCTACGCCCTGGCTATCGCCTTCGACATCCTGGAAACCAGCAGCCGGCGCGAGTTCGCCGGCAACCGCCTGGCGGAACTGGTGAGAGACAACGGCTACCGGGTGTCCACCGGCTTCGCCGGAACGCCGTTCATCACCCACGCACTCACGGACACGGGCCACGCGGGCGAGGCATACGGCCTGCTCCTGGAGGAAAGCTGCCCCTCCTGGCTGTACCCGGTGACCATGGGCGCAACCACCATCTGGGAACGCTGGGACTCCATGTTGCCGGACGGCACCATCAACCCCGGTGAGATGACCAGCTTCAACCACTACGCCCTGGGCGCGGTGGCCGATTGGATGCACAAGGCCATCGGCGGCATCCGGCCGCTGGAGCCCGGTTACGCCAAGGTCCTTATCGCCCCGCAGCCGGGCGAGGGAATCGACTGGGCCAGGACCGCGCTGAAGACCCCGCACGGCACCGTCCGGGTGGAATGGCGGGCCGCCTGCGGGGTGCTGGAGCTCGAGGCGACCGTTCCCGAGGGCGTCACGGCCGACGTCGAACTTCCGGGCGGGGAGCGGCGAAGCGTGGGCGCCGGCACCCACAGTTTCACTGGCTACGTTGCGTCCTCCCAGCTCGACTATCAAGGAACCCCCTAATGGCCCAGCACGTCCTAAATGGGGCCGTCCAACAACTCCGCCTCGGAGAGATCCGGATGCGCGATCCCTTCATCCTCGAGCCGATTCCAGGCGAATTCGTGCTGTTCGGAACCAGCGATGAGAACGTCTGGGGTGGACCCGCGAAGGGCTTCGACTGCTACACGAGCCATGATCTCGAAAATTGGGACGGCCCCGTCGCCGCGTTCCGGCCCCCACTGGGCTTTTGGTCGGACACCCAGTACTGGGCGCCGGAGGTCTACGCCCTCGACGGACGGTTCTTCATGCTCGCCACATTCGCGACCTCCACCGGCTCAGCTCCTCGTGGAGTCGCGGTCCTCGTGTCGGACCATGCCACGGGTCCGTACGAGCCATGGAGCGATGGACCAGTGACACCGGCGACCAGACCGTGCCTCGACGGAACCCTTCATATCGGCGATGACTCCACGCGATGGCTCGTATACAGTCGCGGGACGGAGAGGAGAGGTGACGAGGTGGGGGTTTCCGATGGGGAAATGTACGCGCTCCGCCTGTCCCCGGACCTCCGCGCCGGTGTCGGTGAACCGATCCTGTTGTTTACGGCCTCCTCGGCGGGCTGGACCAGGCCGCTGCGGTTTCCCCCTGGGGTCGAACCGCCGAAGGACCTGCACCTGGCCAACGAGCCAATGTTCACGGACGGCCCCTTCCTTATCCGCTCCCCGGGAGGGACGTTGCTGATGCTTTGGTCGAGCCAGGGCGATGAGGGATACGCGATTGGCCTCGCCGAGTCTGAGAGCGGGACCATCACGGGGCCTTGGATTCACCACGAGAACCCCCTGTGGTCGACTAACGGCGGCCACGGCATGATCCTCCGCGCATCCAGCGGGCGCGACTACCTGACCTTCCATTGGCCGAACAACAGCCCCGATGAACGCGTCAAGCTCACCGAAGTGGAAATCAACGGGGCCAGCGTCTACATCCTGTGATGACTGGGCTGCCCGGCGCATGTCCACGTGCCCGACCGCAGCCTCTATTGAATGAGAGACACCAAAGCCGATGAACTCCAACCCCATCCTCGCAGGCTTCAACCCGGATCCGAGCATCGTCAGCACGCCCGGGGGCTACTACGTTGCCACCTCGTCGTTCGAATACCTTCCGGCGCTTCCCATCTATCACAGCAAGGACCTCGAAAGCTGGGAGCTTGTCGGTCACGTGGCCACGCGGGAGCATCAGGTCCAGCTGGCCGACGTGCCGACGCCCGGAGGTGTCTGGGCGCCGACGCTCAGATTCCGCGACGGCGTGTTCTACCTGATCGTCTCGGTCTTCCTCGGCGGACGCGGGTGCGTCCTGTTCACGTCAGCCGACCCCGCCGGGCCCTGGAGCGACGGGACCGTCATCGAGGCAGTCGACGGCATCGACCCGGATCTCGCCTGGGATGACGAGGGCGTCGCCTACGTGACCTTTGCCCGCCACCCGGACGCGATCCAGCAGGTGCGGGTCGACCTTACGACGGGAGAAGCGCTCGAATCGCCCAGGCCCCTTTGGTCCGGCAGCGGGCTGTACTCCCCGGAAGGGCCGCACCTCTACCGCCGTGGCGACTGGTGGTACCTGATTGCGGCCGAAGGCGGGACCGACCGGGGCCACGCCGTCACTGTTGCCCGCTCGCGCCGACCCTACGGACCCTTCCAATCGGCACCACACAACCCCATCCTCACCGCTGCCGGGACAGGCGCGCCGGTCCAGAACACCGGACACGCGGACCTGTTCGAACTTTCCGACGGCGGCACAGCCATGACCCTGCTGGGCGTACGTCCGTTGGGCCTCACCCAGGCGTTCTCACCCCTGGGCCGGGAAACGTTCCTGACCACGGTGGACTGGGTCGATGGCTGGCCCCGTCCTCACATGCCGCAGCTGGCCGGCGCGCGTTCGGAACTGGTCGAGTACGACTTTAGCAACGGCTCGGGCCTGGAAGACCCCGCCTGGATCGCTGTGCGAAGAATGCCTTCGGACTTCGCAGCACCCACACCCGAGGGTCTTGTCATCAGGGGAGAAGGAAACCCGCTGGGTTCGCCCCGGCCCAGCTTTCTCGCCCAGCGGCAGCGCCACCTCGGTGTCGAATGCCGGGCGGTGCTCGACGTCGGCTCCGGCACCGGCGGGATCGCGGTGCGCAGCGCCGAGGACAACTGGTTCGGCATCGAGGCCAAACAGGAGGGGGACGCGATCACGGTTACAGCCCGCGCCGTGGTCGCCAGTTTTGAACGCGCCTGGGAAGCAGTCGTTCCCCGTGGCGACATCGAGCTGGCGGTCCTCACCGCGCCTCCTTCACCGGACTTCAGCGCCGGTGCCGTCGGCGGCGACAGAATCCGCCTCCTCGTACGGGCCGCAGGGCCCAAGGACAGCGCGGAAGGGGTGCTCCTGACAGAACTCGACGGAAGGCACTGGGCATTTGAAACAGCCAAGGCGTTCACCGGGCGGGCCTTTGGCGTCTACGCGGTCGAAGGAGAAGTCCTGGTACGGCGTCTGCAGTACAGCGGTCAGGACTGACCGGCCGCGCCGGACAGCTGATGCCCCAACGGCGGGGAGGCCCGCGTGGTTCACGACCGTTGGGCTTACCCCGCCGAGTGCGTGCGCACCCCTGCACTCACCCCCGCCTGATGGCCCAGGTTCCGGGACACGGCCCTGGCGGCTGCGCGCACCGCCGGCGCGAGGACATTCGGGGGAGTGGAACCGTCCGGAACCACGATGGACAGCGCAGCAGCCACCGAGCCCTGCGCATCAAAAATGGGGGAGGCCACGGACACCGTCCGGGAGGGAACAGCACGACGGATCATCGCGATCCCGGTCCGCCGCACATCCGACAGGGTGCGCCGCAGTTGTCCCTCGGGCATCTCCGGTACTCCGGGCTCTTTCTCTGCCGGTTTCGCCAGGATTGTTTCCTGGAATTGCTGGTCCGCGCCTGCCAGCAGCACCAGGCCGACGGCGGTGGACCGCAGCGGCGCCCGCCCGCCCACCCGGTAAGCCACTTCGGTCGCGTCCTTGGAGGAGAGCCGTTCGATCAGCACCGCCTCCTCGTTATCGCGCACTGCCAGCAGGACGTGGTGGCGGGTGACTTCGAACAGGTCCTCGAGGTAGGGGAGGGCTATTTCGCGGACCCCGTGGCCGCGGGGCGAGAGTGAGGCGACCTCCCACAGGCGGACCCCCACAACGTACCGTCCGTCGTCGAGCTTTTCCAGCGCACCCCAGGCCACGAGCCGGGCAATCAGCCGCAGCGCAGTGGGGGCCGGCATGCCCGCATGCCTCGCCATCTCGGACAGGGTCAGCGCCCGGCGGCGGTCGGAGAAGACGGCCAGCAGGCTGAGCGCCCGGTCAATGACGGGCTCGCCCTGCTTGGGCCTCTTCCCCCGGGCGGGTGCGGTGTCCGTTTCCTGGACCGTCATGCTTTCTTCCTTGCCGTCGAATCGATTCAATCGTGAGCTACCCCACAATACTATTTCAACCAATGAAAGAGCCGTGTCTGGGGCACGCGGGCGGAAACCATGCTGGAACTTCAGGAAACCCCACCGTCAGGAGCCCGCCCGCATGACCTCCACGAGCTTTGACGCAGACGTCGAAGAAGCGGCCACCTGGCCGGCGTCCCTGGCCGGTGCCCAGGGGGCGTCCGCATGACGGCGCCAACCCGTCTCGGCGCCGGACACCTCCGGGAAGCACTCGGGATCACCAATACGGAACCGCGGCTGAGCTGGACGCCGGCCGAAGGCACCCTCCGGCAGACGGCCTACCAGCTCAAAGCCAGCAACGGCTGGGACACCGGCCGGGTAGACACCGCCGCGCACGGCGGCATCCCGTACAGCGGTCCGGCACTTTCCTCCCGCGACCGGTTCGAATGGCAGGTCCGGACGTGGAATATTGGTGCCGACAGCCCAGACACCGAATGCGTGTCCGACTGGTCCGAGTCCATGGCTGTTGAGCTGGGCCTACTGCAGCCCGCCGACTGGACCGCCCAGTGGATCGGCCCGGCTGAGCCGGTTGTTCCCGTCCCCGGCGAGCGCCCCGGCTACGCCCTGCACACCACCTTCATCCTGGATGCCGCCCCCGACGCCGCCCGGGTCTACGCCACGGCTCACGGGATCTACGAGCTGTTCCTCAACGGCCAGCGCGTGGGGGACCAGCAGCTCACCCCGGGTTCCACCAGCTACAACACCACCCTGCAGGTCCAGACGTACGATGTCACGGCCCTCCTTCAGCCCGGCAGCAACACGGTGCGCGCCGTCCTCACGGACGGCTGGTACCGCGGCACCTTCGGGTACACCCGCGACGCCGATATGTACGGAACGCACACCGCGTTCCTGGCGCAGCTGGAGCTGCAGTCCGGAACAGTGCGGACCGTCATCGGCACCGATGCCTCCTGGTCCGTGTCACCCACGGAAATCGTCAGCGCCGACCTCATGGCCGGCCAGCGTGTCGACTTCCGGGTGCCGGCCGGCACAGCAGAAAACGGGGCAGGTGATCCGGCAGGCGGGGCACACAAGGCAAGCGCCGCCGTCGTCCGCCCCTGCGGCCTTGTCACCCTGGCCGGGCCGGTGGCGCCGCCCACCCGTGTGGTGGCGGAACTCGCGCCGGTTTCCCTTCGGCGCCTGCCCGGCGGCAACCAGGTGGTGGACTTCGGCCAGAACATCCACGGCTGGGTGCGGCTGAGCCGGCTGGGCCGGCCGGGCGAGACGGTCACCCTTGTTTACGGCGAGGCCGTGGACGCCGCCGGGGAGGTGACGCAGGACCACCTGCGCCCGCACGATTTCCGGGACCAGGGCCAGTTCCTGGGCGCCGGGCAGGTCGACGCGGTGGTGGCGTCCGGCGCTGCCGGCGAGGTCTTCGAACCGCGGCACACCACCCACGGCTTCCAGTACGTCTCGGTGCAGGGACTCGCCGCGGACCTGCAGCCTGGCGACATCGCCGGCTGCCTGGTCCACACCGACCTGGACCGGATCGGCTCATTCACCTGCAGCGATGAACGGCTGAACAAGCTCCACAAAATCATCGAATGGAGCTTCCGGGACAACGCCTGCGAGGTCCCCACTGACTGTCCGCAGCGGGAGAAGGCCGGCTGGACCGGAGACTGGCAGCTCTTCGCGCCCACCGCGGCGTACCTTTTCGATGTGACGGGATTCTCGCGGAAATGGCTGGGCGACGTCCGCGCCGACCAGTGGGAGAACGGCGTCATCGCCAACATCTCGCCCTCGCCCGGCCCGGAGGCCACGGCCGCCGATTTCATGGCCTTCGTCAACGGCTCCGCGGGTTGGGGCGACGCTATCGTCATGGTGCCGTGGGAGCTGTACCTGGCCACGGGGGACACCGGGATCCTCGCCGAAAACTGGGCGGCCATGAACCGCTGGCTCGGCTTCGTGCGGGCCACCGCGGAATCCCAGCGGCATCCGGCCCGCGCAGCCGCCGGCCCCGACCCGACACCGCACGAAAAGTACCTTTGGGACACCGGGTTCCACTGGGGGGAATGGATGGAACCTGACGGCCCCGAACCCGATCTGTTCGCCGCCCGCGACGCCGACCACGGCATCGTGGCCACCGCCTACTACCGCAACACGACGGCGGTCATGGCACGAATCGCAGGCGCCCTGGGACTTCCGGAGGAAGCGCGGGCGCTGGAGGAACTCTCGGCCGGCGTCCGGCAGGCCTGGGAGGCCGAATACCTGGACCCCGCGGGCCGGGTCACCGAGCCCAGCCAGGCGAACTGTGTCCGGGCCCTGGCCTTTGACCTGGTCAGCCCGGAACTCCGTGCAACGGTCACCAGGCAGCTGGTCTCGCTGATCAGGGACGCCGGGACCCACCTGGGCACGGGCTTCCTGTCCACGCCCTACCTGCTGCCCGTCCTGGCTGACAACGGCGAGGAGGGCCTCGCCTATGAACTCCTGATGCAGGATTCGGAACCGTCCTGGCTGGTCATGGTGGACCGCGGCGCCACCACCATGTGGGAGCTGTGGAACGGCCTGGACCGGGACGGCAATCCCCACCAGTCCCTCAACCACTACAGCAAGGGCGCAGTGGTCTCCTTCCTGCACCGCTACACGGCAGGGCTCCGGCAGGCGCCGGGCAGTGCCGGGTATGAGCGGATCATCGTCGAACCCCGTCCCGGCGCCGGTCTCACATCGGCCGCCACATCGCACCGCGGCCCGCAAGGCCTCATCGACGTGGAGTGGACCAGTGACGACGGCGGCCTGACGCTGAACACAACCGTGCCACCCGGAACCACTGCGGAAGTCCGGCTGCCAGGGAAGCCCGCCGCCGTCGTCGGACCCGGTACCTACACCTTCTTCGCCGCGGCGTCCCCGGACCGCGCCGGCACCACATCGCCTTCACCCGCCCTCGCCAGGAGCACGCCATGACAGTGAACGAAACCGCCGACGCCCTGGACCCTGCCGCAGCGCTGAACCCTATCTCCGTCCCCGACACTGCGCGGCCCGGCGGAGTGGAGGTGCCGCCGTTTCCGGTCTTCGACGCCCCGGGCATCGCCGAACCGGTCTCGGACGTGTCCGCTGTGCACCGCGAACTCAGTTACGCCCGCGCCATCGGCTTCCGGCCGCTGAAAATGGATATCTGGCTTCCCCGGCAGGCCGCCGAGCCTGTTCCGCTGGTGCTGTGGGTCCACGGCGGCGCCTTCCAGCTGGGGGACCGCCGCGAGCTGCCGCCCACGTTCGCACCCAATTCGGTCTTCCAGCTCCTGAACGAGGCAGGAATCGCCTGCGCCACGGTGGATTACCGGCTTTCCCTCGAGGCCCCCTTCCCGGCGCAGCTGCACGACCTGAAAGCCGCGGTGCGCTACGTTCGCGAATTCGCGGACGTGCTCGGCGTCGACCCCGGCCGGCTCGGGGCCTGGGGCGAATCCGCCGGTGGCCACCTGGCCGCAATGCTGGGGCTGACGGGAAACCGGGAGGACCTCTGCGGCGGCCTCGGCGCCCAGGGGCACTCGAGCGCCGTCAGTGCCGTCGTCGATTTCTATGGCGTGTCTTCCCTGGTGGATATCCCGCCCATGGACACCCCGGCCGGGCTGTTCCCGGCCGCGCTGATGGCGGCCGTCCCCGCCGGAATGTCCCTGCGGCCCGAACACATGCTGGTGGGTGGCTCCGATGACCCGGTACTCCTGGCGGCAGCGAGCCCCGTCAGCTGGGTGAGAGCTGATGCGCCGCCGTTCTTGTTGATCCACGGCGACAGTGACGCCCTGGTGCCGCACGCGCAGACCGACCTCCTGGCAGCGGCACTCGCCGACGCTGGGGTGGAGCACGAGGTGGTAACCATCGAGGGCGGCGACCACTGTTTCTTCGGCGCGGAAGAGCAGATGGACACCATCCTTTCCACCGCCGTCGCGTACTTCTCCCGGAAACTTGGCCGGCCATGACCTCCCGGCAGGGTGAGCGGTCCGTTTCCGCTACAGACGGGGGACTGGCCCCGGATGCAGGCTTTGCCCAGCACCTGGCGGCGCCGGAGGGCCCGCAGACGCTGACCCCTGGACAGGCCGCGCCCGTGGGGCCGGACGTCCCCCTCCGCATGGTCACCGCTGAAGGCCGGCACGGCCCGGTGCGGATCCGCATCTACGGCGAATCCGCCGCTCAGGCCGGGCCTGCCGGGCCCGGACTGGTCTGGCTGCACGGCGGAGGCTTCGTCAGCGGCGGGCTGGACATGCCCGAATCGGACTACCTGGCCCGGGTGCTGGCGGACGCCGGAACACCCGTGCTGTCCGTTGAATACCGCCTGGCCCGTGACGGCGTCTGCTTTCCCGTTCCGCACGACGATGCTCTCACCGCCTGGTTCTGGGCCCGTCGAAACGCCGCAGACCTGGGGCTGGAGCCGGACCTGCTGTGCCTGGGCGGGGCAGGCGCCGGCGGCAACCTCGCCGTGGGCGCCGGGCTGTACCTGGTCGACGCCGGGAAACCGCTGCCGGCCAAACTTCTGCTCGCCTACCCCTTCCTCCACGCGGAGCTGCCGCCGCCGGCGCAGGGCCTGGACGAGGACATGATGGCTCGGCTGCCGCGCCATCTCCGGTTCACCCTGGAAGACTGCGTGCGGAATGCGGAGAACTACGTGGGCGGGCCCGTGGGGATGGCGTCGTCCTACGCAATGCCCGGTTACGCTGACCCGTCGGGTCTGCCGCCCACCGCCATCGTTGCCTGCGAGTATGACGACGTGCGCGGCTCCTCCGAGCTTTTCGCCGCGAACCTGCAGCGGGCCCGGGTCCCGGTGTCGTACTTCCTCGCGGAAGGCGCCGTCCACGGTCATCTGAACCACGCCGCCGGAAGCCCGGAGGCACAACCCGCCCTGGATTTTCTGGCCCGGGAGTTGGCTTCGGCAAAGACGCCGGCGCCCTAGCGGTTGGTGGACGCGCGCTGACCTTGAGCCGCCGCCAGCACTTCCGCCAGGGTCGCCATGGAATTGTCACCGGGGGTCGTCATGGCCAAGGCGCCATGGGCCGCGCCGATTTCAACGGCTTCCTGAACAGGCAGTCCCTGCAACAAACCGTAGATAAGGCCAGATGCGAATCCGTCGCCGCCGCCAACCCGGTCGAGAATTTCCAGGTCCATCCGTTCCCGGGAGGTAACGGTTCCCGTCGTAGATGTGTGGCACATGCCGTGCCAGTCATTGCGGCTGGCACTGCTGACCCGGCGGGTGGTTGAGGCAACCATGCCCAGGTTGGGGAACCGGGCCAGCACCCGGTCGGCGATCGAGGTAAACCGCGGCACGCCCGCCAGGGCTTCCGGGGGAGCCTCGATGCCGAGCCTGTCGATAAAGTCGGTTTCGCCTCCAATGACGACGTCGGCGGCTTCGGTGAGCTGCGTGAAAACGGTGGCGGCCCGCTGCTGGCCTCCGTGGTCTGCCCAGAGGCTCGGACGGTGATTAAGGTCAACGGAGACAACCGTGCCGTGTTTCCGGGCGCACGTCATGGCGGCGATCGCCGTCGCACAAGAGTTTTCGGAGAGCCCGGCAAAAATCCCGCCGGTGTGGAACCAGCGGACGCCGCGTACGCCGAAGAGATCCTCGAAGTCCATGTCCTCAGCGCTCATCTGCGAAACCGCCGTATTTCCGCGGTCAGAGACGCCGCGCGCTCCGCGGATGCCAAAGCCTCGTTCCGTGAAGTTCAGCCCGTTGCGGGCATCACGTCCCAGGCCGTCGTAGGGAACCCACTTGATGAGGGAGGTGTCCACTCCGCCGGCGCGCGCCAGGCTCTCGATGAGATGACCGATGTCATTGTCGACGAGCGCTGACAAGGCCGCCGTCCGCTGCCCGAAGACATGGCTCAGCGCCCGGATCGCGTTGTACTCGCCGCCGCCCTCCCAGACGTCGAACTGCCGGGCCGTGCGGATCCGTCCGGCTCCGGGGTCCAGGCGCAGCATGATCTCACCAAGGGCCACGGCATCGTAGGCCGCGTCGGCTTTCACCCCCAGAGGCATCAGATCGATTCCTTGTTCGTGCGGTGGCGTTCGGCCAGCGCTGAGCGGGTTTCAGCGCACAGCCGGGCTATTTCCTGGAAGTCGCCCGCAACAATCGCCGTGCGCGGGACCATCCAGCTGCCTCCGGCGGCGAACACCGCAGGATGGTCCAGGTAGGCGTTCACATTGCCCGGGCGCAGGCCGCCGCTGGGCATGAACCGCACCTCGGGGAAAGGGCCAGAAAGTGCGCTGAGCATCGGCAGGCCGCCTGCCTGTTCGGCGGGGAAGAACTTCACGTGCCGGAGCCCGGCGGCGACGGCTGCCTGCAGTTCCGAGGCTGTTGCGACTCCCGGGATGGCCGTGACTCCGCGTTCACGGCACCGCGTGACGACGTCGGCTCCGTAACCGGGGCTGACGATGAACTTCGCACCCGCATCGGCGGCGAGATCCACGTCCGCGGCGTTCAGCACCGTGCCGGCACCGAGCAGGAGGTCGGTGCGCCCGCGAAGCGCCTTCAGCGCTTCCAGGCCGGCGGGCGTGCGGAAGGTGATTTCGGCGCAGGGGATTCCGCCTGCAACCAGGGCGTCGGCGAGTTGGTTCGCCCCGGCGGGGTCATCCAGGACCACCACCGGAACGATCTGGATTTCAGCGAGTATCCCGGTGACGGTTGCTGTCGTGGTGTGAGTCATCGTCCCAGCCATCCGCCGTCCACGGACAGCACCGTGCCGGAGACGTAGTCCGAGGCGCGGCTGGCCAGGAACACGACGGCCCCGGCCATGTCGTCGGCAGTGCCCCAGCGGCCGGCCGGGATGCGGTCCAGTATTGCTTGGGAACGGCTGGGGTCGTTGCGCAGCGCCTCCGTGTTGTCTGTGGCGATATACCCGGGGGCGATGGCGTTGACGTTGATGCCGTGGACCGCCCACTCGTTGGACAGCGCCCTGGTCAGTCCCGCGACGCCGGATTTGGCGGCGGTGTAGCCGGGGACGTTGATGCCGCCCTGGAAACTCAGCAGGGACGCGGTGAAAATGATCTTGCCCCCGGCGCCGCGGTGGATCATGGCCTGGCCGATTTCGCGGCTCAACACAAACTGCGAGGACAGGTTCACCTGCAGCACATGGTCCCAGAGATCGTCCGAGTGCTCCGCCGCCGGTGCCCGCTCGATGGTCCCCGCGTTGTTGACCAGGATGTCAACGGGCCGTTCCATGGCGGCGAGCTCAACGCCCAGGGCGCCGACGGCGGCCCGGTCCGAGAAGTCGACGGTGCGGGCGCTGAATGTGCGCCCAAGTGACTCGACCGCCTGGGCGACCTCGCTGCCATCGGGCTCCAGAGTTGCGCTGACGCCGATGATGTCGGCTCCGGCGGCGGCCAGGGCCTCGGCCATTGCCCGTCCCAGCCCGCGTTTCGCGCCGGTGACAACAGCAAGCTTCCCGGCCAGGTCGAACGGATGTGTGCTCACGCCGGCACCGCCTGGCAGTCGACCAGGATCTTCATGGCGTCGCCGGCGGCGAGCCTGCTGAAGGCATCCGCGGTACGCTCGAGGGGTACAGTTCCGGTGATCATCTGATCGGCCGGGATGACGCCGGCGGCCAGCAGCTCTACCGCCGTTTCGAAGTCCCGGCGTTCGTAGACCCGGGCGCCCACAATGGTCAGTTCGCGCCAGAACACCCGCTGGAGGTCCACGGGCCGGGGCTGGGGGTGGATGGCCACGATCACGAGCCGGCCCCGCACCTTTGCCAGCGCGGTCGCGCCCAGCACCGCGGCTGCCGCCCCGGAGACCTCGAAGACGACGTCGGCGCCGGCGCCGCCCGTCCAGGCGTTGACCCATTCGACCTGGTCCTGCGTCTGCGGGTCCAGTACTTCAAAGCCCAGCTCTTGAATCATGGCGCGCCGGTCGGCGTCGAGTTCCAGCACAACAACCTCGGCGCCGGCGTGCCGGGCGGTGGTGGCGATGAGGACGCCGATGGGTCCGCCGCCGATGACGACGGCTTTGTCGCCCGGCTGGATATCGGCGCGGCGGACGTCGTGGACCGAAACCGCAACGGGTTCAACCAGGGCGGCGTGATCCAGGCGCAGGGAATCCGGCAGCCGGACAAGGACGCTCTCCCGGACGTTCCACTGCTTCTGCAGCGAGCCCGCCGAGTCGATGCCGATGAAGTTCAGGTTCTGGCAAATATGCTGATGTCCCGCCTTGCACGCGGGGCAGTCGCCGCACCAGTCAAGGGGCATGACCGTGACCGGGTCGCCAAGGTTCCAGCCGCTGGTGCCTTCGCCGAGAGCTGAGATGCGGCCGGACATCTCGTGGCCGATGATCGCCGGAAAGGTGACCCTGGAGTCCATGTTGCCGTGCAGGATGTGAAGATCGGTCCCGCAGATTCCCGTGAAGGCGACGTCGATCTGGACCTCGCCCGGCGCGGGCGGGCATTGGCTGCTTTCAACGATATTGATGGTGCTGTTGCCGATGTATGTTGCCGCTGGCATGTCTTATTCCTTTGCTGGGAGGCTTTTGCGGGGCCGGGACAGACCCGGCCCCGCGGGTGACTTAGACGCTGACGGAAGCGGCGTTCCTGGCTTTACCCCAGTACGTGCCTGCAGGAAATGCGAACTCGGCCAGTGTGCTCTCGAACATTTCGGCGCTGTATCCGGGAAGGGACGGCAGGACGTACGCGCCGTCGCGCACAATGCAGGGATCGACGAAATGCTCGTGGAGGTGATCAACGAACTCGGTAACCCGTCCCTCCAGGCTTCCCGAGACGGCAACGAAGTCGAAGATCGACAGGTGCTGCACCAGCTCGCAGAGTCCCACGCCGCCTGCGTGTGGACAGACCGGCACCCCGAATTTGGCTGCCATGAACAGCACGGAAAGAACCTCATTGACACTGCCCAGCCGGCAGGCGTCCAGCTGGCAGTAATCGATTGCCTCGGCCTGGAACAGCTGCTTGAACAGGACCCGGTTCATGCCGTGTTCGCCGGTGGCTACACCAATGGGTGCCACGGCCTTCCGGACCGCAGCATGCCCGAGGACATCATCAGGGCTGGTCGGTTCTTCGATCCACAGCGGCTTGAATTCGGCCAGGGCGCTGACCCACTCGATCGCCTCGGGAACGTCCCAGACCTGGTTCGCGTCGATCATCAGGTGGGCCTCGTCGCCGATGACTTCGCGGGCGATTGAACAGCGGCGAATGTCGTCCTCAAGATCGGCACCGACCTTCAGCTTGATGTGACGGTAGCCCGCGTCCACGGCCTCCTGGCAGAGCATGCGGAGTTTGTCGTCGGAGTAGCCGAGCCAGCCGGCAGACGTGGTGTAGGAGGGGTAACCGGACACATCCAGCTGTGCGATCCGGTCTTCGCGTGTTCCTTCGAGGTTCCTCAGCAGCCCCAGTGCTTCGTCGCGGGTGAGCGCGTCCGAGAGGTAACGCAGGTCCGCGGCGTCGACGAGCTCTTCCGGTGTCATCTCGGCCAGCAGCCTCCACAGCGGCTTTCCGGCCCGGCGGGCGGCCAGGTCCCATACGGCGTTCATGACCGCGGCGAGGGCGAGATGAATCACGCCCTTCTCCGGGCCGAGCCAGCGAAGCTGGGAGTCGGACTGCAGCTCGCGATAGATGCCGCCCAGGTCCGAGGTGATTTCTTCGACGCTGCGTCCGATCAGCGGCAGCGCGCGCTGCTCGGCGGCGGCAACACAGAGGTCGTTGCCGCGGCCAATCGTGAAGGTGAACCCGTAGCCCGAGAGCCGCGGGTCGTCGGTGTGGAGGACGACGTAGGCGGCGGAGTAGTCACCGTCCTTGTTCATGGCGTCAGAGCCGTCCGCGGTCAGCGATGTGGGGAAGCGGACGTCTACGACGTCGACCCCGGTGATGACTGTCATTTTGATTCCTTAACGAATGAGCTGGTGGGTGCGGGTGTGGCGTACCAAGAGTGATGCTCTGCGGTCGAATCCTATAGGAATATTCGTAATTATATATAGGGTGTGATCTGAGTCAAGCAGTAGTGCTGCCGGGGCCCCGCGAGCGGATCAGCGGATGGGTGCGAGCGTGTGTGAGGTGCTGGGCGGCGGCCGATCACATATGCTTCGTTAGGCCCACACTTACGGACAGGCGGAAGGTTTGATGGCAAGTAAGACTCCCGTAGACCAAGCCAAGGTCCCCACGAGCGAGGTGTACGCGTTGCTCCGCGCGGCCATCATGTCGGGGGAAATCGCACCGGACGCGCGGATCAATATCGAGGCCATCTCGCGGACCTTTGGCGTTTCCCAGACGCCGGTTCGTGAAGCGCTGCAGCGCCTTGAAGGCGACAACCTGATCAACTACGCCCCGGGCAGGGGATACAGCACCACGGCCCTCCTGGATCTCCAGGGTCTCCATGACCTCTTTGAGTTCCGGCTGCTGGTCGAGCCTTGGGCGGCCCGGGCCGTAGCAGTGGACAGGCTTTCCAATCCCGGAACCCAGCTCCTGCGCGAGGTGGAAAAGTTCGTCGACACGGCGGCTCCGGACCAGGACCTGCGTCAGGACATGGTGGCGCACGATGCGCGTTTCCACGAATTGATCCTGACGGCAACCGGAAACCCGGTCATCGGGCAGGCCTATGCACAGACCCACTGCCACCTGCACATATTCCGCCTGTACCCGCGGGACCTCTACAGGGCTGAAACGATCGACGAGCATCGACGGATTGCCACCGCCGTCGCCAACGCCGATCCGGAGCTGGCAGAGCAGGCCATGTCTGACCACATCAAAAACTCATTCGGACGGTTTTCCGTGGCCTTTGATGTCAGTGCAGGATCCCCAACGCTGGCCCACACGAAGCGGCTACCCCTCCGGCTCCAGCACTAGGGCCATCCACCGCGGGCTACATCACCGTGCCGACCAGCCACGGAACGAATTCCTTGTCGCCATAGCCGAAGTCTTCGCTCTTGGTGTGGGTCCCCGAGGCAACGTCGAGGATCGTCTTGAAAATCTCCTCTCCCAGGTCCTCGATTGAGGTGGTGCCGTCGGCCACGCCGCCACAGTTGATGTCCATGTCCTCGGTCATGCGGTCATAGAGTTCGGAGTTGGTCGCGAGTTTGATGCTGGGCACCGGGGCGCACCCGAACGCTGATCCACGGCCGGTGGTGAAACAGACCAGATTGGCGCCGCCGGCGACGATGCCCGTGACTGACACGGGATCGTGGCCCGGGGTATCCATGAACACGAACCCCTTCGACGTGACGGGTTCCGCGTACTCCACGACATCCGCCAGGGTGGTGGTGCCACCCTTGGCGACAGCGCCTAGGGATTTTTCCAGAATGGTGGTGAGACCGCCCTCCTTGTTGCCCGGAGACGGGTTATTGTCCATGGATCCCGAGTTTTTTGCGGTGTAGTCGCGCCACCAGTCGATGCGTGCCAGCAGCTTGTGGGCTACGGCCTCGGAGGCCGCCCGCCGGACGAGCATGTGCTCGGTGCCGTAGATTTCGGGGGTCTCGCCGACGATCCCGGTCCCTCCCTGGCGGACCAGACGGTCCACGGCGTTGCCGAGGGCGGGATTGGCTGTGATCCCGGAATAGGCATCGGAACCACCGCAGTTCGTTCCGAGAATGAGCTCGGACGCCGGGACCGTGGTTCGCTGCGTCTCGTTGACCTGCCCCAGCATGCCGGTAAGCCAACCGATCCCGGCGGCAATGGTCTTCGATGTTCCGCCGAGCTCCTGGATGGTCGAGTAGACGATGGGCAAGTCCGGGCGGAGCTGAACGTCCTGGGTCAGTTGATTGATCTGGTTGTCTTCGCAGCCAAGGCCCAGCACCAGGAAACCGCCGAAATTGGGATGGGTGAGGTACCCGCGCATGGTCCGGCGGAGAATGTCCATCCCCTCGCCCTCCTGTGCCATGCCGCATCCGGTGCCATGCGTCAGTGCGACGATGCCGTCGACATTCTCATACTGGTCCAGCACACCGGAGTAGCGGAGGCGCTGGACGATCTGGCTGGCTGCAGTGGCGGAGCAGTTGACCGTGCTTAGGACGCCGATGTAGTTCCGGGTGCCGACCTTGCCGTCCGAGCGGACGTAGCCCTGAAAGGTTGCCCGCTCGCTAAGGGGCAGAACCGGCTCCGCCTTCGCATCCACACAGAATTCGTACTCGCGGTCGAACTCCTTGTAGTCCAGATTGTGCAGGTGGACGTGGTCCCCGGTGCTGATGTCCGACCGGGCGAAACCGATGATCTGCCCGTACCGGCGCACGGGCGCGCCCTCGGGGATGTCGCGTACGGCGACCTTGTGACTGCGCGGGACCGCGGCGGCCAGCGTTACCAGCTGGTCGCCCGCACTGGCCGTCGAGGCGGCCTGCATGGCCTGGGTGGTGATGGCCACGTTGTCTTCAACGTGAAGGTGGATTAGGGGCGCAATGGCAGCGGTCACGGGGATAAACCTTCGTTCGATGTTTCGGCAGGACGGATTGAAAGCGGCCGTCGATGGTGCGGGCACGCCCCGGCGTCCGGTCGGGGTGTGCCCCAACCGGACGCTAAAGGGAGCCGGTGCCCGGCGGCTAGAGGACCTTGCTGAGGAATCCCTGGGTTCTTCCGTGCTGGGGAGAGGAGAAAATCTCCTCCGGTGTGCCTTCCTCGATGATGCGTCCCTGGTCCATGAAGATCACGCGGTCGGCCACTTCCCGGGCGAACCCCATTTCGTGGGTGACAACCACCATGGTCATGCCCTCATTGGCCAGGTCCTTCATCACAGCCAGCACCTCGCCGACAATTTCAGGGTCGAGAGCCGAGGTGGGTTCATCAAAGAGCATGATTTTGGGGTCCATCGCCAGGGCGCGGGCTATGGCGACACGCTGCATCTGACCGCCCGACAGGTTCCCGGGAAAGGTGTCCATCTTTTCCGCAAGGCCCACCTTGGTCAGCAGCATTTCAGCCTTGGCGCGGGCTTCCTGCTTAGAGGTCTTGGCGACCTTGAGCGGTGCAAGCATGACGTTGTCGATGACTTTCAGGTGCGGAAACAGGTTGAAATGCTGAAAGACCATCCCCGCCTCCTGGCGGACCAGATTGATGTTGGTCTTCGAGTCGTCCAACCGGTGCTTGTTGATGACGATGCTGCCCGATGAGATCGTCTCCAGGCCGTTCATGCACCTCAGAAAGGTGCTTTTACCCGATCCCGAGGGGCCGATGACGCACACCACCTCACGCTCGCGGATATGGCAGTCGATGCCTTTGAGCACATGGTTCGGCCCGAACTTTTTATTCAAATTCTCAACGAAAATCACTGGTGTATTCCGATCTAAATGCCCGCGGGCTCTGGAAGTTTGAGGGGGTCGACATGGACGCCGGTGCGTTTCTCATAGAGCCGGCCCAGCCGGGAGATGCCGTAGCAGATGACGAAGTACATGGCGGCGACCACCAGGAACGTCTTGATGGGGTCACCAGTCAGGTTGGTGACGATGTTCCCTGCATGGGTCAGTTCGAGGAGGCCGGTGACCGTGACCAGCGACGAATCCTTGACCAGGCCGATGAGGAAGCCGATGCCTGGCGGCACCATGATCTTCACGGCCTGGGGAAGGATGACGTATGTCAGTTTCCGCCAGTAGTTGAGACCGAGGGCGTCCGCCGCTTCGCTTTGCCCCTTGGCCACGGCTTCGATGCTGCCGCGCACGATCTCGGCTACGTAGGCCGCGGCGAAGCAGGTCAATGCGATGACGGCGGAGGAGAACTTGTCCGGTTCCACGCCAGGAAACAGCAGCGGGATCCCGAAAAAGACGAAGAAAATGATGACCAGAACGGGAATGCCGCGTACGCAGCTGATGTAGGTGGTGCTGATCCACCGCGCGATCCTGTTCGGCGACGTCCGGGCGATGCCGAGAACCAGTCCAAAGATGACTCCAAGAATCCCGGATACGGCGCAAAGCTGAATGGTCAGCCACGCGCCCTCGAGGAGCGGAACCAGGTCCTGCCATCCGAAGGGCCTAAACATGCGTGCCCACCGCCCACCGGAACAGCGTCGTTTCGGCCCGCTTCGAGGCCAGCGACATCAGTGCTGATACCCCGAGGTAGAGCAGCCCGCCGACGGCGAGCACCTCGATGGTTCGGTACGTGGTGTTGCTGACGCT
This sequence comes from Arthrobacter sp. NPDC058192, assembly GCF_042883665.1. Taxonomy (NCBI): domain Bacteria; kingdom Bacillati; phylum Actinomycetota; class Actinomycetes; order Micrococcales; family Micrococcaceae; genus Arthrobacter; species Arthrobacter sp. NPDC058192. The sequence continues at coordinate 120,030 of NZ_JBHVVJ010000002.1, read as the reverse complement.
CATGATCGCGTTGGTCAATTCAGGAAGCGAGATGATGGATCCAATCGACGAGGCCAAAAACAGCAGAATGAGCTGGTTGGTCAGTGCAGGGAAAACGTTTCGGGTGGCCGGCAGCAATATGATGTACTGCACAATCTGGGCAGGCTTCATGCCTAGCGCTTTACCGGCTTCACGAAGGCCGTTGGGTACCGATTCGAATCCGGCCCGGTAGATTTCCGCCGTGTATGCCGCATTGTTCAGGGTCAGGCCGATGACGGCCGCCCAGACGGGCTCCAGGTTGATGCCGAGGGCAGGAAGGGCGAAGTAGATCAGGTAGAGCTGCACGAGCAGAGGCGTGTTGCGGATGGCCTCGATGTAACAGGTGCACAAGATGCTGACCGGTTTTCCGGGTCCGACCTTTCCCAGGTACACGAGAACACCAAGAGCGCTTCCCGCCAGCATGGCCACGAGCGTGATGTACAAAGCCGTCCAAAGGCCCTCGAGTAATAGCGAGCTGAACGGGAGAAGGTCTCCGAAATATAGAGCCATGAGCAAGGGATCCTATCCGTGAACGGCAAGGGTGGGTGGAGAGTGCATGTCTCCACCCACCCCTGCGAACGCGTTCGAATGCTGTTTAGTGGGCGAGGAACGGAGGCAGGGACAGCCCGAACCACTTCTGCAAGGAGGCCTCGTTCTGTCCGGAGATGGTGTAGTTCCGGAGGAAGTTGTTGAGGTAGTTAAGCCAGGTCTGGTCTCCCTGCTTAACCCCAATGGAGAACAGGGCAGGCTTGATCGGGTCGCCCTTGAGGACCTGGAACGCGGACGGTTCCTTCTTCACAAGCCCGCCGACGATGGCGTTGTTTTCAATCAGTGCGTCCACCTTGCCGCTCTTGAGTGCCTGGATGGAGTCCGCTGTCGTATTGAAGCCGGTGATTTTGGCCTTGGGGAAGCTAGCCTTGAGGATTTGTTCGCCGACGCTTCCCCGTGACGTAGCCACGGATTTCCCGTCAAGATCCGCATAGCTGGAGATCGGGCTTCCCACGGGCACCATGAAGACGGTGGAGCTGGCGGCATAAGGCTCGGACATGTCAACCACTTGGGCGCGCGCATCGGACGCGGTGAAGGTGGCAATTACAGCATCTGCCTTATCGGTCTGCAGCAGCGGGATGCGGCTTTCATTTGTGGCCGTAACGAACTCGATCTTGGCGCCAAGGGAGGTGCCCAGGGCATTTGCGACGTCAATGTCGAAGCCCTCATGGGTGCCGTCTGCATTCATCACGCCATATCCCGGGGAATCGGCGCTGACCGCGATCTTGATGGTCTTTGACTTGAGGATCTGTGTGAGATGGCTATCCGCCACGGCGCCGGTGCCCGCACCGGGGCTGGCTGCGCCGCCTGACGAGCAGCCTCCCAAAGTGAGGGCCAACGCGACCGCCGGAACAAGAAGCAACTTCGGCGTTGCTCTGAACATGAGTACTCTCCTGGTGATTAATACTGCGAATCGGAAGCGGATTTGACAGCGTTCCGGGGATCCCTGGCTGCTCTCACTGCGGGAGATCCTGTAGGAATATGTAGTATCATATATGCAATGTGATCTAGGTCAAGTCCCTCGCTGATCTGCGCCGGCGGCGTTGGCCCGCGACACGGCGGGACCGGGCGGTTCATGATCTCGACGGCTACGGAAATGAGGGCGAGTGACGGCATCAACCGCAAGCGATGTAACGATGGCCAAGGTTGCCGCGAGCGACGTGTATTCCGCGCTCCGGCAATCAATACTGGATGGTGATATCGCTCCGGGTACGCGCATTAACATCGACGCCGTGTCCAGGCGCCTGGGGGTGTCCCAGACCCCTGTTCGCGAAGCGCTCCAGCATCTTGAGGGCGACAACCTGCTGGTGTACTACCCCGGCCGGGGTTACAGCACCACCCCCCTCTTGAGCCTGCCGGAGCTCCGCTCCCTGTTTGAGTTCCGGCTTTTGGTCGAGCCCTGGGCGGCGCGATCTGCCGCGGTGGACCGGCTGTCCAACCCCTCTGCTGCCCTTCGGGCGGAACTTGAGGTGCTCGAGGGCCAGGTTGATGACACCATCAACGGACGCCAGGACCTGCTGGCCCACGATGCCCGGTTCCACGACCTGATCCTGGCTTCTGCCGGCAACCCGGTGGTCCAGCAGGCATACGTCCAGACGCACTGCCACCTGCATCTGTTCCGGCTGTATCCGTCAGACCTGGATAGCCAGGTCACCTTGACGGAGCACCGCGGCATCCGCGATGCAATTGCCGCCGCGGATCCCACGGCCGCCGAGGAGGCCATGAGCGCGCACCTCCGCAGCTCTTTCCACCGCTTCGCCCGCGCGTTCGGCGCAGAGCCGACGGCGCTGCCCAGTGCCGCGCTCGCACGAACGGCCCCCTGACCGGGCAGCCCGTTTGATCTGCGTCACGATCAATATATGATGCGGTACGTCCATATACGATTTCCGCACCGCTCAGGAGATAGAGAGTTCATGGCAATGACCATTTCCATCATCAACGGCGACGAGGCCGCGCAATGAGCACTAGCGTTCCGGACCTGAATACGGCGGTTGAGGCAGCCCACGCCGCATTCCTTATCGGGCGCCGCGCCGACTTGGCCACCCGGGCAGGCTGGCTCGAGGCGGTGGCCTCGGCCATGGAACAGGAAGCCGATGTCCTGGTTCCGCTGGCCGCCCGCGAGACGAACCTTGGCGTCGCCAGGCTCCAGGGTGAACTGAAGCGCACCGTTTTCCAGCTCCGACTATTCGCCGCGGAAATCCGCTCGGGGGAGCACCTGGATGCGACCATCGACCATGCGGATCCCAGCTGGGGGATGGGCGCCCGGCCCGATCTGCGGCGGATGAATGTTCCGCTGGGCGTGGTGGGCGTCTTCGGCGCCTCCAACTTCCCGTTTGCCTTCAGCGTCATGGGCGGGGACAGCGCATCCGCCCTCGCGGCCGGGTGTTCCGTCGTCTACAAGGCCCACGAGGGGCACCTTGGTCTCTCCCTCCGCACGGCCGAAACCGTCCAGCGCGCTCTCCGGGAGGCGAGCGCTCCGGCCGGTCTCTTCACCCTGATCACGGGCAGGGCGGCGGCCGAAGCGCTCGTCGACCACCCGCTGGTTAAAGCCATCGGGTTCACGGGCTCCACGTCGGGGGGGCGCGCGTTGGCGGAGCGGGCTTTCGCCAGGGCGGAGCCGATCCCATTTTTCGGAGAGCTCGGCGGCATCAACGCCGTCTTCGTGACCGAAAAAGCCTGGTCCGCGCGCAAAGACAGCATCCTCAAAGGCTACGCGGCGTCACTCTGCCTCGGCATGGGGCAGTTCTGCACCAAACCGGGCCTTCTCTTTGTCCCCGAAGGGACGACGGCGGCAGCCGGCGACATACTGCGCGAAGCGTTTTCCGACTTCGAGCCGGCGCAGCTGCTCACCGAACGGCTGCACGAAGGCTATCGCAATGCCGTCAAGGAAGTTGCCGGACAGCGGGGAGTTGAGCCGCTGGTCGAGGGCAATTTCGATTCCGCCCCGATGCCGACGGTGCTGCGTGCGGCCAGTTCGGCGGTCTTCGAGCAGCCCGAGCTGCTGCGCCAGGAAATGTTCGGTCCGGCCAGCCTGCTGGTTGAATACCGGGGCGAACCCGAGCTGACGGTTCTCGCCGAGCTGCTTGAGGGCCAGCTGACCACCACATTGCAGGCCGAAGCGGACGACGACGTCAGTGAGCTTGCGGCCCGGCTGGCCGACATCAGCGGACGCGTTCTCTGGAACGGCTGGCCCACCGGCGTTACCGTCAGCTTCGCCCAGCATCACGGCGGCCCGTACCCGGCTACGACGTCGACCACCACGTCCGTCGGGACGGCCGCCGTCGGACGCTTCATGCGTCCTGTGGCGCACCAGGATTTCCCGGCCTCGCGGCTGCCGGAACCACTACAAGACACAAACCCGTGGTCGGTGCCGCAACGAATCGACGGTACCTGGACCCGACCGCAGCCGAAGGTGGATGCCTGATGACTACTCCTAGCGAAAACTTCCCGCAACGTTTGACAATGAGGGACGTATTGCCCGAGGACTCCGAGAACGCGCTGCTCATCGGCCGTGTCTGGGACGCTGAAACCCATGGCCCGCGCGTCGCGGCTTTCCGCGGGGAAGACGCCTTCGATCTCCAGCCGATCACTGCCACAGTGTCGGAGCTGCTGGAATCCAAGTCCCTCCTCGCTGATGTCAGGGCGGCCATGGGGACTCCTCGCTGGCGGACAGCTGAGATCATCGACGCGTCACTGGCGCGGGACGCAGAGCGCTCCCGTTTGCTGGCTCCCGTGGATCTGCAGGTTATTAAGGCCTGCGGAGTGACTTTCGTGGACAGCATGATCGAACGGGTCATCGAGGAACGGGCCGGCGGCAATCCGCAACAGGCAGCAAAAATTCGTGACCGCGTCGGCGCGGCCCTGGGCGGAAGCCTGGCGGGAGTGCGGCCCGGATCGAAAGAAGCCGTCGAAGCCAAGAAAGTGCTGATAGAGGAGGGGCTCTGGTCCCAGTACCTCGAGGTGGGCATAGGTCCGGACCCGGAGGTCTTCACCAAAGCACCCGTGCTCTCGTCGGTCGGTACAGGCGCGATGATCGGGATTCCCTCCTTCTCCTCCTGGAACAATCCGGAACCGGAACTGGTACTTCTGGTCAACTCGATTGGGGCGGCTGTCGGAGCAACGCTCGGCAACGACGTGAACCTGCGCGATGTCGAGGGTCGCAGCGCACTGCTATTGGGCAAGGCCAAGGACAACAACGCGTCCAGCGCGCTGGGCCCATTCATCCGCCTGTTTGACGAGGACTTCACCTTGGAGACCTTGCGCACCGAGGAAATCCTCCTCAAGGTTCAAGGCCCGGAGGGTTACGAACTGACGGGAAGCAGCAGCGTCGGCCGGATCAGTCGCAGCTTCGAAGAGCTGATTTCGGCGACCCATGGCGACCACCACCAATATCCGGACGGCTTCGCGTTGTACACCGGCACCCTGTTCGCCCCCACCCAGGACCGGGACGAGCCCGGCCGAGGATTTACCCACCAGATGGGCGACTCCGTGGAAATTTCCAGCTTCCACCTCGGAACACTGGTTAACGGAGTGGGACGTGCGGAAGAGCTGCCCCGTTGGAGCTTCGGGCTCCGCGACCTGCTGGGCTATCTCCACCGCGCCAATGCCGGCACAAACCAATTGACGGCTGCCCGGGCGGACTGACAGGCATTGCTGGACCAGTGCTGCGGTGACGCGGCACCGGTCCAGTCGCTTTCCCCGGGACCGCTCAGATCGCTACGCGGAGCCAGTTTTCGACGCCGGCGATGTGGACCGTCAGCAACGACCGGGCAAGCTCGCTGTCGCCCCGGCCCAACGCCTCCACGATGGCCGCATGTTCCTCAATGGTGCGGGTGACCGCGCGCTCCTCAGTCAAGCCACGCCAGATCCGGGCCCGCACGGTGCGGCCGGAGAGGCCGTCAAGGAGGCTCGCGAGGTAGCCGTTGCCGCTGGCTTGGGCGATGATGCGGTGGAATTCCAGGTCGTGGGCGACGAGGTCCTCCACGGATGTGTCGCTGCGGACCGTGGCCAAGCTGGCTCCAAGAATAGCGAGCTCGTCACCGCTGATGCGGCGGGCGGCGATCGCTGCAGCGGCCGGCTCGAGGATTCGGCGCACCTCGAAAAGCTCGAGTACTGAGGTGTCATGGTGCAGGTCCACGATGAAGGCGACGGCTTCCGTCAGCAGCCGTGGCTCCAGGCTCGTCACATACGTGCCGTCGCCTCGGCGCACGTCGAGGATCCGGATGATCTCCAGCGCCTTGACCGCCTCCCGCAAGGAGCTGCGGGACAACCCAAGCTGTTCGCTAAGTTCTTTCTCCGGGGGTAGCCGCTCTCCCGCCTTGAGCTGCCCCTCAAGGATCATCTCCTTGATCTTCAGGATCGCTTCGTCGGTCACTGTCATACGGCTCGCCCCCAGAGAGGTTGATGGTTGGCCTACTGCGCCGCGGCCCGGAGGCGCAGTGCCTGGAGGCCGCCGTCGACCGCTATGGACGTACCCGTGGTGGAGCCGGAGAGCGGGCTGGCCAAGTAGACGACAGCTCCCGCGACTTCATCCGCAGTGACGAGCCGGCCGTGCGGTTGCCGGCGGTTCAGGGCCACGCGTTCGGCGTCGGGATCGGCAGCCGCGTCCAGCAGCCGCCCGACCCAGGGCGTGTCCGCGGTGCCGGGGTTGACGCAATTGACCCGGATGCCTTCCCGTAGGTGGTCAGCAGCCATGGCCTGGGTGAGGGAGAGTACGGCCCCCTTGGTGGCGCTGTAGAGGGCGCGTTGGGGGAGCCCGGCGGTAGCAGCAATGGAGCAGGTGTTCACGACGGCGGCCGACGGCGACTGGCGCAGCAGCGGTAGCGCCGCGCGGGTGACCCGGACCATGCCCACGACGTTAATGTCCCAGACACGGTGCCATTCGGCGTCGTCATTGTCCTCGATAGTGCCGAGGGCGCCCGCCCCCGCGTTGTTGATGACGATGTCGAGCCGGCCAAACGAGGTCCGCACTTTCTCGAGGGCGGACCGCACCGAGGCGTCGTCGGAGACGTCGCAGACCAGGCCGTATTGGCCCTCCGGCAAGTCGATGGGGTTGAGGTCCAGCACGGCAACAGAGGCGCCGCACTCCTGCAGGCGGGCGGATATGGCGGCACCGATCCCGGATGCTCCGCCGGTGACGACGGCGACGAGCGCCGTCATGTCAGGCCCCACCTAAGCTTCCTTGCTCGGGCTGGCGGCGGCTTTTGCGTAGCGGTGCCGCTCCGCGGCGCCGGCGCGGGCCGGTGGCTGCGGCGCGGGAGTCCGCACGTAAGTTTGACGCTGCCGGCCCAGGCCCGCTATCTCGAGGTCGACGACGTCGCCATCCTGCAAGTAAGGGTAGCGGCCGGAGAGGGCCACCCCTTCCGGTGTGCCGGTGAGGATGACGTCCCCCGGTTCCAGGAGCATGTACTGGCTCACGTGGTGCACCACCGTCGCGACATCGAAGATCAGGTCCGCGGTGGTCGAATCCTGGCGCTCTGCTCCGTTCACCCAGCTGCGGAGCCGGAGGTTGCGCGGGTCGACCTCGTCGGCCGGTACCAGCCACGGCCCCAACGGCGTGGACTTGGGAAGGGATTTGCCCTTGGTCCACTGTCCGGCCGCGCCCGGAAGCTGGTACTCGCGTTCGGAGAGGTCGTTGGCCACGAGGTAACCCGCGACAGCGGCCATGGCCTCCGCGGGCGTGTCCAGGTAGCTGGCTTCCCGCCCGATAACGATGCCCAGCTCCACTTCCCAGTCGTACTTGCGGCTGTTCGGCGGTATTGGAGCATCGTCGTAGGGTCCGGCGACAGTGTTGTTCGGTTTCAGGAATACGACCGGGGTCTCGGGCGGAGCGGACCCGGACTCCGCGGCGTGGGCGGCGTAGTTCATGCCGATGCAGATCAGGTTGTTGGGCCGGGCGAGTGGGGCTCCCGTCCGCAGGCCGGCGGCCCCGGGCAGGACGGGCAGTGCGCCCGCCGCCAGGGCGGAGCGAAGCCGTGCGACACCGTCGGCAGCCAGGAAGGCCCCGTCGATGTCCGAGGTGAGGCTGCTCGCGTCATACGCCACTTCGCCGCCCTCCTCTGTCGAAGCGTAAACGACGGGTATCTCGTATCCTGCTGGGCCCAGCCGCGCGATCTTCACTTCTGTACTATCCCTTCGGTCGACTTCAGAGGGTGTCCGCGGCGCAGCGTCTTTGACTGGACCGGCGGTAAACATCGGAGTTCTTGGCGGTCACGTGAAGAGGCCGCCGTTCATGTTTGGCATGATTATAGTCACATCGGCTGCCGCCCACGCTCATACATCCGATGTTTCTGCGCGGCGGCGCAGCCGAGGAGTGTCCGTCGTACGGGTGCGTCAGGTATAGAGGCCGCGCAGCAAATCAATGACCTTCTGGCGGTCCTGCGGCGGATCTGCCTTGGACCAGGCGAGGTAGACGGGAACCGGCGGGGCATCCCGCACCAGCCGGTAGACCACGCCCTGGCGCCGGTATTGGTGGGCCGTTGATTCGGCGGTGATGCCGCGGGCTTGGCCGCTTCCAATGACGGTCAGCCAGTCGTCGACGTCGTGGATGGGGACGAATTTGTGCGGCTGACCGCCCTCGGGCCACAGGGCCGGTGTGGTGGAGCCCGTCCGGGTGTCCACCGCGAGGGCGGACTCTGCCACTTGGGCGAGGGTGACTGACCGCCTGGCCGCCAGCGGATCGTCGGAGGACATCGCGCAATACCGCTTTTCCTCTCCGCATGAAACGTACTCCACTCCGGCGGGCACAGGTGTGCGGCGCAGGATCGCGTAGTCAGCGGTCCCTTCTGCAAGGCCGGCGGTGGAACTGTTGGTCCGGACAAGCCGGAGTTCGGCGGGCGCGAGCTCGGTCGCCCACCGGCGCTGGAACTCCGTGGTGTGCGCCCCCACCGCGGACCAGGCGTAGCCGATGCGCACTGTGCCACCGGCAGCGCGGGCTTCCCGTGCAAGCTCATCCAGGGTGGCAAGGGCACGCCGGGCATGGATCATGGCGCGTTCACCCGCCGGGGTGAGAGCCACGCTCCGGGTAGTCCGCGCCACGAGCTTCACGCCCAGCGCCGTCTCCAGCGCCGCGACGTTCCTCGACACGGCCGCTTGGGAGATGCCCAGGTCGATGGCGGCATCGGTGAAAGTTCCGGCGTCGACGAGTGCCGCCAGGCAGCGGAGCTGGCGCAGTTCGAGATCCATACGCCCAGTGTATTCATGCATGAAGCGTATAAATAGCGCTGCTGATGCATTTAGCGGATGAGGGCCGCGGGCGGACACTTCCTTCATGACCAACGGAAGCAGGAAGTCTGCGGGGGCGGCCGGGGCGGCCACGCTCGTGGCGAGCGCATTGTCCAATCAGCTTGGGGCCGCCAGCGGCTCCTTTGCCTTCCCGGCGATCGGGCCGGTGGGGGTGGTCGCGGTGCGCCAGCTCGTGGCCGCCGCGGTGCTCCTGCCGATCGTCCGGCCCAAGCTCCGCTCGCTCACCTGGCAGCAGTGGTGGCCGGTGCTGCTGCTGGCCCTGGTCTTCGGAACCATGAACCTGTCCCTGTACTCCTCAATCCAGCGGATCGGACTGGGGCTGGCCGTGACGCTCGAGTTCCTGGGCCCGCTGGCCGTGGCGCTGTTCAGTTCCCGCAGCAAGGTGGGTGCCTTGTGCGCGGTGGCGGCGGCTGCGGGAGTGGTCGCGATCACCCGGCCGGAAGCGTCCACGGACTATGTCGGCATTGCTTTCGGGCTCACTGCCGCGGGCGGCTGGGCGGCGTACATCCTCCTCAACCGCACCGTGGGCCGGCGGATACCGGGTGTCCAGGGCACGGCAGCCGCGACGGGCGTTTCTGCCACCCTCTTCCTGCCGTTGGCTGTCCTCGTCCTGGTCAACCAGCGGCCCGACGGCTTCACGATGCTGTGCGCCGCGGGGGCGGGCGTGCTTGCCTCCGTCGTGCCCTACCTTGCCGACCTCATCGCACTGCGACGGGTCCCGGCCAACCTGTTCGGCGTTCTGATGAGCGTCAACCCGGTGTTTGCGGCCGTTATTGGGGCCGTCGCGCTCCAGGAGGACCTGGGGACCTCCCAGTGGTGCGGCATAACCCTGATCGTCGCCGCCAACGCCGGCGTGCTGCTGCGGGACCGCACCGCCCGTTAGGCGGGCCCGGAGGGCTGGGCGGCGGCGTATCGGCCTCCGGCCGCCGAAGAAGGATCTACCCCGACGCGCCCTCCGCGAAGCCGTTCCAATGATTGAAATACCCGGTAGGTGCACCCGCCGGAATGAGACAGTCTTGGGAACAGGCCGGACCGCGACGGAAACCGGCCCGGCAAACGGAAAGGAGCCGATGATGACGAATGGTTGCGTAGTGCGCGGCATCGAATTCGCCCGCACGGGCGACGACGGCTCCCGTCCGCTGCTGTTGGACCTCTACCTGCCGGAACCGGCTCTGCCTGGCCTGGATCTGATGGGCACGGATCCGGCGCCGGCGCACGGCCAGGCCCCCCGGCCCGCCGTCGTCCATTTCCACGGCGGCGGCTGGCGCATGGGCGAGAGGTCCTCCCTGGGTCCCGTCCTGGACGGCCTCGGCTTCAGCGCCTTCGACCGGCTCCTGGACACCGGGTTCGTGGTGGCCTCGGCCGACTACCGGCTCAGCCATGAAGCGCAGTATCCCGCCCAGCTGCATGACGCGAAGGCCGCCGTCCGCTGGCTGAGGAACCACGCCGCGGACTACAACGTCGATCCGGACCGGATCTACGCCTGGGGTGACTCGGCGGGCGGTCATCTGGCCAGCCTCGTGGGCCTCACCGGCATCAGCGCCGAGGACAGTTCCGTCGCAGCGGTTGCTGCCTGGTATCCGCCCACTGACCTGGGGCGGATGGCCGAACAAAGCCCGCCCGACGCCGTCGTCCGGGCAGATGATCCCGGGTCCCGCGAGGAACTCTTGATCGGGGCCGTACTCGCGGACGAGCCGGAGAAAGCTGCAGCCGCGAGCCCCGTCCGCTATGTCAGTGCCTCGGCCCCGCCCTTCTTCCTGGCGCACGGGACAGCCGACCGCTTTGTTCCCGCCGCCCAATCTGCGTCGCTGGCAGCAGCGCTGGAAAGTGCCGGGGCCGACGTCGAGCTTCTGCTGGTCGACGACGCGGACCATATGTGGACCCTGCCCGACCAAAGCTTGGCCGCGGCCGAAAGGGCAATGGGAGCAACGGTTTCCTTCTTCCTGCGGCGGTCCCGGACGCCGGATGCGCCCACCCCCTGACTCGAACCACCGCAGATCTGGGCCACCGCACCGTTCACGCTGGCGGGCCCCACCGGGGTTCACCTGGTCTTCAAATGCAGGCCCCCGCCTGCCGTGCTCACCTCCCAACACCCGCTAATTCCGGCGGCACCAGAAAGGCCCACCACATGCAGTTCATTGGCATCAACCACGACGGCGGGGCATGGGCGGCGGCCCTCTTCGGCTCACGCGTGGTCCCGCTGGCACCCGTTCCGGATTTCTGGGCCGACCCCGCCGGGTGGCAGGAAAAGGCGCTCGCCCTGGCGTCCGACGTCGGCACCACCGCCGGCGCCGCTGCCCCCGGCGCGCCGGACCGCGCCGCCGTCACCGAAGTGCCGCTCGTCCCCGCCTCTGCACGGGTCATCTGCGTGGGCCTGAACTACAAGGCCCACGCCGCCGAAGGCAGCTACAAGGACCAGGACCTGCCGCCGTACCCCACCCTGTTCGGCCGCTGGACCGCGTCCCTCTCGGTGGGCAACGTCCCCGTGCCCGTGCCTGCCGGCGAAGCTGGCTTGGACTGGGAAGGCGAAGTGGCCGCGTACATCGGCCAGCGCGTGGAATCCGCCGACGAGGTCACCGCGGCCGAAGCCGTTTTCGGCTACTCGACCTTCAACGACATCACCGCCCGCAGGGCCCAAAAGCTCACCACCCAGTGGACCCTGGGCAAAAACGGCGACTTCAGCGGGCCCCTCGGACCGCTGGTGAGCCGCGACGAGGCCGGCGACCTCCGGGACGGCCTCCAAGTGCGGACCAGGGTGAACGGCATCGAGGCCCAGAACGGCAACACCCGGGACATGATCTTCTCCGTCCCCGCCATCATTTCGCTCATCAGCCAGACCCTGACCCTGCACCCGGGCGACGTGATCGCCACCGGAACGCCCGAAGGCGTGGGCTATGCGCGCACCCCGCAGTGGCTGCTGCAGCCCGGCGACACAGTCGAGGTGGAGATCGAGCGGCTCGGCACCCTGATCACCCCCGTGGGCGACCTGTCCCTCCGGAGCCGTGCCTGATGGTCACGCGGCACTCCGCGTTGCCCGACGAGATCCCGGGGCAGGTGCAGGTCCTCATCTCCGGCGGTGGTCCCAGCGGGCTCTTCCTTGCCCTGGACCTCGCCGCCCGAGGCATCGCCACCCTGGTCATTGAACCCCGCGACGCCGTGGATCCCACCCGGCCGCGGGCCAAGACCACCAATGCGCGCACCATGACCCACCTGCGCCGGCTGGGACTCGCGGACGCGCTCCGCGCCGCGGCCCCGCTGGCCGTGGACTACGCCCAGGACGTGATCTTCTGCACCGGCATCGCCGGCCCGGAAGCCCATGAGCTGCGCAGATTCCGCCAGGCATTCCAGCTGGTGCCCGGCCGCTACGACCCGCAGCCCGAGTGCGGCCAGCAGGTTCCGCAGCCGGTGCTCGAAGAGGTGCTCCGAGAGGCTGCCGCCGGGAGTCCGCTCATCACCCTGCTCACCGGCTGGACAGTGGAGGCGGTGGACATGTCCGACGGTGACGGTGCCGCGGCCGTCGCAGGCAGGACGCCCGTCGCCGTGGGGGTTTCCGACGCTTCCGGCCGGACCCGCAGTGTCACCGCCGGCTTCGTGATCGGGGCCGACGGCGGTTCGTCCGCGGTGCGCCGCCGCCTGGGCCTCCGCCTCGAAGGCGGCTCGGCGGCACTGTCCAACATCAGCATCCTGTTCCGCTCCAGGGAATTGGGTTCCGCCATCACCCTGGACCCCGCAGTCCAGTACTGGGTGGTCGGCGCCGACACCGCCGGCATGGTCGGTCCGATGGACCTTGACGACACGTGGTGGGCCATCGTCCAGGGCGTCGACCCCCAGACAGCTGTCAGTTCCGGCGACGCGGCGGCCATGGTCCGATCGCTGGTCGGGACAGAGGCAGTCAATATTGATGTAGAGGTGGTGGCCACGGACCCCTGGACCGCCCGTATGCTGCTGGCGCCCGAATACAGCCGCGGCAGCATCTTCCTGGTGGGCGATGCTGCCCATCTGAACCCGCCGTGGGGCGGACACGGCTTCAACACCTGCATCGGCGACGCCGCCAACCTGGCCTGGAAGCTTGCGGCCGCGCTGCAGGGATGGGCCGGCCCCGGCCTGCTGGACAGCTACGGACGCGAACGCCGCCCCGTGGCGGAGCGGACCATCCGGGATGCCGCGGCGAACGGCGAGGCTCTTGCCTACCACTTTGCCGATCCGCTGCTGGTTGCAGCCGGCCCCGACGGTGAGGCCGCACGCCAGGCCGCGTTCGAGGCGCTCGCCGTGAAGCAGAGCGAGTTCGATTCCCTGGGCCTGGTCCTCGGCTACGCGTACGGCGGGTCACCCGTGGTGGTGCCGGACGGGTCTCCGGTCCCGGCCGAGGACCCCACCCGGTATGTTCCCGCCGCCAGTCCCGGGGCACTGTTGCCGCACGTCTGGCTGGGTGATGGCACATCCGTGTACAGCAGGCTGGGCCAGGGCTTTACGCTGCTGGCCGACGCCGGAACACTGGACGGCGTGCCGGCGGAGCACGTCTTCGCACCGGTCCTGGACGCGGCGGCCCGGCAGGGCATTCCGGTGACCGTTGCCGCCGTCGGGCCCTCCGACGACGGGACCCCGCCGTCCGAACTCTGGGGGGCAGCTGCCGTGCTGGTCCGTCCGGACCAGCACGTGGCATGGCGGGGCAGCTCGGCGGAGGCCGCCGCGGCCGCCCTGGCCGTGGCCGCGGGTTGGACTGCGCCGCGGGCTCCCGCTCCGCGCGGCGCCGAGCCCCAGGACCAGCACGAAAGGAAAACCCGTGTCAGTGCCGTCATTCCGTGATTTTCTCTTTACGCCGGACCACCCGCGGGTGGCGGAAATCCGTGGCTTGAACGCCCGCGAATACGCGGCGGCGGCCATATCGGATTCGTTCGCCGGACCGATGATTGCGGGCTGGAGGAAACTGTATCCGCAACCGTTTGTGGGCGTGACCAGCGACGGTGTGCTCCGCGACGGGCTGTTTCCTCTCCAGGCCGCCCGCGCGGGGGAGGAGGCCCCGGCCGCGGAGATGGCCGCGGCCGCCCGGAAACTGCTCTCGGTCCTCACGCCGGAGCAGGACCGGCGGTTGAGCTATGCCGTGGACGCCCCAGAATGGCAAAGCTGGGCCAACCCGGAGTTCATGCAGCATGACACCGGCCTCCGCCTCGACGAAGTGGACGGGCCGGTCCGCGACGCGGCCCTCGCCGTGGTGGAAGCCAGCCTGAGCGCGGAAGGCTTTGAGCTGGTCCGGAACCTCATGCGGATCAACGGCTTCCTGGGGGACCTGGTGGAGCTGCCGCTGCTGATGAACGAGTTCAGCTACAACTTCGCGCTGTACGGCGAACCGTCCGAGACCGCGCCGTGGGGTTGGCAGATCTTCGGGCACCACGCGGCACTGAACTGCCTCGTGGCCGGGACCCAGCTGGTGCTGTCGCCCGTGTTCCTGGGGGCGGAACCGGACGTGATCGACGCCGGCCCGCACCGCGGCGTGAAGGTCTTCAAGGAACGGATCACCCTGGCCCGGCAGCTCATGGGTTCCCTGCCGGACACACTCCGGAAGGAAGCCGTGGTGTACGCGTCCATGGTGGACCCGGCCATGCCCGATGGCCGGGTTCATCCCGGCGATGAACGCCACCTCGGCGGATGCTTCCAGGACAACCGGGTGATCCCCTATGAGGGCATCCGGGTCAGCGACATGCCGGCCCGGGCCGTGGCGGTGCTCGATGCAGTCGTGGACGACTTCATCGCCTACCTCCCGCACGGCCCGCGCAAGGCACGGCGCCGGGAGATCCGGGAGCACTACGGCGAGAGCTTCTTCAGCTGGATCGGCGGCTGGGAGGACCAGGAGGCGTTTTACTTCCGGCTGCAGAGCCCGGTCGTGGTGCTGGAACTCGACCACCACACCGGCGTCTTCCTGAGCAACGACACCCCCGCCCCCTTCCACATGCACACCGTGGTGCGAACCCCCAACGGCAACGACTACGGCCGCGAGCTGGTGCGCCAATTCCCGTCGACTGCTCCGTAACCGCCCTTTGGGGCCCGACAAGGGCACTGGATGGGGAGCAATCGATGGATCCAGGAAACAGATGAGGCTCGGACTCCAGGGGAGTCCGAGCCTCATCTTGCTTTGGGGTCCGAAAGGTCCGGCGGCGCCTAGATGTCCAGGGCCGCGCGGCGCTGCGGCGGGGGACCCACCACTGTCAGGTCCATCTCGGCCTGGGCCCGGCCGAAGCCCTCCATGTCCATGTAGGGCTCGCCGCCCTCGGTGTACATGTAGTCCTCCGTGGGCTTGTTGAAGTACTCGAAGAAGCCATTGAAGACCGACGGCGTGAGGAAACCGATCATCTGGGTGTTGTGGGAATCGAAGGCGAAGGAGTGGATGGTTCCCGCCGGAGCGTGCAGGAAGTCGCCCTTGGTCAGCAGAACCTCCCGGCCGTTGGCGTAGATCCACATCCGGCCCTCGGTGCACACGAAGTTTTCGGTGTGCTCCGAATGGAAGTGCAGCGGGATGTACGGGGACTTGGCCCCCTTGGTGTGAACGGCGAAGTAGTTCGATCCCGTGTTCGCTGGCCGGGACAGGTAGGTGAACATGGTCTGGTAGCTGACCATCCGCTCGCCTTCGCCGGCGCTGAGGAAGTACGGGCTCTGCGCGGCCGGCAATCCGGCGTCCTGCCGGAACGTGGGCGCCGCACGCTCCACATCAGCGAACGTGATGCCGAATTCGGCGCCCACTTCCGCCTGCTCCTGACGGCTGGCTGACCGGCCGGCACGGACGGGGGGGACGTGGGAGTCGATGGGGGTGCCGACGCGCTCGTAGTAGGCCTCGGCGCCGCCTGGGGTCATCCAGTTCAGGAACCGGGTGTAGTGGCTAGCCATCCGGTACGCATGCGGGGTCCCCGGCGGGATCACCACGGAATCCCCTGGCGTCAGGATCCGGCTCTCGCCCGCCAGCCAGACGTGCAGGATGCCGTCGAAGACGTACAGCGTCTTGTGTTCCACGGCGTGGGTCACGAAGGGCGATTCGGCCCCCATGCCGCCGGAGATGTAGGCGGCGCTGAAAATCCCGCCGGTATCCGCGGCGCGGGCGATGACAGTGACCAGTTGGCCGTTGAGCTCATAACGGGCGCCCTCGCCGGAAGCCATATAGTAGGGGACGGCTTCGCCCGGCAGCACATTCGCCACCGGGAGCTGAGTGTTCATTTCCTCAACGCTGAGGGACATCGGATCCTTCTTTCCTGTCAGTGGACCGCGGGCTGTCCCTAACACTGCCTCCGATTCTCCGCCCGGACCACATCCGTTTCCAATGGATGAAACACTTCGGCTGATGTCCTCCTCTCGGGTCCGCTGATTTCCACATGTGCGCCCGGGGGCCGGGCGGGAGTTTCGAGGCGGCCAGCGGACTCCGGCCCCACGGCCTAAACGCCGGCAAGGTTCCCCGGTACGGTCGAAAGTCCCTGTTTCCGTGTCGGTCCCGGCGGCTAGTGTTGTTTGAGGCGCATGGCGGTCCCTAATTCGAGCCGGTGCGCCCCCAATGCCAAGGAAACGGGGGGTACGTTGTCCAACGATGTAACAGTGACCGTCACGGCCGGTGACCCGGGCTGGACGGCGGCGATGGAGCCGCCGGACCGGAGCGCCGCCGTCGCGCCGCGCTGGGACGGAATCAGCCCTCCGTTGTCCCCGGCCGCCAGCCGGGCTGACTACTGTCCCGACCACTGGCCGCCCCTGTAGCGGCATTCCGAGGGGCACGCTTTGGAGTTGCCCTGTTTAAATCCCCAATCTCGGGCCTCGACGGTCGGTGCCCGCTGTCGAGCGTTCCGGCAGTCCCGATGGCGGCCGCTTTCAAGCGCGGGCCGTGTGGACTTCCGTTTACCCAGGATTTACGTGTGTGACCTTGTGGGTGTTCCAAGGTCACACACAGACTGATCAGAGAGTCTGACGTTCTGTTTGGTCACCGACACCAACCGGACATGAACCAGACAAACCATGTGGGCACCGGCGAAGCCTTGCCCCCTATTCCGTGGCAACGACGCCCGGAACGGGAGCCCACACATTAGGAGGATCGTTATGGCAGGCACATTTGAACTCTTTGTAGATGCCGATGCGTACTTTAGGTTTCGGCTTAGGGCGCCGGACGGGGAAGTGCTGGTGGTGTCCAAGGCTTTCGCGGACAAACCAGCGGCCGTTGCTGGCATAAGTGCCGTCCGTGAGTACGCCGGCATGGGGCTGATCAGTGACCTGTGCCCGGCGGAGACGACGGCAAATCTGGAGGCGCGGCGGCCGCGCGCCGCGTCCTCGCCGGCGACTGGTGTGGACCGGCGAGTGCGCGACAACGAGCTCCGCATCCACGCCAGGGCCCTCCGCCGGCCGGTGCACGGTCCGGGCGCGGCCGGAGTTGCCCCAAGGCGGTGACGGCGTCCCAGGATTAGCCTTTATGGGTCCATGCCTGCGTGAACTGGAACGAACTCGATCCTGTTCACAGGATGGACCGTCTTCCGGGGTGCCCGCGAGAACCCCTTGGCGTCCAGATGGTTCTCCGCCCGGTAGACGGCCAGGGCCTCGTCATAGACCCGGTTGAGCCGGCGCCCGGAGTAGATCTGCTCGGAGCCGTCCGTGAACGTGATGCTGATGAGCGTCTTGTCCGGGAAATGGCGGTTCATGCGGATGAAGCCGTCGGCGTCCTGCCTGAGACTGATCATGTGGTTCCCACTTTCGAGATTGTGAAGTCCAGTCTCCCGTTTTCCTTCTGTCGAATCCAACGGCTTGGCGGTGAGCGCCGGATCGGGAAAATGCGCGCCTACTCGGCGGCATAGGCGTCGACCGCTTGTTCCAACACGGGGCTGTACAGGTCCCAGGAGTCGGCGGGCGCGGCGGCGACCAGGACACTGCTACCGCGTGTTCCCGCAACGAGGCAGGCGATTTCCCGGTATTGATGCGCGCCAACGCGTGTGACGTACGTGTCCTCCACGCACGAACCGAGGCCGCCCCGGAACGACATTCCGGCCCGGTTCGAGAGCCGTTGCGCGGAGGCGGCGTGTTCGCCGGTGAGGTGGGCAAGCCGAAACTCGGGCCAATTCGACTGCGACTCATCGCTTTGTCGCGGCGTTGCGTTGAGATAGATCCCGAGGCCACCGTCCGGCGCGGTGACGGTCGCGGAGACGGTCCCGCGGTCACCCGGCACGGGAGTTGCGTCGGGCGGAATGGGCAGCACTGCCGTTGCGTCCGGCAGTTCCATGGACCGCCACCCTGCCGGGGCCGGCCGCGCGTGGAACCAGGCGAACGCTGGCGCCCGGGCTTCCGGAGCCGCAGTGTTCTGGCTAACAGGACCGTGTGCGCAGCCGCTGGCGAGCACCGACGTCGTCCCTATCAACCCGACGACCAGCCTGGCCGCCCGACGGCGCCATCCTGGCGCCGCACGAGTGCTACCTGTTGCCGTCACCGTCGTCCGGTCCTCCGTTGTTGTCGGCATCATGATCGTTGCCGCCAAGTGCCGGGGCGGGCGTCCGGACCATCGGGGCCCGAGCTACCGGAGCCGGGACCATGGGCCGCGATTCGGGGACAGGCCGCCGGATCATCGGGGCCGGGGCCGTCGGGGCCGGCGCCACGGGGCGGGGTGCGGGGGCTGGCCGGCGGAGCACCGGGGCTGGAGCCACTGGGGCAGGGACCATGGGACGGATGGCGCGCGGTGCCGAGCCCACTGGAGCCCGGGCGGGCGCCGCGGGGACCAGGGGAGCGGGGGCGGCCGGGTGTACGGGAGCCGGCGCGGGACTCCGCGTCACGACCGTGGCCGGGTAAGGTGCCCGCGTTGTTGTGGGCCCGGCAAAGCAGGCTCCGAGCGCTAGCGTCGTGCCCAGCGCAGCGGCAGCATACGCCGGACGGGAAATCTTCATCATGTTCTCCTCGGGACAGGCCCGGCCGTCGTGGTCGGGCTCGTTCCTGTTACGAGAACGGAAGCCGAGGGGTTCAACCCAGGCCCCCGGGGCCCGCATCCGGCGCAAGTGAACTGACAGCGGGCCGGCGTCGTCCTATCTCCAGGAGGCCGAAATGTCCGATCAGGAGGCAGAGCTCCTGCGTTCGCTGCAGGAGTCCTATGGCCCGGCGCTGCGGCGGTTCGTCACCCGTCTCACGGGGGACAACATGCTGGCCGACGACGTCGTGCAGGAAACGCTGATCCGCGCCTGGCAGCACCCGGCGATTCTGCAGCGCCCGGAGGCGGCTGTGCGGGCCTGGCTTTACACCGTGGCCCGTCATCTGGTCATCGATGACCGGCGCAGCGCCCGCCGGCGGCACGAGACTCAAACGGAACAGCTGCTGCCGGAGATTCCGGACGCCGACCGGGTCGACAGGATCCTGGACGGGTGGATCGTATCGGATGCCTTGGCCGGGCTGTCCGCAGACCACAGGGCGGTCATCATCCACGCGTATTTCCGCAGGGAGACTACGGCCGAAATCGCGCAAAGCCTCCAACTGGCGGAGGGAACTGTGAAGTCCCGGTTGCACTACGCGCTGCGGGCGATGCGCCTGGCCCTGCAGGAAGGGGGCGTGACGCCATGAGCTCCCACGGCACGGATGCATACCGCAGTTGGGATGCCGCGTATGTGCTGGGATCGTTGGTGTCCTCCGAGCGCCATGAGTTCGAAGAACACCTGGCTGGTTGCGCCGGATGCAGGGCCGCCGTGGCCGAGCTCGCCGGATTGCCCTCTCTGCTGGCCGCCCTTTCACCTGAGGAGGCACTTGCCCTGGGGCGCGCTGACCGCGAAAGGCCGACTCTGGCGGTGCTTCCGGGGCTGGCGAAGAAGGTCCAGCGCGGACGCCGGCGGGTGCGCCTTGCCGTTGCCGGACTCCTGGTGGGCGCAGCGGCCGCGTCGGGCGCCGTCACCGTTGCCGTCACGGCTCCGGCCCCGCGGGCCGTGCAGACGCAGACGGACTCCGCAACGGCCCTGAACTTCACCCCTGTGCTCGACAGCACGCTGGTGGCGAAGGGTTCCCTCACCCGGCAGCCGTGGGGAACGCGGATCGACTGGGAGTGCACGTACACGCCGTCGCCGGCAGAGGTCCCGGCGCCAGCGGGCTCGGGCGGGCATCCCAGCACTGAGGAGTACGGTTTGGTGGTTGTCGACGCCAGGGGCGCCACCACCCAGGTGGCCACGTGGACGGCAACACCGGGGACGGTCGCGACGCCGACGGCAACCACCCTTATCCGGGCGGCCGACATCCGCCGTGTCGAGATCCGGTCCGTCGCCAGCGGACGAACGATCCTGAGCGCGAGCCCTAAGACCGGGGTCCAGTGAACCGCCCCGGCGAACCACCCGCCGTAAGGTGCCGGAACAGAATTCCAGAGACAATGGAGGCGTGACTTCCGCAACCGCACCCCTGGACCCAGCCTGCTCCCAGGGGCCCTTCGACCTCGTCTCCATTGGGGCGGGCCTCACTTTCGCGGGCTCGTTGGGGGAGCTCGCGGCAGCACTGCAAGGCGGGGGTGCCGGAGCGTCCGCGGTGGTGCAGGCGCCTCCCGGCACCGGCAAGACCACGCTGGTACCTCCGCTGCTCGCCAACATGGCGGCCCGCAGGATCGACAGCCGCAACAGCGGCGGGCGTCCGCGGATCGTTGTCACCCAACCGCGCCGGGTGGCGGCCCGTTCCGCAGCCCGCCGACTGTCGGCCCTGGGCGGCACCCGGCTTGGTGACCGTGTCGGCTACACAGTCCGTGGAGAACGCCAGACCGGTCCCGGGACCCTGATTGAGTTCGTTACCCCGGGCATCCTGCTGCGGCGGCTCCTCGCCGATCCGGGCCTCGAGGGCACGGACGCCGTGATCCTCGATGAGGTCCACGAACGCGGGCTGGAGACCGACCTCCTCCTCGGCATGCTCACCGAGGTCCGCCAGCTGCGCGGCGACCTCACGCTCGTCGCCATGTCGGCGACCCTAGACGCCCGCCGCTTCGCCGCCCTGCTTGGTGGGGCAGCGGTTGGTGAGGCGGCAGCCGGAAACAACGCCGGCGGCCCGGCGCCGGTTATTGACTGTCCCTCCGCGCTGTTCCCGCTCGACGTCGAGTGGGCGCCGGCAGCGGCGCCCCGGCTGGACGAACGGGGCGTGGCCCGGGCCTTCCTTGACCACGTGGCCGACACGGCCGCTGCCGGGCACGCCGCCGCGCTGGCTGCCGGTCGGGACCTTGACGCCCTGGTGTTCGTTCCGGGGGCCCGGGAGGTCTCCTACGTTGCAGCGAGACTTCGGGGCCGCAGCCGGGCTGAAATCCTGGAACTCCACGGCCAGGCCGGCCCGGCCGAGCAGGACCGCGCCGTCTCCGGCCGCGATCCCGGCGGGGCCGCCCGCATCATCGTCTCCACTGCGCTCGCCGAATCCTCCCTCACCGTCCCTGGCGTCCGGCTGGTCATCGATTCCGGGCTGTCACGCGAGCCGCGCCGCGATGCCAGCCGCGGGATGTCCGGCCTCGTGACGGTATCCTGCTCACGGGCCTCCGCGGAACAGCGCGCCGGCCGCGCCGCACGCCAGGGGCCGGGCACGGTAATCCGCTGCTATGACCAGCGGGCCTTTGGCGCCGCGCCGGCCCACCAGACGCCGGAAATCGCTACGGCCGACCTGGCCGGTGCCGCCCTGGTCCTGGCCTGTTGGGGCGCGCCCGGGGGCAAGGGTCTGGCCCTGCCGGACGCACCGCCACAGGCTGCGATGGACGAGGCAGTCGAAGTGCTCCGGGAACTTGGCGCCGTGGCGCCGGACGGCCACGCGACCGCATTGGGCAAGATCCTGGCCCGGGTCCCGACGGATCCCCGGCTGGCTCGCGCGCTGCTGGACGGCGCCGCGACGGTGGGCCACCGCACGGCGGCCGAGGCCGTTGCCCTGGTCTCGGGGGACCAGCGCGCCCCGGGTGCAGACCTAAGCCGTCTGGCGGCCGCGCTGCGGGCCCGTAGTGATCCCGGATCCCGGCGCTGGGCCGAGGACGTGCGGCGGATGGAGGGGATCGCACGTCAGGAGTCCTCCGGCGTCGCGCCTTCAGCGCCTGCCGGGAGCGTGGGCGCCGCGGAGGCGGTCGGATTCGTCGTCGCGCTGGCCTTCCCGGACCGGGTGGCGCGCCGTGTGCCAGGCGACGGGCCGGACCGGTACCTGCTGACCTCCGGGACGCGGGCCGGGCTGCCGGCCGGCAGCGGCCTGTCAGGGCACGAGTGGCTGGCCGTGGCCGAGGTCTCCCGCGCGCAGGGCCGTGACGCCGCGGGCACCGGCGCCGTCATCCGCTCCGCGGCGCCGCTGACGGCCGGCACCGCCGCCGGCGCTGCCCGCCATCTCCTGGCCGAAACCCTCGCGGCGCAGTTCAACCAGGGCCGGGTCACGGCCCGGCGCGAACGCCGCCTTGGCGCGATCCTCCTCTCGTCCACCCCAGTCCGGCCGTCCGCTGAGGAGGGCCGGACGGCCGTGGCCCGCGCGTTGGCACGCGAGGGGCTGGGGACCATCGGATGGTCGGCGGCGGCCGAGGCGCTGCGCCGCCGGCTTGCCCTCCTGCACCGGGAGCTCGGCGCGCCCTGGCCGGATGTTTCCGAACCGGCGCTGCTGGCCCGGCTGGACGAGTGGCTCGCACCGGAGCTTGCCGCGCTGGCCGGCGGGGCTGCCACCGCCGGGATCGACCTGGCCGTTCCGCTGAGCCGGCTGCTGCCCTGGCCCGAGGCAGCCCGGCTGGGGGAACTGGTGCCCGAGTCGCTGGAGGTGCCGAGCGGATCGCGGATCCGGATCGACTATCCGGACGTGGAAGGTGGCGGGCGGCCGGTGGTGGCGGTCAAGCTGCAGGAGTGCTTTGGCTGGGCCGAATCGCCGCGGCTGGCAGACGGCCGGGTGCCGGTGCTCTTCCACCTGCTCTCCCCGGCCCGCCGGCCTCTGGCCGTGACGGACGACCTCGCTTCGTTCTGGTCCGGGCCCTACGCCCAAGTCCGGGCGGAAATGCGCGGCCGCTACCCCAAGCACCCCTGGCCCGAGGACCCCTGGACCGCCACGGCGACGGCACGCACCAAGCCGCGAAGCTAGGACGTGCGGCGCGGAATACCGTTGCGGGAATTTCACAGCCATGGCATCCAGTATTCACCCGCATGAAACACCGTGTGCCGCACACTGGAAGCAGAACCGGACGTGCACACCGCAGCCTGTTCCTTCGCCCGCCGGACCGGATCCGGCCGGCCGCCCGCCGAGCGGGCCGCGCACCCTCGCGTGCGCCAGCCATCGCCTCCCGCGCCCGAAACCCAGATTCCTGGGCGGCTGGGGCTGGAGCTAGTCCGCCCACGGATGGCGGGCGCGGCGCAGGGCGCCACCTTTGATCCCAGACCTCTCGGAAGGACCACGCCATGATCAAGACAAGAACGGACCTCGTGCTGGAAATCGAGGCCGAGAACGCCGCCCTCCTCGCCGACGAACTGGAAGCTGCTGTCCGGGTCGCCCGCTCCAGGGCCATGCAGGACTGCCGGCACGGCATCCTCGTCACCCGCCACAGCCACACGCTGTTCACGGTGGCCGTCAGCGGCGAGGTCCCGTTCGGGCTTACCGTCGAGCGCGGGTGACCGCCTGGTTGGCCGCCGCGCGGGTGCGGGGCAACACGAAGCCGGCCGCCACCAGCCACGCCAGACCGCCGAAACGGGCGACCGGCAGGAGGAACTGCAGTGGTTCGATCGTCATCGAGAGGAAGCTCACCTCAGCCACTGCGGCGAGCACAAGTCCGGCCCAGCCGAACCAGCCCGGTCCCAAGCGAAGCACGAGGAAGGGGACTGCCATGCCGGCAACGAGGAGCCCCAACCCGGTCGCGTAGCCGACGCCGCCCGTGATGAAGGCCAGAAAAACCAAACCATGGGTCAGAACCACATCCGTCGTGATCTCCGGTCGGCTCACCACCCAGACGAGCATGGCCGACACCATCAGCATCAAGGATGCCGTGATGCCGCCGAAGAACGCGATGGCCGGCCCGGGCACCCTCACGCCGAGTCGGAGCTGCCGGGCATACACCGTGGCGGCGTAGATTCCAAGCGGAACCGCGGAACCGAACTGCAGCATCGACCCCACGCGCACGGCTACCGGGTTGTCGCGGAAAAACGTTGCCACCGTGTCCGATGGAGCGAACGGGCCCACGAACTGCTGGCCCCCGCTCAGCACAGCGGTGAGGACCAGCCCTGCCAGCATTAAGAGCAGACTCACAGCCGCGAGGATTCCCGGGTTGGGACCAGACGGCCGGCGGGACGGGGCAGCTGTTTCGGGCTTTACCTGACGCGGAGCGGACGAGTCATTCATTCCGAACCCACCTCCCAAATCGATTCAATACAATAATGATTCACCTACTGAATTGTTCTGTCAATGGAGTATCGTGGAGACATGGATCCCTCGACGACGGCGGGACCGCACCGCACCGCGTTCCTCCTCTCCCAGGTCGGGGCGCTGGCCTCGGCGCGGTTTGCCGAACGCACCCGCACCCTCGGACTGACGCCGGCGGACGCCGGAGTCCTCCGCCTGCTCGGCCGGGCGCCGGGGCTGAACCAGCGCGTCCTCGCGGACCGGCTGGGCGCCGTGCCAAGCAGGATCGTGGCGCTCATCGACTCCCTCGAAACCCGGGGCCTGGTGGCGCGCACCCGCAGCAGTACGGACCGCAGAAGCTACGAACTGCGGCTCACAGGGAAAGGGCAGGAACTCCTGGCAACCTTGCGGCGGACCGTCCGGGAACACGAGGCCCAGTTGCTGGGCTCGCTGACACCGGAACAGGCCGAGCAGCTCCACGACTTGCTTGCACGCGTTGCAGCGGCCAACAGCCTCGACCCCGATCTGCATCAAAGCACCGGCAGCTAGCGCGGACGGGATCGCCGGCTCTCGCGCCGGCCGTGCAACAGGGGCATGATGAAGGAGGACGACGCCCACGGGCCGAAGGGCACGCGGACCGCAAGGCACTCGGGACGCCGCTCAGACGGAACCCCGGCCAACGGGACCCAGCCAATGGGACCTTGGCGAAGCGATGAAGAGTGATGGCCATGCATTTTGCGTTCGTCTCCATTCCCGCCCACGGCCACGTGAACCCGACCCTGCCGCTGGTCGCTGAGCTTGTCCGCCGCGGGCACCGGGTCACGTATTTCACGTCCGCGGACTTCGAACCGCGGATTCGCGAGGCCGGCGCCGCCTTCCAGACCTCCGGCTTGAACTGGATGGCGTCCATGCCCGCCATGGGGCCCGGGCAGCGGGAGCGGGCGCAACTGATGTTGCCCGTCATGAATAAGGTGTTCGAGGATCTCAGGTCCAGTTTTCCCGCTATGGTGGAACGCCTCCGGAATGACCCGCCGGACGCTGTCTGCTTTGATGCGATGACGCTGAGCGGCAGCATGGCGGCAGAGAAGATCGGTGCCCCGGCCATTGGCCTCATGCCGACCTATGCCACGAACGAGCATTTTTCGCTCCGGTCGCTGGTGCCGGCGCCGCCGCCGGGCGCCGCCGATGACATGGCGAAGGTCGTGATGGCCATGGGCCGGCTGGTGGCGGAGTTCGCGGCCGAGCAGGGGGTGCGGGCGCCACGGTTATTCGACGGTCCGCCGGCGCCGTTCAACATCGTGTTCCTTCCCCGCGAGTTCCAGCCCATGGGGGAGACGTTCGATGACCGGTTCCGATTTGTGGGGCCTGACATCGGCGGGCGGGACCAGGACGGCGGCTGGGCACCTCAGGGACCAGGACCGCTGCTTTTCATCTCGCTCGGGACCAGCCCGCTGAACCGCCGGCCGGACTTCTTCCGGATGTGTCTGGAGGCCTTCGGGGGCAGCGACTGGGACGTCGCCATGGCAGTTGGTGAACGGACCACCCCGGCCGAGCTCGGCACCCTTCCACCGAATGTCCGGATCCGGCCGTTCTTCCCGCAAGTCCAGGTGCTCCGCCGGACAGCCGTCTTCATCACCCACGCGGGCATGAATTCGACCATGGAGGCGCTCTATTTCGCAGTTCCCATGCTGGCCGTGCCACAGCAGCCGGAGCAGGCGGCCACAGCCCGAAGGATTGCAGATCTCGGCCTCGGCCGGCAGCTCGCCCCGGACGACGTCGCGCCGGAGGCGCTCCGGACTGCGGCCGACGCACTCAATGCCGACGACCAGGTCAGGCGGAACGTGGCCGCGATGAGCGAGCTTGTCCGCGCCGCGGGAGGGGCTCCCGCTGCCGCTGATGCCATCGAGGCGCGGGTGCACGACGTGGCGGGCCGGTTTGGGAGCCTCGGCTAGGAGGTAGTGGCCACGGTCTTCCCCTGCGTCCTCATGAACGCCGCGACCGACGCCGCCAGCGACGCCCCCGTATCCTCCGCAGTGCGCTTGGCGCCGGCTACGGCAAACGAGTGGTCGCCGCCCTCGCACCACTCCACGGTCGCGGCGGGCCCGATCCGTGCAGTCACTGCCTCGAGCAGTTCTGGGGTGGCGAAGGTGTCGCGCGTGCCCTGCAGGAAAAGCATCGGCTCGGACAGCCCATAGAGGTGCTCGTCGCGGAGTTTCTCCGGTTTCCCTGGCGGGTGCAGGGGATAACCGAGGTAGACCAGTCCCGCGGCGGGCATGCCTTCCGCCACCGCCATCGAGGCCATGCGCCCGCCGAAGGACTTCCCGGCGGCCCACAACGGGCGGCTGCCGGAGCGTGACGCGGCGGCGTCCATGGCAGCCCGCCAGGCAGCAATAGCAGCCGGCGGCCGGTCCGGAAACTTCTTGCCGGCTTCCCGGTAGGGGAAATTGAACCGCAGGGTAGCGACCCCTAAGGCGTTGAGCGCTCGGGTGAAACCCTGCAGGAACGGGTGGTCCATCCCCGCCCCGGCACCGTGGGCAACAACCAGCGTTGCGAACGCGCGGTCGGGGTCGGCAAAAACGCCGGAGACAGTGGCACCGCCGACGTCTATGGTGATGGGGGACTCGGGCGTGATCATGGTTCCATCATGCCGGGTCAGGGGGCCGTTCGCTGCGCTGGGATTCCTCTGCGACGGCGACCTGGCCCGCGGTCCGCTCTTCAATTGCCCACGTCAGGAGGGTACGTTGTCCCCATGGCCAAGGAAGAAGCCCACCTCACTGTCAGCGGTCCGCACGGGGACCGGGACTTAAGGGTGTCCAGCCCCGGCAGGGTCGTCTGGCCGGCCATGGGAGTGACCAAGCTGGACCTGGCCCGCTACGTGGTGGACGTCGGGGACGCCTTCATGGCGGCGAACGGCGGCCGGCCGGTGACCCTCCAGCGCTTCAAGGACACGGTCGACGGTGAACAGTTCTTCTCCAAGAACCCGCCCAAGGGTGCCCCGGACTTCGTCGCTGCGGTCGACGTCGCCTATCCCAGCGCCCGCTCCCATCCCCAGTTGGTCTTCGAGGAAATCGCGGCCGCGGTGTGGGCGGTGCAGATGAATACGGTCGTGTTCCACCCCTGGGCTTCCCGGGCCGATAATCCGGACAATCCGGACCAGCTGCGGATCGACCTCGACCCGCAGCCCGGCACCGGGTTCGCCGAGACCGTGCCGGTCGCCAGGGAGTTGCGGCGCGTCCTCGCCGAGGCCGGGCTTGACGCCTTCATCAAGACTTCGGGCAACCGGGGTCTTCACGTCTATGCCCCGATCGAGCCGACCCGGGAGTTCCTCGACGTGCGCCACGCCGTCATCGCTGCAGCCCGCGAACTCGAACGCCGGCTGCCCGAGCAGGTCACCACCGCGTGGTGGAAGGAAGAACGCGGCTCCCGCATCTTCGTTGACTTCAACCAGGCGAATCGCGACCGCACGATAGCCGGCGCCTACAGCCCGCGTGCCCTCGCCAATGCCACCGTGTCCTGCCCGATCCGCTGGGAGGAGTTGGACGCCGTCGATCCGCAGTCCTTCACCGTTCTTACGGTGCCGGAGCGGCTCAAGGCCTCCGGTGATCCGTGGGCCGGCATGCATTCGAGCCCGGGCACCGTCGATGCTCTCCTGGATTGGTGGGAGAGGGACCTCGAGGCAGGGCTGGGGGAGCTGCCGTTCCCGCCGGACTTTCCCAAGATGCCTGGCGAACCACCCCGGGTGCAGCCGAGCCGGGCCCGCACCAAGGAATGAGCAACTGCGCGCCTAAGGCATCGACCTGCGGATTGCTTTGCGCCAGGTTGGCTAGGAAGGGCACGCGATTGTGATGGTCCTGTCGGCTATGCCGGCGGTGGCTTGGATCATCTCCGCGTTCCGTTCATCGGATCCGAGCGCCCATTGTCGCGCCACGTGTTCGTTCTTTCCATGCGCCATGTGGCGTTCGATGAGCCGTCGTCGGCGCGTGTCTTCGGGCGGCTTCAGATACCAGGTCTCAGTGAGCGCGGTCCGTGCCTCTGGCCACCGGCCCTCGCCGGCGAGCAGGTAGTTGCCTTCGGTGATGACCAGGGGAGTGTTCGCGTAGACGGGAATTGCGCCTGCGATGGGTTCTTCGAGGTTGCGGTCGAAGTGGGGCGCGTAGATGGTTTCGGGGGATCGCTGGTTTCTGATGCGTTCCAGCAGGTTTGCGTAGCCGGCGTCGTCAAAGGTTTCTATGGAGCCTTTGACCTGCCGGAGTCCGCGTTCGACCAGCAAGACGTTGGCGAGGTGAAATCCGTCCATGGGTACCAGGACGGCGCGATCGGTTCCGAGGGCTGCGACGAGTTGCGCGGCAAGGGTCGATTTACCCGCACCGGGGGCGCCGGCGATGCCGAGTATTTCCCGTCTGCCTGTGGATGCGAGCTCCGTCGCCCGCACGATCAAGGCTTCCAGGCTGGTTGTATGCGTCATCGTTTTGATTCTATGGTCACTGTCCAGTCGGGATCCGCTGCGGAACACCAGAGCTGCAATCGTGCCATCCGCGCCCGCCGTCGTAGCGAATTAGTTGCATGAGCAAGTCGGAGAAGAAGCGCCTGCGGTATTGCGACTACTACTGCTTCATGTCGCTGAAGGACTTCACGGCATGGGTCGACGCCGACGACGACCAGGAACCGGCCATGTCATCGTCCGTGACGCCTACCAGGTGAGTGCGTGCGTCTTGATCCCGTAGTGGCCTGGAGGCCCAGGTTCTGGCACTTCCGGGACGCGACGTCCGGCCCTCGGACGACCGCTCTACGCGTGGGAGCCGAGGGTCCTAAGAATGCCGCGGATCGAAAGGCCGACGGCGCACACCAGCGGAATCAGCGTCGCAAGCACCACTACGGTGTTGGGCCGAAATGTCAGATGCCCGGCGGGGCCTTTGGCGTACACGCCAAGAGGCAGCACAAAGCCTCCGCCGCCCCCGCCGCTTCCGCCGACCCCGGGCTGGCCGTCCTCCGGACTGCTGCCTCCGCCGAAGCCGAACGACACCATCGCCACCGGGACGATCTCTTCCCCGGCGATAGTCGCGGCGGGGCCAAAGGCCCGGGACACACCGACGTTCCTGAACGTGTCGACGAGAGACGAGAAGGATTCAGACATACGACACACGATAGGCAACGGCGCCGAGGAACACCAGAGGCGCGGCATGCCGGAGCGCCAGGCCGCCCGGCCATGTCGAGCAGACTGGCCGACCAAACCTCTGGTTACGGGCCATTGCTTGCCCTTAGATTGGGAGCTGTGCGGGAGATGGGACGCGGCGCGAGCGCTGCCCGGACCACCGCACGCGGCACCGGAAGCGAGCACCTGGAAGCGGGGCATGGGACATGGCGAAACCCACGAATGCAGCATCACGACTGGCCGACGCATTGTCGATCATTCTTGGCACCGACGGGATCCCGTTGCGGCTGCGGGCCTGGGACGGCACGGAAGCGGGTCCAGCCGACGCCCCGGTGGTTGTTTTCCGGTCCCGGCGGGCCCTTCGCCGGATGCTGTGGTCACCCGGGCAGCTCGGACTCAGCCGCGCCTACGTCGCCGGCGACATCGAGGCACCCGGCGACATCTTCGCCGCCTTCGCCGCCCTCAGTGCGGCCGGGAAGTTTGCCGAGCCGGGACCGTTCCGGCCGCCGACCCCGGGCGAAGTGTTCGCCCTGCTCAAGGCCGCGGTCCGGCTTGGCGCTGTGGGGCCGATTCCGGTGCCGCCGGCCGAGGAAGCCCGGGTGAGCCGTCATGGCCGACGCCATTCCAAGGGGCGCGACGCGGCGGCCATCTCCCACCATTACGACGTCGGGAACGACTTCTATGCGCTCGTCCTGGGCCCGTCCATGGTGTATTCGTGCGCGGTCTGGGAGTCGGAGCAGACCGGTCTTGACGCGGCCCAGGCCGCCAAACTGGATCTGGTCTGCCGCAAGTTGGGACTGGAACCGGGCATGCGCGTGCTGGACGTGGGATGCGGCTGGGGCAGCTTCGCGCTGCACGCAGCGCAGCACTACGGCGTCGACGTCGTCGGTGTGACACTTTCGGTCGAACAAGCCGCCCTCGCCCGCAAACGGGCGGCCGACGCCGGACTGACTGACCGGGTGGACATCCGGGTCCAGGACTACCGCGACGTGGAAGACGGACCGTTCGACGCGATCAGCTCCATCGGCATGTCCGAGCACGTAGGACGCGAGCAGATCGGGAACTACGCCTCCCGGCTGCAGGGCCTGCTCCGTCCGGGAGGCCGGCTCCTGAACCATGCGATCTCCTGGAACGCCGGATCGACCGCACCCGACCCGGACTCCTTCATTCCCCGCTACGTCTTCCCGGACGGTGAGATGCTGAGCCTTTCAGACATGGTCGCGGCGCTCGAAGCGGCCGGCCTGGAAGTCCTGGACGTTGAGGCGCTGCGGCGCCACTATGCCTTGACGCTCCGTGCCTGGGTGCGGAACCTGGAGGAGAACTGGGACGAGGCCGTCCGCTCCGCAGGCGTGGGACGGGCCAGGATCTGGCGGCTCTACATGGCTGCGAGCGCCCTTGGCTTCGAGGGCGGGCTCACCGGTGTGAACCAAATCCTGGTCCAGCGCCCTGGCGGCTCGGAACCGCCACTGCGCCGCCAGACATGGATCTGAAGCCGCAACACGGCGAGGGCCGTGCCGCGCCCCGGCGGCTGCCCCGGTGACCACGCGGGACTAGGCTGTCTTCATGAGCAATACCGAAGTTGCGCCCCAGGAAATCCTCTGTGAAGCGGAGGGGCCCTGCGCCGGCGTCGAGCTGTTGGTTCCGCGGCAGGTGCCGCTGGGTGGCCCCCGCGCGATGGACGTGCGCCGGACCCTGCCTCAGCGCCAGCGCAGCCTGATCGGAGCCTGGTGCTTCCTGGACCACTATGGCCCGGACCGGATCGGTAATTCCGGCGGCATGAAGGTCCCGCGCCACCCGCACACCGGGCTGCAGACGGTCAGCTGGCTGTTCACGGGGGAGATCGAACACCGGGACTCGGCCGGCTTCCATGCAATGGTGCGGCCCGGAGAGGTCAACCTCATGACCGCGGGCCGGGGCATCAGCCACTCGGAATTTTCCACCCCGGACACAACCGTCCTGCACGGTGCGCAGCTGTGGGTGGCACTGCCTGACACAGCCCGCCACATGGCCCCCACGTTCGAGCACTACCGTCCGGAACCGGTCAGCGGAGACGGCTGGACCCTGCGGGTGTTTTTGGGTGAGCTCGGGGGCTCGGTCTCGCCTGTGGCCACCCACACGCCCCTGCTGGGTGCGGAGCTCCTGCTGGAGGCCGGGACGGAACTGACGCTGGGTACTGATGCCTCCTTTGAACACGGCCTCCTGGTGGACGCGGGGAGCCTGGCCCTGGACGGATACCCGGTCCCCACGGACCACCTCGCCTACCTTCCGGCCGGCCACTCGTCCGTGACCCTGGCCGCGGGCAACGACGGTGCCCGCGTCCTCCTGATGGGAGGAGAGCCGCTGGGCGAAAAGATTGTGATGTGGTGGAACTTCGTCGGACGCAGCCACGAGGAAATCGTGGCGTACCGGGCCCAGTGGCAGGCCGAAATCGGCGCCGAACCTGAAATCGGTATGGGTGAAGACGCAGAGCCGCGGTTCGGTTCATTCCCGCCCGGGCAACCTCCCGCCCTCCCGGCGCCAGCTCTGCCGAACGCCCGGCTCCGGCCCCGCGGCTGAACCATACCCACTGACCAAACCCGCCACACCCGAACCCGCCCAACGGCCCGCGCGCCCCATCGAAGGAGACCAGATTGACCACGACCACCATCACGAACAACCCGGACCGCAGCCGCTACGAAATGCTCGATGCCGGCGTCGTGATCGGCCAGGCCGCTTACTTTGACGACGTTGCCGGGGATCAGGTCGCGGGCCAGCGGATTTTCTACCACACGGCAATAGACGATGGATATGGCGGCCGGGGGCTGGCAGGAAAACTGGCCGCACAGGCGCTGGACGAAACCGTTGCGGCGGGCCTCCGGATCGTTCCGGTGTGCCCGTTCATCAAGAAGTACCTCGGCAAACACCCGGGCTACGCGCCCAACGTGGCGGCCCCCACCCCGGCTCATCTGGAATTCCTGCGGGCGTCACTGTCCCAGCGCGCCCAGCGCGTCACCCGGTGATCCCGCGCGCGCCACTCAGGTGTGCGCGAGGAACCGCTCCACCCGCCGGTCCGGGATGAGCCAGATCGCGGCCACCACCGTGTAGGCGGCGATCCCCAGGAGCGGGCTCACAAAGCTCAGGCCCATCCCCGCGATGTACAGAATCGGAGATCCCTTGCCCTTCCAGTCCTTGCCCATGGCTTCCTGCAGCGCGCCACCACGTCCCTGTTGACGGATAAGGGCCAATTTCAGGATGTAGAACGCTATGGCCGCGAGCAACAGGTTCAACCCGTAAACCAGGACGGGCACCTCCGCCAGGCCCGCGTCATTGATCCACCTGGTGGTGAAGGGGAAAAGGGACAGCCAGAACAGCAGATGCAAGTTGGCCCAGAGGACTGCACCGTTGATCCTCCCGGCCAGATGCAGCATGTGGTGGTGGTTGTTCCAATAAATCCCGACGTACACGAAGCTCAGGAGGTAGCTGAGGAACGTGGGAAGCTCGTGGAGCAGTGCCTGCCAGGTGGGTTCGGCCGGGACGTGAAGCTCCAGGACCATGATGGTGATCACGATGGCAAGCACGCCGTCGCTGAAGGCCTCCAGCCTGTTCTTGTTCATGGGGCCGCTTTCGATCGTGGCATCGTGGCCGATGCAGCGAGGGACTGCCGACGTCGGAACGCCGGGTTCGCACGCAACGGTACTGCATGTCCGCTCTTCAGCGACGAAGACGCGCCTTCAGGCGGGTTCAGCTCCCCGCGCCCGCCTCACTTTGCCTCTCGAGTGCAGCCTCGATCTCGGCCTCGGCCATTGCGACGGCGAAACCGAGCGCCTGGGTGATATTGCCTGCCGCGGCCACGATCCGGGGCGTGCCGACAATCGGCGCAACGGCAATAAGGACGCCCTGGACGTCCTCCAGGGTGATGCCGACGTCAATCGCGGTGCTTGCATTAAGCAGGTACGAGGCGGGCGGGGCGTCGACTGCGGCAAGCACCGCGATCCGGGCGAGCATCAACTCGCGCGGCTCGAGCGTTGAGCGTTCGAGGGATACGAGGGTGATGTCTGCGAGGGCTTCAAGGACAGGGGCATCTTGTTCGGACATGGTCTTGTCTCCATCTGGTTCCGGCGGCTGTGTGCCGCCTGCCGGGAAAAAGGCGGGCACTGCGGCACGTCATCCACTTAACCCGCCAAAGCGGCCGATGACATCACCCGCAGGGCATGAGCCAATCGTCCGTTCCGCAGCCCGGACCGGCATGTGTCCTGAAACCGATCGCGCTATCGTCGGGAGCGCGTTGACGGTGGGCCGCTTCGGGGACACAATCGCAGTGTGGAACGCCGGCAGCGGTTCCGGACTTACGGTTCCTGACGAGCTATGGAGGTCACGGATCATGGCCAAGACCAAAGTCACTCACCCGAGCGTCGAGGAACGCGTTGACAGGGGCAAGAGGCACCGGAAGAAGGTGCCCGTCTCCAGCCACACGGGTTGGGCGCCGGCGCCCGACCGTCCCGATCCCGTGGCGCTCCTCGAGGAGCAGAACCTCACCCGGGAGCGCGACCTCGTGCCGGTACGTCACGGCAGGATGCTGACCTCACCGTTTACGTTCTACCGGGGGGCCGCCAAGATCATGGCCGCCGACCTGAAGGCCACGCCGCGCGCGGGCCTGGTTTCCCAGCTGTGCGGGGACGCCCACCTGTCCAATTTCGGCGTCTTCGCGTCACCGGAGCGGACCCTTCTGTTTGATATCAACGACTTCGACGAGACCCTTCCGGGCCCGTTCGAGTACGACGTCAAACGCATGTCCGCGAGCTTCACCATCGCGGCGCGCAACAACGGGTTCAGCAAGGAGGAGACGCGCGAGGTGACACTCACATCCGTACGGGCGTACCGCGAGGCGATGGCCCAGTTCGCGCAGATGCGCACCCTGGACGTCTGGTACGCCCGGCTGTCCGAGGAACAGCTGATGGAAACCATGCGGCTGGCCGTGGCGACCCAGAAGGGCAAGGCCCTCAAGAAGGCGGCCCAGGGCATGGAAAAGGTGGCGCGGCAAAATGTGGCCAAGGCCCACACGCGCGACAGCCTGCAGGCTCTCTCCAAGCTCGCCGAGCTCGACGACGAGGGCCGGTACAGGATCGTCAGCCAGCCACCGATCGTCATTCCCGTTCGGGAACTGGGAGACGCGTACGGCATGTCAGGCGATGATGTGCAGCGAAACATCCGGGAGCAACTCCGGTCCTACCGGGCCACGCTGCCGGACGACCGGCGTCATCTGCTCGAACGCTTCGAAGTTATCGACGTCGCCCGCAAGGTGGTGGGCGTCGGCAGCGTCGGAACGCGGGCGTTCATCGCCTTGCTGCAGGGCCGCGATCAGCAGGATCCGCTGTTCCTGCAGGTCAAGGAGGCCACACGGTCAGTGCTCGAGGACCACTTACCGAAGAGCAGGTTCAACCAGCCGGGCGAGCGCGTGGTGCAGGGGCAACGGATGATGCAGGCCGCGAGTGACATCTTCCTGGGCTGGACCAAGGGCGTGCAGGACAACCGCTACCTTTACTGGCGGCAACTGCGCGACATGAAGGGCTCAGCCATCGTAGAAGCGATGAAACCGGTGGGCATGAATTTCTATGCCAGCGCCTGTGGCTGGACATTGGCGCGGGCGCACGCCAGGTCGGGTGACCCGATCGCGATCGCTGCCTATCTTGGCAAGAGCGACAAGTTCGACCAGTCGATCACGGACTTTTCCGAGCGTTACGCCGATCAGAACGAGAAGGACTACCAGGCCTTCGCCGAGGCCGTCCGTTCCGGCCGCCTGGAAGCAATTGAGGCCCTCTAGTCCGACGGAAGCCACGTCCGGACCTGCAGGGGCCAGCACGCAACCGGAACAGCCCAGACAGTCAGCCCAGCCGGAGCAGCCGCAACACAGTCACATCACCGTCCCGGCGCTGCGTCCGGGCCAAGGCACCGTCGTCGAGATCGACGGGCGGCCGACTGCCCTGTATGCCGATCCGGCCGGAGAGTTGCTCGCCCTCTCCGCCGTCTGCACACACTTGGGGTGCACGGTGGAGTTCAACCCGGACGAGGCGACCTGGGACTGCCCTTGCCACGGCTCGCGGTTTGCCTCCGACGGCAAGGTCATCCAGGGCCCGGCGGCGTTGGACCTGGAACCAAAGCCTGCACCCTCCCGCCCGGCCCGGGGCGGGCAGCCCCGCTGAATCCCGCGCCGGGCCGTGCTGACGGGCGGGACGGGGTGCTCAGGCGGGGGACCCGGTGGTGCGCCGCCGGGACGTCCGCCGTGCGGCCCTGGCGAAGCCCACGGCCGCCAAGACAGCGCCGGCACCTTCGGCCACGGCGCTGACGGTCTTCTCGAAGAACCACACGGGCTCGTACATCGCCGGAAACGGGCCGAACGCGGGAATGTCCACGTACCGGTAGAGAACCACGGCGATGAAGGCACTCAGCGCAACCAGGAACGCGACACCGTAGGCAACTCTGCTGCCGCGCAGCAGCACGAACAGACCGGCGAGCACAGCCGCGGCGGCTTCCAACAGGAAGAGGTTGCCCTGGCCGATCCCGGCGGGGTTTCCCGCTTGGTAGACCGGGGCCAGATGAAGGTGGACGGCGGCGTCGATGAACAAGGCGCCGGCCGTGAGGATGCGCAGCGTCATGCCGGTCCCGTGCAGGCCTGCAGACCTCCGGGGCCGGGCTTGTGCGCTCATCGACGGCTTGCGGCCTGCAGTCATAGCGCACCACCCCAAAACGGATACGGGTAAGAGTCAGTTCACGTACTTCCTTCATTGTGCGCCCGCCCGGCATTAATGGAACCTGCACGCCTGAAATCTGACCCGGTGCGGGCAGGAGGGATAGCGTAGTCACTGGCATGCATTCCAACGGCGGCAGGAGGAAGTTGAGTGAAGCCTGATAAGCCCCCG
This sequence comes from Arthrobacter sp. NPDC058192, assembly GCF_042883665.1. Taxonomy (NCBI): domain Bacteria; kingdom Bacillati; phylum Actinomycetota; class Actinomycetes; order Micrococcales; family Micrococcaceae; genus Arthrobacter; species Arthrobacter sp. NPDC058192. The sequence goes on along the minus strand of NZ_JBHVVJ010000002.1, from coordinate 83,892 downwards.
CGCGTATCCCTGACGGTGCTCATTGCCTTCGCGGCGAATATTCTGGTCGCGGCAGCCAAATCCGCGGCCGCGCTCGTCTCGGGCTCGGCGTCCATGACTGCCGAGGCCGCGCACTCCTGGGCCGACACTGGCAACCAGGTGTTCCTGCTGATCGCCGAACGCAAAGCCGCCAGGAAACGGGACCAGACCCACCCCATGGGCTACGGGCGCGAGGCCTATGTGTGGTCCATGATCGCCGCTTTTGGCCTGTTCACGGCCGGGGCGGTGGTATCGGTGATGCACGGCATCCAGCAGCTCATCACGCCGGAGCCGGCCGGAGACTTCACGATTGCCTACGTGGTCCTGGGCATCGCCTTTGTGCTGGAGGGCGTGTCCTTCACCCAGGCGTTCAGGCAGTCGCGGAAGGCGGCGCGCGAGCTTGACCGGAACACCCTGGAACAGGTCCTCAAGAGCTCGGACCCCACACTGCGTGCCGTCTTTGCCGAGGACGGGGCCGCCCTGATCGGGCTGCTCATCGCCTTCGCCGGGATAGCGCTTCACCAGGCCACAGGATCCACCGTGCCGGACGCCGTCGGGTCCATTCTGGTGGGCATCCTGCTGGCAGTCGTCGCCGTCGTGCTGATCGACCGCAACCGGCGCTTCCTCGTGGGCCAGGCAGTAACCAGCGATGTTGAGGAAGCCATGGCCAGACGGCTCCTCAGGTTCCCCGAAATCGAGCGCATCACCTACTTGCACCTGGAATTTGTCGGTCCGCGTCGGCTGTACCTCGTGGCGGCGGTGGACATCCAGGGGGACCACCGGGAGCATGACGTCGCCGTGGCACTGCGGCGCGTTGAACGCGAACTCGAGGACCACGAAACGGTCGAGGAGGCAGTTCTGACCCTCGCCACCGCGGACGAACCGTCATTGGTCTTTCCCGCCGCCTGAAGGCGGGGTTGCCTTTAGCACAACCGTTGCTGCTGGCCCGGCGAGCGGGGCCAGGCCGGGCCGGGGCTGCTCGGATGTTTAGCTAAGGCAGTCGGCGCAGTAGGCGTGTCCGGCCTTCTCTTTGGCGAGCTGGGACCGGTGCCGCACGAGGAAGCAGGAATAGCAGGTGAACTCGTCCTCTTTCTGCGGGATGACCGTTACGGTCAGCTCCTCGCCGGACAAGTCGGCTCCGGGAAGCTCGACGCCTTCGGAGGTATCGGCCTCGTCCAGCTCGCGGACTACGCTCCGGGCGTCTGGTGCGTTCGCCGACCGGAGGGCCTCGAGGGAGGCGTTGCGTGATTCCGCGACGTCGGAGCGTACTTCGTCATAATCGGTTGCCACCTGGTGGTACTCATTTCCGTTGCTGGGCTGTTTGGTCCGGAGCCTCTCCGGCTCTCCGGGAATGAACGGTACAGCATTACACCGGGTAAATGCTGGGGATCGGGGGACTCGCCCGCGTGACTCTCGTGACACCCGGCGGCGGCCGGCCGCCTTGGCACCCTTCGGGCTTTTGTTCGCGACCGGTCACGCGTGCTTCACGCGCCGTTAATTTGCGCGCCTTAGCCTGAATCCTTCAGGACTATCCAGTTTGGGACCTGTCCGCATTCACCGGAAGGGATACGCCATGGCCGATATCGCTGCAGTGCTGGGACGGCTCACGCCGGAGGAGCTCGAAGAACTGCGGTCCTTGGGACCCGACGGTTACCTGAACCGGCGCCTCACGGACGCCCTGGACCGGGCGGCTGGCGGCCCCGGCGCCGGCCGCGGATACTACGTCCCCAACGGGAACGTCAGTGCAACGGGAGGACCGCACGTGATACTGCGCAGCGACGTTTCGGGCTGGCTGTTCGGGCCTCCCCGGCCCGCTTAGCGGTCTGCCCACGTCGGGTCTCTTACCGGGACACGATGAATTCCCCTCCCGGACCCGCTCAGGAAGGGCCATACTGGCTCACAGAGAGGGGGCCCTGCCGTGCGGATTCTGATGGTGGAGGATGAGCACGCACTTGCGGAGACGGTGCGGCGCGGACTGAAGAACGAAGGGTTCGTCGTCGATGTTGCCCACGACGGCGTCGGCGGGCTGTCGGCCGCGCTCGAGAATCCGTACGATGCGATCCTGCTTGACCTCATGTTGCCGCGGATGAACGGCTACGACGTCCTGAAGGAACTGCGGCGGCGCAAGGTCTGGACTCCGGTGCTGATGCTCACGGCCAAGGACGGCGAGTACGACCAGACCGACGCCTTCGACCTGGGTGCGGATGACTATCTGACCAAGCCGTTCAGTTTCCTGGTGCTGGTGGCCCGGATCAGGGCGTTGATCCGCCGCGGGGCGCCGGCCAGGCCCGTTGTTTTGACTGTTGGCACCTTGGCGCTCAATCCCGTGAACCGCAGCGTGCGGCGCGGAGATACCGCCATCAGCCTGACGGCGAGGGAGTACGGGCTTCTCCAATTCCTCATGCGTCGGCACGATCAGATTGTCTCCAAGGCAGAGATTCTGCAGAACGTCTGGGACCCGGCTTTCGAGGGTGCGGACAACGTTGTGGAGGTCTACATCGGCTATCTCCGGCGAAAGATCGATGTGCCCTTCGGCGTCCACACCCTGACCACCGTGCGAGGCATGGGCTATCTGCTCAGCTCCGGACCGATCCCTGGGCCCCGTGCCGTCGTGCCGTCCGAGGGCTGAGGGCAGCAGGCTCGGACGGCGGCAAGGGGTCCGGGGCGGGCAGTGCAATCTCAAACCGGCAGTGCCCCGGCGGCGCATCCGTGGAACGGATGGTCCCGTGATGGGCGGCAACAATGCCTGCCGCGATGGCCAGGCCCAGCCCGCTGCCGCCGCCTTCGCGGGAGCGGCTGCCATCCAGCCGGACGAAGCGTTCGAAGATCCGGTTGCGGTCCGCCTCCGGGATGGGATCGCCATCGTTGTCCACAGTGATGATGACCTGGTTCCCGGCCGGCCGCAGGTCAACGTCTATCCGGGACAGGGCGTGCCGGTCGGCGTTGTCCAGGACATTCCGCAGCACCTGGGCCAGCCGGCGGGCGTCGCCGCGGATCCGCGCCGGAACGAGCTCGACGGAAATCCGGTGGCGGCTGGTGGAGCGCAGCCGGCGGATCTCCTGGTCGAGGACGTCGTCGAGGTCCACGTCCTCGGGTTCCACTTTCAGGCCGCCGTCGTTTGCCTTCGCCAGGGTCAGTAGGTCCTCCACGAGGTAGCTCATGCGTTCTGTTTCCTCGGCGAGGACGTCCTTCATTTGGAGCCACATTGCCCCGGTGGGATCGGTGGCCGCGATCTCAACGCCCGCCTTGAGGGTGGCCAGAGGGCTGCGCAGTTCATGGCTGGCGTCCGAAACGAACCGGCGCTGTTCGCTGTCTGAGGCCTGGAGCCGGTCCAGCATCATGTTCATGGTCAGCGCCAGCGCCTGGATCTCATCGTTCGTGCTCGGCACGTCGACGCGTCCGTCCAGGCGTTCGGAATTGATCCGCGCCACCTGGCCGCGGATCCTTTCGACCTGGCGGAGTGAACGGCCCACGAGCAGCCACACGGAAACCGCCACCGTGAGCAGTAGCAGAGGCGTTGCCCCCAGCATGAACCAGGCAACTGTGGAAATGGCGTCGGCCTGGATCTGCGCTGCCTGGGCGACCACCACCGAGTAGACCATGGTGCCGGTCCGGGCGCCAACGGTCACGATGTGGTAGTCGTCGTTGTCGCCGATGCTTGGCAGGCTCGAGACATCCTGGACCATGGTCTGGCCCAGAGCAGGCCGCTGGGCGGAGAGGGGGGCGTTGGCGACTTCCGGATCGGAGGCGATCACAACGTACCCGGTTGAGTCCAGGAGCTGGACGAACTGGCCCGCATGGGCGGTGTCCGTGATGTAGGCCCGGGCGTCCTCGACGTCCACATCCTCCATTTCGGCGATGACGTCGAGGGCCTTCTGCCTGGCGGTTGAGTCCGTGGAGGTCACCAGCGATGTATGCAGCAGTACCAGCAGGATGACGCCGCCTACTAGCAGGGCCACTGCCACGACGCCGACGGCGACGGCCGTCGAGCGCTTGCGAACGCCCCAGCGGGTTTCGTCCCTGCGCGGCGGGCTGGCCGCCGCCCCCTTGCGCTGTGCCATGCTCCAAGAATGCGGCACCCCGGGGGATCCGAACAACCTAGGTCACGAATTTTCCGGGTTTATCGCGCGTTTTCCTCCCGGCCGACGGGTCCGCGACGGGAAACCCGCCACTCTCAGTCTTATCTCAGCGGGATGGGCGAGAGTTAGTAAAGAACTCCGGTTCAAAGTTTCCGGCCGTACGCTCTCCTCAACCAGCGTGCGGCCGGCACTTTGTTTCCCGGTCGTAACGCGAAGCGGGGGCAGGGTACTAGCGACGGCGGCCCAACTCATCCCACAGCAACGCCAGCGTCGCGGCACCTGCCTTCAGTACGTCGATGCTGACGCTTTCGTCACTGTCGTGCCAGTTGTCCTCCACCAGCCGCCGCCGATGCTGCGGGTGTGCGACCGTTCCAGCCAGTCCTGTGGGTCGAACGGGAGCGCGGCCAGTTCCGCGCGGCGCCGCTCGGATATTTCCTCAACGTCGTCGTAGAAGCCAGGGAGTGTGATCCTGCCCTTCTGGTTGTGCAGCCGTGCCAGCAGGTTGCTTAGTTCGAAGGCAGGATTGGGCGCGGTGCCGGTCACTGCGCCGCTGTGGATGTCCGTTAGTGGACCGTAGACCTCCAGGCGCGCGTCGAGCATGCCGCGGATGCTGGTGCAGAGGGCCGGATGATCGGCGCGCCACAGCAAGGTGTCGGAGAAGATGACGGCGTCGGCGTCCAGACGGGACCGGTTCGCCCGAAGGAGGTCTGCCAATCCGGGGGAGCCCGCCTCTTCCTCCCCTTCGATGATCACTTTGAGGTTCACTGCCGGTGCGGTGCGTCCGGTGGCGTGCAAGTGGGAGCGGATGCCCCAGACGTGGGCCAAGACCTGGCCCTGGCATCTGAGCTTCCCCGGCCGTAGAGCCGGCCGTCCCGACATGCGGGGTCGAACGGGGAAGTTTGGTCCCAGTTTTCCTCCTTGACGGCGCGCACGTCATGGTGGCTGTAAATGAGCACCGTGGGGGAGCCCGGCGCGGCAAGCCATTCGGCATAGACAGCTGGGGACTCCGGCCCCGTGAGATCTCCGTGGTGGGGAATGCGACGTCGCGCAGTTCTCCGGCCAGCCAGTTGGTCAGGTGTGGGAAGGTTCCGCGGGAGCCCAGGGGGAAGCGTCCGGGACCTTGCAACGCTCCCGATGCTCAGTATGCTCGTTAATTGTCGGTGACATCGGCCCACGCCTGCGGCCGGGGCTGCAGGACCTGGCACCGGTCAGTTTCCAGGCTGACAGGGAGGAGGCTTTTGATGAGCCGGTCGTCTTCGCGTTGGGCACAGCCAGCAGAACCGGTGACGGACGTCGCTGTCGACGTCCTTATTCCCACGTGCGACCGTCCTGCCGAGCTCGGCGTGACCCTGGCCGGGTTGGCGGCCCAGCAGCAATCGGAGTTCAGGGTGGTCATCAGCGACCAATCTTCGGGGGCTCCGGCGTGGGAGAACGCCGCGGCGGCGGCGATGGTCCGGGTGCTGCAGGCGCAGGGCCGGCCCGTCGAACTGCTTCGGCATCTTCCGCGGCAAGGACTGGCCGAACATCGACAGTTCATGCTCGAACAGGCCTCGGCGGAGAAAGTTCTGTTCCTCGACGACGACATCTGGCTGGAGCCGGATGCCTTGAAACTGCTAAGTAGCGCCTTGGAACAGCTTGATTGCGGGTTTGTTGGCATGGCACCCCAGGGCCTGTCCTACCTCTCCGACAGGCGGCCGGAGCAGACGGGGGCGTTCTCCCCGTGGGATGGGCCGGTCCGTCCGGAGCGGATCAGGCCGGGAGCGGAAGGTTTTGAGCGCTGGCCCCTCCACAGCGCCGCGAACTTGGCGCACCTCAGCACGGACCTCGGCCTCGGGCCTGGGGAGTGGATTGCGTACCGGATCGCGTGGCTCGGCGGGTGCGTCATGTATCGGACCGCGGCGTTGCATGACGCCGGCGGGTTCGAGTTTTGGACGCAGCTTCCGCCGGTCCACGCGGGTGAAGACGTGCTCGCCCAGTGGCAGGTGATGGACCGGTACGGTGGCGCGGGCATTCTTCCCTCGGGTGCGGTGCACCTGGAGGCGCCAACCACCATCCCCGACCGGCCGGTGGAAGCCTACCTGGAGGTACTAGGCCAGGACGTTGACTAAGCAACAGGATTCCCGCCGCGGGTGATACCGGTGTCTGTCCGGGTCAGTCCGCATCAGCGTGTGGCGCCCTGCCGGCTGAGATGCCCTCGAGGAGATCGGCGAGCCCGTCCACACCCCGCGAGTCCCGGATGGCGAGGCCAATGCGGTTGCTGGCGTCGCGGTAGGAGGGATTGGAAAGAACCGAGCGGACGGCCTTGGCGACGGCCCCGGGTGTGGCCCGGCTGGTCCGCAGGTTGATTCCAGTGCCAGACCACGCCACCCGGGCTGATACTTCGGTTTTATCCTCCGTTTCGCCCGCAACGACGAGGGGCACGCCGTGCCGCAGGGCGAACTGCACTCCGCCGTAGCCGCCGTTGGTGACCAGGACGTCCGTCTTGGGCAGCAGTTCGTCGTAGGGCAGGTAGGTGGCGACCCGGACGTTCCGGGGGAGCGGACCGGAGAGTGAGTCGAGCGGCCGTCCACCGGTGGTGACGACGACGAGGACGTCGTCGTCAGCGAGGCCCTCAATAGCAGGGCGGACGAGGTCATCGAAGTCCCGGTTGGCGACAGTGCCCTGCGTGACGTGCACCACGGGACGTCCGGCATCGAGGTCTGCCCACCACTCGGGCAGCACGGGGGCGGTGGTGCCGCTGGTGGCTGCTGATCCGCCTTGGGATACCGGGCCCACGAAATGGACGGTGTCGGGCAGGTCGGATCTGGGGTATTCGAACTCACGGACGCCGAACTGGGCGATGTGGTCCGCGGCGCGGGGCCAGTCCATGAAGAAGGTCGGAAACGGCGACGCCGTCACGTCGCGGGCGACCTCGTCGGCGTATTTCTGGACCGGGCCGAAGACTACCTTCTCGGTGAAGGTCTGCAACGCACGGTTCCGCAGCCGTCCGGCCACTCCCGGCATTGGCGGTATGCCCAGCCCGTAGGGAGCCGTGTCGCGGCTGGCCAGGCTGAGCGGCACGATGCCGCAGTTGATGACGGCAGGACGGCCAGGGTTCGCTCCGGCAAGCAGCAGCGCGGCGCCCATGAACAGCGATTCGGCCAGGACCGCATCGACCGGACGCTCCGCGAACGCCGCCTTGATCGCCCCGTACTGGGCCTTCCCCGGACGCATAAAAATCTCTTTGATGTCGAACCGGATCCCTTTTGGTCCTTTCAGCCCCACGCGGCCCGGGAAGGCCTCGTCCAGCTTCGTGTCGTCGAAGTCCGCCTCCGGGGGGAGCGGCACGAAGGTGGCACCGGTCTCCGCCACCCGGCGCCCGAACCGCTGCCCCGTGAGGAAGCGGACATCGTGCCCTCTCTCCACAAGGCCGGCGGCAACGGCCAACATCGGTGTGACATGCCCTATCAAGGGGCTGGAACAAACAAGAACCGATGCCATGATGCCTCCCTGGAATGATTACGTCGCCTCAGTTTTGATTACTATGAGGCAGTAGTCAATATGGCGGAGGAATGATGGCGAGGAATATTTCTGGTCCGCGGCAGTACCGTTCGGTGTTGCGGGAAGAGCAGGCGTCCCGCACCCGCAAGCGGGTACTCGAGGCGGCCGGCCGCTGCTTTGCGGCGAACGGCTTCACCGCGACCACGCTGGCTGCCATTGCGGGTGAGGCCGGTGTATCCGTGGAGACGGTCCAAAGCCACGGGCCCAAGAAGCGGCTGTTGCTCGCTGCCTTGGAGGCAGCAACAGCCGGCGCGGAGGGCGGCCGGTCCATTCTTGAAGTGCCGGCGGCACAGGCTGTTCTGGCGCAAGAGCGCGCCCGGGACGGACTGCTCGGCCTGGCCGCGTTTGCCGCGGAACTCAACGGCCGAATCGGGCGGCTCTGGCAGGCGCTGGCCGCCGCCGCGCAGGGGGATGCGGACATCGCTGCAGCGCACGCCGGGCTCCAGGAGCGCATCCGCGCTGATTTGCTGAAGGTGGCACGCCTGCTGCAGCAGCGCGGCGGCCTTCGCGGGGATATGTCGGAGGAGTCCGTGGCCATGACGCTCTTTGTCCTGACTTCCCCCTACCAGCATGAACTCCTCGTGGTGCAGGCCGGCTGGAGCGAGGAAGGCTACCTCGCTTGGCTCGAACAGATGTTGATCGAGACGGTGTTGGCTGCCTGAGTGAGACCCGAAATCGGCGTCCCTTGCGCAGGCCGAGGCGCCAGGGCAGCGCGGCGGGTTGCGCGTTCTGCGGCCTTCCGCCGCTGGTCCTTGATCGTGGACGAGGCTCCGGGCTAGGCTGGATGCTCAGCATGCTTAGCAATGTCGGCTCACGCAAAGGAGTTCTAATGAGGGCACTAACCTGGCAAGGTAAGAGGTCGGTCCGCGTTGAAAACGTGCCGGACCCGGTGATTCAGGAACCCACTGACGCCATCGTCAAGATTACGTCGACGGCGATTTGCGGGTCCGACCTGCACCTCTACGAAGTCTTGGGTCCGTACCTGCAGTCAGGCGACATCCTGGGCCACGAACCAATGGGGATCGTCCAGGAGGTCGGCTCCGGCGTGCATGACCTCCAGCCAGGGGACCGCGTTGTCATTCCGTTCAACATTTCCTGCGGCCACTGCTGGATGTGTAAGCAGGGCCTGCAGTCGCAGTGTGAAACAACGCAGGTGCATTCTCACAACAGCGGGGCGAGCTTGTTCGGGTTCTCTGAACTCTACGGCTCCGTGCCAGGCGGGCAGGCTGAATACTTGCGCGTCCCGCACGCCGACTATGGGCCCATCAAGGTCGGAAAAGAACTTCCGGATGAGCGCTACCTGTACCTCTCGGACATCCTCCCCACCGCCTGGCAAGGCGTGAAATACGCCGACGTCCCTGCCGGCGGCACGCTTGCCGTGTTTGGGCTCGGCCCCGTGGGACAGTTCGCCAGCCGCATCGGGCGTCATTTGGGTCAGCGGGTGATTGCGGTCGAACCTGTCCCGGAGCGGCGCCGGATGGCTGAGCGCCACGGGATAGAGACCCTGGATTTCACGAAGGACATCGGGGACCGGCTGCGCGATATGACGGAGGGCCGTGGCCCCGACGCTGTGCTCGACGCCGTCGGAATGGAGGCCCACAACTCACCGGTCGGCGCCTTCGCTCAGCATGTGGTGGGCATATTGCCGGACGCGGTGGCGAAGAAGGCCATGGAGACCGCCGGTGTGGACCGTCTGACGGTCTTGCATTCCGCCATTGACGCCGTCCGTCGCGGGGGCACAGTGTCGCTGAGCGGAGTCTACGGCGGTACGGCCAGTCCGATGCCGCTGCTGACAATGTTCGACAAGCAGCTGCAGTTCCGCATGGGCCAATGCAATGTGCGCAACTGGACCGATGAGCTGCTCCCGATTGTGGAGGATCCGTCGGACCCGCTGGGCGTCATGGACCTGAAGACGCATGAGGTTTCCCTGGACGGGGCCGCAGCAGCCTACGAGTTGTTCCAGAAGAAGGAAGATGGCTGCATCAAGGTAGTCCTGAAGCCTTAGCGCCGCCCTGGCCTGACGCCCGGTATCCCCACCCGAATGCCTCCCCGGCGTCAGGCGGCGGCCATCCCGGAGCCCGACCTGCCGCACGGGCACCTGCTGCTGCTGGACAGATCTATAGGCTGGCCTGATGACCGGTTTCCCTGATCTTTTGCCCACGCTGCTGTGCGTCGGGCTCCTGATGGCGGTGGCTGTTGGTCTGCTCGCGGCATTCCGGATCCCGTACGCGTCCGCGCCGGCGCTGGCGATCCTCCGCGGAGCTGCGCAGCTCGCCGTCATTAGCCTGATTCTGGGCGGCGTCATCACCAGCCCGGTCTGGGTGGGCGCGGCCCTCCTCGTGATGTTCACCGTGGCCGCGGTCACCGCATCGCGGCGGCTGGGCTGGGCCTGGAGCCGCCTCGCGGTGGTCGGCGGCTCCATGGCCGCGGGCATCGTGGTGACCTTGGCCATCGACTTCGGCACGGGGGCGATCGCCTTCACGCCGCGGTACGCGCTTGCCATCGGAGGGATCGTGATCGGCAACGCGATGACCATCGCGACCCTGTCCGGCCGGCATTTTGCGGAGTCGGTGAATGAACACTGGGACGAGGTGGAGGCGTGGCTGGCTTTGGGCGCGACGCGGCGCCAGTCGACGTTGGAACTGGCCCGGCGGGCCGTCTATTCAGCCCTCATCCCCTCGACCGACCAGACGAAGACGACCGGCCTGGTCACTCTGCCGGGCGCGTTCGTTGGCGCAATCTTCGGGGGACTCTCACCGGTGGAAGCGGGCCGCTTCCAGATCGTCGTGCTCGCCTCGATCATGGCGGCGGGCTCGATTACCGCCGTCGCGCTGGTGGGCGCCATCGCTCCGGTCAAGGTGCGTCCCGCCCGGCCCCGCTAAGGCCGCGCCGTCAGGCGGGGACGCGGATAACCAGCGGGTCCATCGCCTGGCCGTCCGCGTACTGGCCGTCAAACAGTTCCGAACCAGCCTGGGATACCGCCACGTCGACGCGCTCCCAGACCAGGAACCCCTCCATGTTGCGGGGTGCGGCCGTGCGGAGGGTGCCGACGTCCACGCGGTCTTTCCCGCCGCCGTCGCCGGTGCTGATCGACAGGACCCCGTGCCCGCCGGTGAGTTCGACCCAGGGATTCAGCAGCCGGACAAACATCATGCCGTGGTGGCCGGCGACTCGAACGTCGCCGCGGAACCGCAGCACACCGGTACCGCTGGCGGGATCATATTCGGAGCCGTCGGGGGCGAAACAAAACTCTCCGGACGCGGTCACCGTCGCGCCGTCGGCAGCGGAGACAGCGCCGTCCGGGAGCCCCGCAATGTAGTCCATGAAGCTGCGCTTGATACCCCACGTCAGGCCTGGCGGGGGCAACGGAGCGGGGGAAGCGGACGCTGGGTTCACGTAGGTTCTCCTGGGCTGTCGTGCGGAATTATCTTTCGAGCCTAGCCTCGGATCCACGCCCGGCTGAACTGTTGCACCTCCGACGCTTCATCCGGCGTATTTCACTGACGGCGTATGCGCCCCGGGACTACTGCCGGGACCGCAGTGGTTGACTTGGATGAGTACCGTTTCGCAGGAGGTGCACCGTGGCCGAAGCCATCAGCAAGCTTCCCGGATCTGACGTGTCCGAGGACCCGTTGGACTCCTATTCCGCGACGGTCATCCGCGTAGCCGAAGCTGTCACACCACACGTCGCGGCGATCGAGATGACCGGCAACGGGCGCAACGGCAGGTTCAGGGTCGGAGCGGGTTCGGCCGTTCTCTTCACGACCGACGGGTATCTGCTGACGAACGCCCACGTGGTGGGCGGCGCGGAGTCAGGACACGCGGTCTTCGCGGACGGCACGTCCACCGCCGTGGAGGTGGTGGGAGCCGATCCGCTTTCCGACCTTGCCGTGGTCCACGGCAGGGCGCCGACGGCGGCACCGGCGGACTTGGGGGACGCCGAATCGCTCCGGGTCGGGCAATTGGTGATCGCCGTTGGTAATCCGCTCGGACTCTCGGGTTCCGTCACAGCCGGAGTTGTCAGCGGCCTGGGCCGTTCTATTCCAGTCTGGTCCGGACGGAACCGGCGCGTGATCGAGGACGTCATCCAGACCGATGCTGCTCTCAACCCCGGCAGCTCCGGAGGGGCGCTGGCGGATGCCCGCGGACGGATTGTCGGCATCAATACTGCCGTTGCAGGCATCGGATTGGGCCTGGCTGTGCCCGTCAATGCCACGTCGCGGCGGATCATCGCCTCGCTGGTGAAAGACGGCCGCGTCCGCCGGGCCTACCTTGGGCTCGTCAGCACGCCCATCCAGCTGCAACCGAGCGCCGTGGTCCGGACCGGCCGCAGGGAGGGCCTGATGGTAGTGGAAGTACTGCCGGATTCGCCCGCCGAACGCGCAGGGCTCCGGGCAAGTGACATCCTCCTGAAGGTCGGACACCGGTCCGTGTCCAACGCTGAGAGCTTGCAGAAACTGCTCTTCGCCGAAGCGATCGGAGAGCCGCTCGATCTTGCGGTCCTGCGCGATGGCGCGGAGCTGGGTCTGGTAGCGGTGCCGGCGGAGATGACGGAGAACCAGTAGGGGAAACCGGTCCGGTACCGGCCGCCGGGGCCTTCTTCAACGCAGGCTGCCGGGCCGGATTTAGGCGCAAATCATTGCGTGAGAGCACGGAATTTGCCGTCCCGGCAACTACTTGCGTGCCCAACACAGCGACCCGCAGGATTACTCGTTTCATGTCGCAAGTACCTGCCCGCCGCTTCGCCGCCGTACTCAGCGGTACTGACGCCTGTACCCGACTTTCTCCGGGCGAAAGATCGGGTAGCGGCATGCCTTGTTGCGCCAACTCCGGGCATGTCACGGTGGCATTGGAGAGCCGGAGGAACAGAGTCTCAGTATGGCCTGATTCCCATGCTTAAACCGGCTCCTCACAGGCATTTGAGGTCGTTTACCTGGGGAAATCGGAGGCATCGTGGAAAGCCTAACGGGAACTGCACCCTCCATTTCGGTCCGCTTGTTCGGATCCTTCGAAGTGCGCCGGGACGGCGTCTCGCTCACTGCCGCCGACATGGGGGGATGCAAACCCCGGCACATACTGGAGATCCTCCTCCTGAATCTGGGGACGCCCGTATCCAAGACCCGCCTGATCGATCTTCTCTGGGGCGCAGGGGCCAGCGACGGCTCCGTGGCCACACTGGAGAGCTACATCAGCGGTATCCGGCGCGCCATCCAGCCGGGCCAGACCAAAACCGGCCCGCTCCGCACCGCCAACAGCGGTTACGTGTTGGACCCCGCCCTCGTGGACCTGGACCTGTTCCGGTTCCGGGCACTGGTCCGCGCGGCCGGGGAGCTGCCTCCCGTGGGGGCATACCCGCTGATGCTCGAGGCCCTAGACCTTAGCGCCGAGCCGCTGCTCGGATTTGAGCTCGCCTCCGACTGGGCCGAAGAGGCACGCACACGCCATGCGGCGGAGAAGGTGGCGCTGCAGATCCTCGCGGCTGAGACTGCCGCGCTGCTGGACAAGCCGGAGGAGGCCGTCAACCTGGTGCAGGCTGCCATCCGGTCCGAGCCCCTCAACGAGCGAGCCTGGACTGTGCTGGTCACAGCCTATGAGCAGGCGGGCCTGCCGGCGGAAGGACTGGCGGCGTATGACCGCTGCCGCCGGTTGTTCGATCACGACCTTGGCTGCACTCCCGGCCCGGCGCTGCAGCAAGCGCATCTTCGCCTGCTGCGGCAGCATGCCGAAGCAAACTCCGAACTTTCGGAGGTCCTCGCGGCGCTGCTCTACCTGGGTGAGCGCTTGAACGGGCCCAAGAGCCGGCAGCTGCCGGCGGCCGAGTCGCAACGCATGCACGAGAATGCCGGGCGTGTGCTGGATTCGTTTCTCCAGCGTGTGCGGGCCGCCGTCTAGCGTCCCGTTCTATCCGGGGCCAGCTCCACCTCGTTCTTCAGGGCCCCTTCGCGTCCTCTGCGGACGTCCCCGACGGTGCCGGCACACTACGCTGAGCACCGGGATTCCGCTGCGGCCGGAACGGGGAGTTAACTTCATCACGTGGCAGCGATTCGCGGGAAATCCACGTGCCCGGGGCCTCATACTGGGATGGACCCTGGCGGGCAGTCCCACCGCCGGGTGACAGGAGGGCCATGGAAACCATCAAGAAAGTCATCGCGAACGAGTGGGTGACAGAAAGCATGGAAACCGTAAAGAAAGTCGTTACGAACGAGTACTTCCCCGCGGCCGCCGTGCTGTCCGGGGTCATCCTGTTCTGGGTGCTGGGCCTGTTCGGCGGACTTTCCCTCCTCAGCGCGCGCCAGTCGCCGGTGACCACCCTGACCTGGCTGCTTTTCGTTTACGCCTTAGCCGTGCTGTCACCCCTCGCCGGGCTGGTGGCCGCCATCGATCTGGTCCGCCGGTGGCTGCGGAACAGGCAGGCCCGCGCGGCTGAGTCCGCGTAGCGGGCACCGCCCTATTCAAAGCGGGAAGGGTCTCCCATGCCCCGCCGGACGATTTCCGCGACTCCGCCCGAGAAATCGATCACGGTGGTAGGTTCGGCGCCGCAGTCACCGGAATCGATCACGGCATCCACCACGTGCTCCAGACGCTCCTTGATCTCCCAACCCTGCGTCAGGGGCTCTTCCTCGTCGGGAAGCAGCAACGTGCTGGACAGCAGGGGTTCGCCGAGTTCGGAGAGTAGGGCCTGGACTACGTGGTTATCCGGGATGCGTACGCCAACTGTCTTCTTTTTTGGGTGCAGCAAACGCTTGGGCACCTCCCTCGTGGCAGGCAGGATGAACGTGTAGCTGCCCGGTGTCACGCCTTTGATGCTGCGGAAGACGTCATTGTCGATCTGGACGAACTGGCCGAGCTGGGCGAAGTCCTTGCAAACCAGCGTGAAGTGGTGTTTGTCGCCCAGGTGCCGGATGGACTTGATCCGGTCCAGGGCCTCCCGGTTACCCAACTGGGCGCCCAGTGCGTAGCACGAATCGGTGGGGTAGGCGATCAGGCCGCCTGAGCGGACGATCTCCACTGCCTGCAGGATCGAACGCGGCTGGGGGTTCTCGGGGTGCACATCGAAGTATCTCGCCATGGCACGAGCTTACGCCCGGGCAGCCCGGACGCCGCGACGTGCCCCTTGGCGGCGTACCGCTGGTTCACGTGTCGCTACAGTTGCTCGTCGTGGTGGATCCGCTCGCCTAGTTGCCGCAGCGGCTCGCCGCTGCCGCTCCACTGCCGGGAAATAAACTCCGCAGCGATCGACACGGCCGTTTCCTCCGGGGTCCGGGCACCCAGGTCCAGACCCACCGGACTGTGGAGCTTGGACAGTTCTGTTTCGCTCAGTCCCGCCTGCCGCAGCCGCAGCATCCTGTCTTCGTGCGTACGCCTGGATCCCATCGCGCCGATAAAGGCGACGGGGCTGCCGCGGAGGGCCACTTCTAGGACGGGGATGTCGAATTTGGGGTCGTGGGTGAGTACGCACAGTACGGTCCTGGAGTCCAACAGCCCTTGAGCATATTGGTCGCTCAAGTACCGGTGCGGCCACGCGTTGACCACCTCGGCGGCGTCGGGGAACCGAGCAGGCGTGGCAAAGACAGGCCGTGCATCACACACGGTCACCCGGTACCCGAGGAAGGCGCCCAGCCGTGCCAGCGCCGCGGCGAAGTCGATGGCGCCGAAGACGATCATGCGCGGCGGCGGGGCATAGCTGGCGAAAAAGACGCGCATGCCGGTGTCGAGCCGTTCGCCGTCGATGCCGTAGGTCAGGATGCCCGTCCGTCCGGCGGCGAGTAGACCCTGGGTGTCGTCGCCCACGGCCTGGTTGGTGCGGCTGGAACCGAGGTCGCCTTCGAACCCTTCCGGCCTGACGATGAGGTGCCTCCCTACTCGATTGGCATCCGGGTGTTCGATGACAGTGGCGACCCCCACGCGGCGCCCGGCGGCAATGGCTTGGGCGACGGCGTCGAGCTCGGCAAAACGCTGCCGGGAGACCGGTTCCACGAAGATATCGATAATCCCCCCGCAGGTTAGGCCCACTGCGTAGGCGTCGTCGTCGCTGATGCCGTAGCGCACTAGGACCGGCTCGCCTCCGTCCACAACCTCGCTGGCCAGTTCATAGACGGCGCTCTCCACGCAACCGCCGGAAACGGAGCCCACGGCCTCGCCGTCGGCGGTCACGAGCATGGCCGCTCCGGGCAGCCGGGGTGCCGATTTGAAGGTGCTCACCACCGTGGCCAGGCCCACCGTGGCCCCCCTCCGCCAATCCGGCAGGATGGCCGCCAGAACATCGCGCATCGGTGCTCCTCAGAGCCTGCCGCACAGGCGAAGCAACCGGAACGCCGACCGCCGGCCGGCCCAGTAGGCAATGCACGCCACCACGGCGACGGCGCCGAGGACCTTCACGGGGTTGGAGAGCTGCTCCGCCGCAATGCCCTTCGCAAGGCTCCAGGCATCCAGGCTGCCGGCCGCGCTCCCGCCCTGCATCGACCCGGCAGCAGGGGGCGCTGGCTTCGATGGCGCCGACGCCGTCGGGCCGGGAGCAGAGACTGCCGCCGACGCCGGGACGGGCTCCGGGATTGTCTCGCCGATCGGCTCACCGGCCGGCTCAGGTAGCACCCCTTCGGGCGGCGCTGGCGCCGGAGGTGTACCCGCTGCCAGAACGGCCTGCAGATTGTCCGCGAAGAGCGACATCATCTGCTCGGTCACACTGCCGATGACACCTTTGCCCATTGCCGCGGCCTTGCCGGACAGCGTGAGATCCGCACTGACAGAGCCCCGGGTGGTCGTCCCCTCTTCGGCCAGCCGCAGGGTCACGGTTGCCTCGGCGGCGCCCTGTCCGCGCGTCTCCCGGGCCTTGCCGCCGAGTACGGCGCGATGTTCGGCCGCGTTGCGTTCAATGACGTTCAGCAACCCCTTGTACTGCATCGTGACCGGGCCGAGCTTCACCGTCATGCCCACCTGGTAGGCGTCCTCCGAAAGCTTGTTCAGGATCTTGGCCCCGGGAAGGCAGCCGGCCACCCGGTCAAAGTCCATGAGTGCGTCCCATACGCGGTCTATCGGTGCGACCACGGAGAACGTGCTGTCAATCTGCATATGCTGCACCCTTGCCTTTCGCTCGAAGATGACTGTCACCGGAAATCTGGTCGCCGTCGCGAGCACCACCGCCGCGGATGGCGGCCGCCACGTCGCCCAACGCCCTGTAGCTGTGGCCGCTGACGAACGCGTCGCAGTAGGGCAGTGCTGCCGCCATGCCGCCCACGAGGGGTTGATACCGCGGCGCCGCCCTACGGGGATTCACCCAGATGATCCTGTGGGTGAGCCGACGCAGGCGGGCCATCTGGGCCGCCACCTGGCCGGGATCTTCGTCGGCCCAGCCGTCCGAAAAAATCACCACCACAGCTCCCCGCGCCAGCCCGCGGCGGCCGTGCTCATCGATAAAGTGGCGGAGACTGTCCGCGATCCTGGTCCCGCTGGCCCAGCCCGGGGCGGAGGCAGCCGCGTGGGACAGGGCCTCGTCGGGATCGCGAAGGGCGAGCTGCCGCGTAATCCTGGTCAGCCGGGTGGAGAACACGAAGGCCTCCGCCCCGGCGCCGGTCACTGCGCCCTGCAGCAGGGACACGAACACCCGGGCGTACGGCTCCATGGAAGCGGACACATCGCACAGCAGCACCAGCTTGCGGCGCTGCCCGCGCCGACGGGCATAGAGCAGCCGCGGCGCGTCCGAACCGGACCGCCGGGCAGCGCGCACGGTCGCCCGCACGTCCAGCCGCGCGGCGCTGTGCGCGGATGAGCGGGTGCGGCGGCTCAGGCGCAGCGGTGTCGCGAGCAGCAGCGCCGCCGCCAGCCGCCGTACCTCTGCGACTTCGGCGGGAGTGAGCTCGGCGAAGGACGTTTCGTGCAGGTGTTCGTCCGCGGACGCCATGGCAAGGACCGACTCCCGATCGGCCTGGCCTGGTTCCGCGGCTCCGTCCCGGCCCGGGGAGGCCACGTGCGGATGCCGGTAACTGCCGACGGGTAGGACGGGCTCCCGGGCGTCCGGCACCGAGGGCCTGGTGCGTACTTCAGGCCCGGGCCGCGGCGGTGGCGACGCCGGCCGTGCCCGGTCGGCACGGCTGCCAGGTCCGGCTGTGGCGAGTCCGCGGAACACGGCGGCGAAGACGGCATCGAACAGGGGCATCTGCTCACGGGCGGACACGAGCACCACACGGAAGGTCCAGTAGAGCTGTTCGATCCCGTCCGGGGGGATGAGTTGGAGCGACTCGGCCAGCCGCGCGGCCCGGTCCGGCGACGCCGGGAGGCCTACCTGCCGGAGGGCGGTGACGAAAGCGGCGGATAGAGCGGCTGCCTCCACGTGCGGCCGGGGGGCCACAGTCATGTCACCCTCAACCATCGGTGCCCTCCAGGAGCCAGGCCGCTCCGCGGGAACCGACGAGTTCGAGGTCGTCGCGGTTCTTGACGATGGAGCCCCAGGTTTGTTCGGCCGTCCCGGGGTCGATGTTTTTCACTCCCAGCACGGCGAGGGCCGAGACCCAGTCGATTGCCTCGGAAATACCCGGCGGTTTGGCCAGCTCCAGGGTGCGAAGCCGGGTGATGGCCGCCGCGGCCTGCAGGGCCAGCGGTCCACTGCTCGCAGGTACCCGGCGGCGCACGATCTCGGCGATGCGGCCCGGGCCGGGATAATCGATCCAGTGGTACAGGCAGCGGCGGGTCAAAGCGTCGTGAAGGTCCCGTGTCCGGTTGGATGTGAGGATCACGATGGGCGGGTGGGTGGCTCGAATCGTACCCAGCTCCGGGATGGAGACCGCCGCCTCGGCCAGCAGTTCAAAAGTGAACGCCTCGAATTCGGCGTCGGCGCGGTCGATCTCGTCCAGAAGCAGCACGGCCGGGCGCGGCCCAGGGTGTTCAAGTGCCTGCAGGAGCGGCCGGCGCAGCAAATACTGGGGGGCGAAAAGGTCAGTTTCCGTGACTGCCGCGCCGCCGACCTCGGCCAGCCGGATGCCGAGCAGCTGGCGCGGATGGTTCCACTCGTAGAGCGCCTCGCCGGCGTCGATTCCCTCGTAGCACTGCAGCCGGTACAGCGGAGTGTCCAGGAGCTCGGCCAGCGCTTTCGCGGCCTCCGTCTTCCCGACTCCCGCCTCGCCTTCGAGCAGGATGGGCTGCGGCAGGCGCACGGCCAGGAAAAGTGCCGTTGCCAGCCCGACGTCGGCCAGGTAATTGTTGCGGTCCAGCGCGGCCATCAGTGACGGGACATCCGGGACCCGGCGCTGGACGCCCTCCTCCGCGCCGGCCCGCGCCGCTGTTGTCATGTGACCGCCTGCAGTTCGTCGAGGAGCCGCCGGTAGTCGTCCTCGCTGTCCACGTCCGGGGGGACACGGCCGGGCGTCCGGACCTCGACGACGTCGTCCGCCCGCCGAGCGAGGAGTTTCCAGACCGCCTTGTCCCCGTGCAGGGCGGCCAGGTCCGGAAACACGCGCCGGGCAAACGCCAGGGGGTGCCCCACGCCGTCGTCGTAGCGGCACACCGCGACGCCGGGCCAAGCCGTGCGGGCGGCAGCGGCGCCGGTGGCACCGGTGCCGGATGCTGCCTGCCGGAGTGCGCCGAGCACGGCCCGGACACTGGAAGCGCGGACCCCGGGCTGATCGCCGAGCAACAGGACCACGGCATCGGCTTCCGGGCGCACGGCAGCCAGCGCGGCCGCGATCGAGGACCCGCAGCCTTCGCCGAAGTCCGGATTGAGCACCACCTCACAGCCGCCGGTGTCGACGGTGCGCTGCACCTCGGCCGCCGCACCGCCCAGGGCCAGGACCGTCTGGCTGAAGTCGCAAATCCGGGCGGTGGCCAGGACCGCGTCCAGCAGGACCCCCGTGCCGTAGGGAAGCAGCTGCTTGGGCCTGCCGAGGCGGCGGGAGGCGCCCGCAGCCAGGATGATGCCGGCGCACCTGTTGCCGGTGGTCCGCGGCCCGGGCCTTCCCGCTGCCGGCAGCGGTTCACGCAGCTGATCAGACGGCCAAGGCATAGCGCTCCGGATCTTTGCGGAAGGCGGCCCGGCAGCCGGGGGAGCAGAAGTAGACGGTGACGCCGTTGTGGTCCACGTGCAGCGACGATTCCACGGCCGGAACGGACATGCCGCACACGGGATCAATGGCGCTCGCCGGGACCAGGGCCGCGGCGTGGGCCGGGGCGGCGTTCCGTGCCTTGGACCGTTCCCCGACCAGCTGGGCCAGGATGGACAGCGCGATCTCCCCGGGTGTCCGGGCGCCCAGCTGCAGCCCGGCCGGCGTAAACACGCGGGAGCGCAGGGCGTCGTCGACGTCGAGGGAGTCCAGCACGGCGGCGCCCCGGGTGCCGCTGGCCACGAGGGCAACGTAGGGGACCCCTGCGTTCAGGGCCGCCTCCAGTGCCCCTTCCTCGGCTTTGCCGTGGGAGGCGACGATCAAGGCCGCGTCGTCACCGCGGGGGTCGGCGGTTTCGCCATCTGTGAGTTCGACGTCGAGGCCGACGCCGGAGCCGAGCGTCGCCAGGGCCTGCGCCACCGGCGTCGAGCCCACCACCAGGACCCGGGGCGCGGGGATCCGCGGCTGGAGGAAGATCTCGATCGCGCCGCCGCTGAGGCACGGGTTGGAGACCGCGACGGCGCCTTCCTCCGCGGTGCGGGACGGTTCGCCGGGCAGCACCCGCAGCAGCAGCGGTTCCTGGGAGGCGAGGGCCTGCAGGCTGTACTCGCGCACTGAAACCTCGACGCAGTTTCCGCCCACAAAGCCCTGGATCTCCCCGGTGGGCAGCACCAGGGCGGTGTCCCCGGCATGGGCGCTCGTGGGACGCTGGGCGCGCACCACTGTGGCGTGGACGAACGGTTCACGGCGGCTGGCCAGTTCTTCCGCCCTGGCAGCCAGGGTCTCTGCGATGGTGGGCATCAGATCGGCGGCCTTGCCCTGCCCTGCATGGCGGCCCAGACACGGGCCGGTGTGCACGGCATGTCCATATGCGTAACGCCGAACGGCGCCAGGGCATCGACGACGGCATTGACGATGGCCGGAGGTGAGCCGACGGTGGCGGATTCGCCGATCCCCTTGGCTCCGATCGGGTGGTGCGGGGACGGGGTGACGGTGAATCCGGTCTCCCAGTCCGGCACCTCCATGGCCGTGGGGATCAGGTAGTCCATGAAGGACCCGCCGAGGCAGTTGCCGGCCTCGTCGAACTCGATGATCTCCATCAGGGCCATGCCGACGCCGTCGGTCAGTCCGCCGTGCACCTGCCCTTCGATGATCATCGGGTTGATCCTGGTGCCGCAGTCATCCACGGCGATGAAGCGCCGCACCTTGACCTGTCCCGTGCCGGGGTCGACGTCAACGACGCAGATGTAGGCGCCAAACGGGAAGGTGAGGTTGGGCGGATCGTAGGTGACCTCGGCGTCGAGGTTGCCGTCCACGCCCTCGGGCAAGGCCACGGTGCCATGGGCGCCCATGGCGATCTCGGCGATGGTCTTCCCGGCGCTGGGGTCGCCCTTGACGAACCAGCGGCCCTTCTCCCACTCGAGATCCTCGGGTCGGGTCTCGAGCATGGCCCCGGCGATCAGCTTTGCCTTCTCGCGCACCTTCCGTGCGACCAGGGCGACGGCGCCGCCGCTGACCGGCGTCGAACGGCTGCCGTACGTGCCCAGCCCGAACGGGGTCTGGTCCGTGTCACCGTGCACCACGTCGATGTCCTCCGGCGGGATGCCGAGTTCCTCGGCCACGATCTGGGCGAACGTGGTCTCGTGGCCCTGGCCCTGGCTTTGCACGGAGATCCGGACCACGGCCTTGCCGGTGGGGTGCACGCGCAGTTCGGCGCCGTCCGCCATGCCGAGGCCCACAATGTCGAAGTGCTTCCGCGGGCCGGCCCCCACGACTTCCGTGAAGAACGAGACACCGATGCCCATCAGTTCCCCGCGCTCGCGCTTTTCGGCCTGCTCGCGCCGGAGGTCCTCGTACCCGGCCAGCTGCATCGAGAGCCGCATGGTGGCCTCGTAGTTCCCCGAGTCGTAGACCCAGCCGGTCTTGTTGGCATAGGGGAACTGCTCGGGCCGGATGAAGTTCTTGAGCCGGAGCTCCGCCGGGTCCATTTCCAGCTTGCGGGCCAGGACGTCCACCATCCGCTCCACCAGGTAGACGGCCTCGGTGACGCGGAAGGAACAGGCGTAGGCGACCCCGCCGGGCGCCTTGTTGGTGTAGACGCCGGTGACCGAGCAGTGGGCGGCCTGCAGGTCGTAGCTGCCGGTGAAGATGGAGAAGAAGCCGGCCGGGTTCTTGGTGGGCTGGGCGGTGGCGTTGAACGCGCCGTGGTCGGCCAGCACATGGGTGCGGAGGGCAAGGATCTTGCCGTCCTTGGTCGCGGCGATTTCGCCCTGCATGATGTAGTCCCGGGCGAACGAGGTCGACATCAGGTTCTCGGAGCGGTCCTCCACCCATTTGACCGGGCGGCCGGAGACGATCGAGCCGACGACGGCGAGGATGTAGCCGGGATAGATCCCGACCTTGTTGCCGAAGCCGCCGCCGATATCGGGGGAGACGATCCGGATCTTGTGCTCGGGGATGCCGGCGACGATCGCGAACAGGGTCCGGTGCGCGTGCGGGGCCTGGGTGGTCTCGTAGAGGGTAAGTTTGCCGTTGACGGCGTCGAAATCGGCGACGGCGCCGCACGTCTCCATCGGAGCGGGGTGGACCCGCGGGTAGACCACCTCCTCGCTGACCACGACGTCGGCGGAGGCGAACACCGCGTCCGTTTCGGCTTTGTCGCCGATCTCCCAGTCGAAGATCCTGTTGTCTGTCCGGCCCTCGATCTCGTCGCGGATCACCGGCGCGTCCGCCTCGAGCGCCCTGCGGGCGTCCACCAGCGGCGGAAGGATGTCGTATTCGACCTCGATCAGCTCCAGCGCATCCCGGGCCGCGTAGCGGTCCTCGGCCACGACGAACGCGACTTCCTGGCCCTGGAACCGGACCTTGTCCGTGACCAGGACGGCCTGGACATCCGCCGAGAGCGTCGGTGCCCACGCGAGCTTTAGGCCCAGGAGATCCTTGCCTGTGATGACCGCCACGACTTTCGGGTGTGCCAGGGCATTGGTGGTGTCGATCGACACGAGCCTCGCGTGCGCCACCGGAGCCCGCAGGATGGCGCCGTGCAGCATCCCCGGCAACACGATGTCATCCAGGTAGTGGCCCTTGCCGCGTACGAATCGGGGGTCCTCCTTCCGCTGGATGCGGCCGTAGCCGATCGGACGGTCCTCGTCGTCCGGGGCCGGGTTTGACGGCCGGTCATGGATGACGGTCATGCCTTCACCTCCGCGTCTGCGTCCGCTCCCTCTCCGGCGACATCCGGGACGGCGGTGTCCGCGCCGTCCAGGACTTGGTCGGCGGCCGGTGCATCGTCCACACCGGCACCGGCAGGATGGGCGGCGGCCCACTGCACCGATCGGACGATCGTTGCATAGCCCGTGCACCGGCAGATCTGCCCGGAAATGGCCTGCCGGATCTCGGCGTCCTCGGGGTGCGGATTCCTATCAAGCAGCGCACGGGCCGTCAGCATCATCCCCGGGGTGCAGAAGCCGCATTGCAACCCGTGCTCCTCCATGAAGCCCTGCTGGACGGGATCGAGGGTGCCGCCGGTGGCGAGTCCCTCGACGGTGCGAATGTCCCGGCCGGCGGCCATGGCGGCGAGGACAGTGCAGGACTTCACGGGCTGGCCGTCCATCAGGACCACGCAGGTTCCACAGTTACTCGTATCGCACCCCCAATGGGTGCCCGTAAGCCCCAGGACTTCGCGGATGTAGTGGACCAGAAGCACCCGGGGTTCGATCTCACTGGTGACCTCGCTGCCGTTGACGGTCAAGCTGATCTGCATCGACTTCAGCCTTCCTGCCTCTGTGCGGTCAACTGTCCGGTCATCTGTGCGGCGGCGCAGGCCCGCCGCAGTACCCGCCGGGTGAGTTCATCGGCGAGATGCCGCTTGTAGTCGACCGGGCCGCGCTGGTCCGCTACGGGATTGGAGGCCGCAGCCGCCAGCCTGCCGCCCTCAGCGAACAAGCCCTCGTCCGGATGCTTGCCGCGGAGCACCGCCGCGGCCTCCGCCACTGGGTGGTCAATTCCCAGGGCAGTGAGGCCAACCGTGGCATCGTCTACCGTGCCGTCCGCGGCAAGGGTGACGGCTGCGCCGGCGGCTCCGACGGCCCAGTCGCCCACCCGGCGCTCGACCTTCTCATAGGCGCTGCCCGAGCGGGGGCGGATGGGGAACCTGATTTCGCACAGCAGCTCATCCTGCCCGACGGCGGTTTCATACGGTCCGCGGTGGAACCCGGACATGGTCAGAGTGCGCTCGCCGCCCGGCCCGCGGATCACCGCCTCGGCTTCCAGGACATCGCAAACGGTGGAGAGGTCCTCGGCCGGGTCGGCCTGGCAGAGCGAACCGCCAATGGTGCCCCGGTTCCGCACTGTGGGGTCGGCGATCACCCGTTCGGCGTCCCGCACAATGGGGAACAGCGCGGCGACCTCGTCCGACTCCAGCAAGGTGGCATGCCGGGTCAGAGCCCCGACCCGCAACATGTTGCCGTCGCGGAGAATGAAGTCCAGCTCGTAGAGGTCATTGATGTCGACCAGCCACTCGGGCCGGGCCAGGCGAAGCTTCATCATCGGCAGCAGGCTGTGGCCGCCGGCCACCACCCGGGATTCGGGGCCGTAGCGGGCGAGAAGTTCCAGGGCGTTGTCCACGCTGGTGGCACGCACGTAGTCAAAAGGTGCCGGAATCTGCATAGTCCCTGCCTCACTCCGAACGGCCGGCGGCGCGACGCGACAGTTTCCAGGCGCCGGATTGAGGCCAGTCTTGCCCCGGCCTAACTGGGATGTCAATATCGTCATAAGCGAAAGGTTATGAAGCCGTGGCGATGACATTGGGACAGTTGCGGACTTTTGCCATGGTGGCCAAGCTGGGCTCCCTTCACGCCGCCGCGGCCCACCTCGGGGTCAGCGAACCGGCCGTTTCCGCGGCGCTCGCCGCGCTCAGGCAGGACCTTGGCGATCCGCTCTTTGTCCGTGCCCACGGTGGGATTGCGCTGACCCCGGGAGGCCGTGCCCTTGCCGAATACGCCCCGGACATCATCGGTCTGGCGGATAAGGCCCGGTGGGAGGTGGCCCATGCCCAGACCGAGACCGGGCGCCTGAAAATCGTGGCCACGGCGCCGTTTGCGGAGCACGCTGCCGGCCGGCTGTTGGACCTTTTCACCCGCCGTGTTCCTGGGGCCTCCGTCGATGTCGTGGTCGAGGAAGCGGAGGACATTGCGCCGCTGTTGCTCGAACGTGTCCACGACATCGCCCTGGGGGCACGGCCACCCGCCGCCAACGGTGCCGTCCCCAACGGCAACGGTTCCAACGGCACCGTTTCCGGCGTTGCGGGCGACGTCGGCCTCGACTCAGTCGCGTTCCTGCGGTACCAGCGGATCCTCGTGGTGGCGGCCGGGCATCCCCTCGCTTCCCTCCACGGCCCGGTGCGGCTGGCCGAACTGCTGGGGCGGCCGTGGTTTGCCGGCCCCGCAGGGATTCAGGCGGCCAGCGAAGAGGGCCGCTGGCTCGCTTCCCAAGGGGTTGTGCCAGACATCGTGCGGCTAAGCAGCGAAACGGAGGCCCTCGCCGCCGTCAGGGCCGGTGAAGGGACCATGATGGCGCTCGGGCACATAGTACGGGCAGAAATCCGCAGCGGCGCGCTGGTGCGCGTGCCGGTAGCCGGAACGCCGATCACCGGACTGTGGTGGGCCAGCACCCTGGACCGCGGCCGGGCCACCACCATGGCGCGGACCCTGCAAAGGTTTGCCGCCACTGCGGATGCCACCGCCGCCATGGTCGCTCCCGGCGGTTCGCGGGGGCTGGAACGGCGGGGGTCCAAGTTCCACGTGGCGCTCTGGAGCTGAGGGAGCGGCCCCAGGCGCGTGGCACTGTGTCGCGTTGTACACGCTCCGCCCATCCACCGGGGGCGCACTAATCCTCCCTCTACTGGCCCCACCTTGGAATAAGGCTAGGAAGTGCAGAGGAGCGGCTGCAGGTAGCGGCCATCTAAAAATCGGGTCCTAGAGAAGTAGGCGTTACCCGTCTGTTACGAGTGGGCGTGTCCGCGCCAGCAGTAGTTCCCGAGTAGGCTACTTTGCCGCCGTCGATCCCGGAGGCAGTACCACGAATCGCTTGGACGGGTACTTCCGGCGCCCGGCCCCGGTGGTGGGAACTCCCGGAAGTGATGGGCCGCAATCGGTTCAGTAGATGTGCTGACGGCTCCCAGCTTTCCCCAAGGAATCACCAAGCACTCTTGCACCGTCACTCACTCTAGTAGGCAGGTGTGCAATGAATTACTTCACAAGCAGGAAGGTCGACGGCCAAAGACGAGTCTTCAGCCGGCCGACCCGCGCAGTTGCCGCAGGGACAGCAATGACCCTGCTCAGCTTCATCGGACTCACCACCACGGCCCTTACCGCCACCGCTGCTCCGGCACCCGTCGGGGCCGGCTTCACCGTAACTCCCTCCGACCTCGCGTTCATTCTCAAGCAGATCAAGATCGCTGAAGCCCACGTCGCCAACACGACGTCGGCCACGGGCCCGTGCGGTGCGCTTATCGGCCCTGGCCCCAACCAGATACCCGATGCCCTGACCTCGTACGGCCTCCGCACGGTTGACGGCTCCTGCAACAACCTGATCAAGGGCCGCGAAACCTACGGTGCCGCTGATCAGCTCTTCCCCCGTCACACAACCCCGCAGTTCAACGCCGCGGACCCGGCTCCGGCGGCATTTGGTGGAGGCGCGACCTCCTACGCACAAAAGTCGGGCAACGTGTTCGACGCCCAGCCACGCGAGATCAGCAACCTGATCGTGGACCAGACGTCCACGAATCCTGCCGCTGTGGCGGCCGCCGGGTTCCCGGTCCGGACCCAAGGCAATCCGGGGAAGTTCCCCTGCACCACCGATCCTGACCCGTTGGCGGATCCGCCGGTCGAGGCTGTGCCGGCCGGCTGTGTTCCCACCGGAGATACGCTGTTCATCCCCAACGTCACCACCGACGTCGGCCTCTCCCCACCGTACAACTCGCTGTTCACCCTGTTCGGTCAGTTCTTCGACCACGGTGTGGACCAGACGGTCAAGAGCGGCGGAACGGTGTTCGTTCCGCTCAAGGCCGACGACCCGCTGATCACGGTTGGCCCCGACGGCAAGCCGAACACGGGCGATGAAGTGGACCCCAATAGCCCCAACGCCTTCATGGTGCTCACCCGGGGCCAGAACCAGCCCGGAGCGGACGGCGTCCTCGGAACTTCGGATGACGTACAGGACGCATCGAACACGGACTCGCCCTACGTGGACCAGTCCCAGACCTACACGTCCCACCCCTCCCACCAGGTGTTCCTGCGGGAGTACATCAACAACGCCGACGGCAAGCCGGTCGCTACCGGCAAGCTGCTTGGCGGTCCTGCCGGACCTACGGCAGGAGGCATGGCCACGTGGGCTGACGTGAAGTCGCAGGCGGAGATTTTCCTTGGCCTGAAGCTTCAGGACAAGGACGTCCTGAACGTCCCGATGATCGCCGCGGATCCGTACGGCAAGTTCATCCCCGGGCCTGCGCGCGGCCTGCCGCAGTACGTCACCCTAACCGGCCTGGTCGAGGGCGACACGGCGAACCCCGTTCCAGTGCCGGCGAACGTCCGCTTTTTCGATACCCCGTTCCTGACCGACATCGCGCACAACGCCGACCCCTCGCCCCAGGACACGGACCACAACCCGGCCACGCCGCCCGTTGCGCCCGTCCCGGACGCGGACAACACAGCCTCGGCGGATTTTGCGAACCAGCCGGCCGGAACCTACGACGACGAAATGCTCAACGCGCACTTTTGCGCCGGCGACGGCCGCGTCAATGAGAACATCGGCCTGACCACGATTCACCAGGTGTTCCACTCGGAGCACGACCGGCTCGTGGCGGACATGCAGAACACCCTCACCAACGACACCTCAGCCACGGGCGTTGCCGCACTGGCCGAGTGGAAGCTGGCCGCTGGCGCCAACGGTTGGAACGGCGAGCGCCTGTTCCAGGCCGCCCGCTTCGTCACGGAAATGGAATACCAGCACCTCGTGTTCGAGGAGTTCGCCCGCAAGGTCCAGCCGGCCGTCCAGCCGTTCCACGTCTACCACTCGGACGTCAACGCCGCTGTCCGGGCTGAATTCGCCCACGCTGTCTACCGGTTCGGGCACTCCATGCTGACCGAAACCATCTCCCGCACCAACGCGGACGGCAGCGACAACTCGATCTCCCTGCTGGACGGGTTCCTGAACCCGCCCGAGTACACCAACGGAGGATCGGCAGGGCAACTGAGCTCGGAAGAGGCCGCGGGAAGCATCGTCATGGGAATGAGCGACCAGGTCGGCAACGAACTCGACGAGTTTGTGACGGGCACCTTGCGCAACAACCTGCTGGGCCTGCCTCTGGACCTGCCGACGATCAACATGACCCGTGCACGGTCTGAGGGCGTACCGCCGCTCAACGAGGTGCGGCGCCAGATCAACAACGATACGGGCGACGCCCAGCTTGCCCCGTACACCAGCTGGGCAGACTTCGGGCAGAACCTGAAGCACCCGGAGTCGCTGATCAACTTCGTGGCTGCCTACGGCACATTCCCGACCATCACCAGCGAAACCACGCTGGCGGGCAAGCGGGCAGCGGCCAAGGCGATCGTTGATCCGGGGCCCCTGGCTACTCCTCCCACGGCCGACATGACGGACTTCATGAACAGCGCCGGAGCGTACGCCAACAAGGAAACCGGCCTGAACAAGGTCGACCTCTGGGTTGGCGGCCTGGCGGAGAAGACCAACCTCTTCGGCGGCCTCCTGGGCAGCACGTTCAACTACGTGTTCGAGAACCAGCTGACCGACCTGCAGAACGGCGACCGCCTGTACTACCTGGCACGCACGCCGGGCATGAACCTCCGGACCCAGCTGGAGAGCAACTCCTTCGCCGAGATGATCATGCGCAACACCAACGCGCACACGCTCAAGGCAGATGCTTTCGGAACCGCCGACTGCAAGTTCCAGCTCGGCAACCTGGCCGGTACGACGGACGGCTACGCTGCCACGGGGCCCAAGGTTACGGACGACCTGAAGTCGGAGTGCCGTGAGGATCTGGTCCTCCTGCGCAAGCCGGACGGCACCATTCAGTACATGGAGAAGAACACGGTCGATCCCAGCGGCATCAACGGCCAGTCCGTCTACAACGGCACTGCGAATGCTGACCGCGTCACCGGCGGCAACGACAACGACACGTTCCTCGGCAACGAAGGCAACGACGTCATTGAAGGCAACGGCGGCGACGACATCGCGCTCGGCGGCGACGGAAACGACAGGATCACTGATTCGTCCGGCGCGGACGTCCTCAAGGGCGGCCCTGGCAACGACTACATCAACTCCGGCATCGGCGACGACATCAACATGGGCGGTGACGGCCAGGACTTCATCAACGGAGGCGCGAACGACAACGAAACCTTCGCGGGTCCGGGCAATGACTTCGTTCAAGCCGGAGACGGTGCCGATGCGGTCTTCGGTGACGGCGGCGATGACTGGATCCAGGGCGGTTCCGGCCAGGACCTGCTCATCGGCGACCATGGTGCCCCCTTCTTCGATGACCCGGCGCAGGCAAAGCCGGGCAACGACATCTTCGTCGGCCAGGTCGGCGAGAACGACTACGACGCCGAGGGTGGCGACGACATCATGTCCAGCAACGCCGCGATCGACCGGTTCGCCGGCGCTGCCGGCTTCGACTGGGCGACCCACCAGTACGACACCGTGGGTGCCGATGACGACATGAAGATCAACAACAACCTCGTCGGTGTCCCGCTTCCCGTCGTGGTCAACCGCGACCGGTGGCAGGAAGTGGAAGCCAATTCCGGTTCCAAGTTCGACGACGTCATCCGTGGCGACGACGCAGTGCCCAGCACCGTGGGTGGTGCAGGCTTTAGTGGCTGCGACGTCCTCGACCAGACGGGTATCAACCGGATCGCCGGCCTGGGTGCCATCCTCCCGACACCGACCACCCCGCTTGCACCGGTCGAGGCACTCTCGCCGATGGGTGTCTGCCCGCTGACCGGCCCGGTCTGGGGCGACGGCAACATCCTCGTCGGTGGCATCGGCAGCGACAAGATCGAGGGACGCGGCGGCAACGACGTGATCGACGGCGACCGGTACATGAAGACCCGGATCCGCGTGAACGATGACGCGGGCAACGAGATCGGCACCACCGACCTCATGGAGCGCCAGTACCAGACGGGCAACCCGCTGTCCCTGGCGGCCGCAGTGGCCTCCGGCGTCGTGAACCCCGGGAACCTCGTGGCCGTCCGTGAAATCGTGACCCCCACCGCCCTCGAAACTGCGGGCAACCGGGACGTTGCGGTCTTCTCCGGCCCGCGCGCCAACTACACCATCACCACGACGGGCGGCAACGGCACGATCGGTTCGGCGGGCTCGACCACCACGGTGGTTGACAACGTAGGCGCCGACGGCACGGACACGGTCCGGAACATCGAGTTCCTGCAGTTCTCCGACACCGTCCTGCCCAACGCTCCGGTCATCGGCGCTGCAAGCGCCGGCGCCGGGCAGGCAACGGTCCGGTGGACGGCTCCCACGGTGGGCGTCGCCGACGTCTTCTCCGTGAAGGTGTTCGACGTGACGACAGACCCGGCCGGCGTCCAGGTCGGTGCCCTGCGCACCGCACCGGCGGGCGCCACCAGCCTGGTGGTGACAGGCCTGACAAACGGATCCCGCTACACGTTCCAGGTCCAGGCCAGCAACGCTCTCGGTGACAGCCCGTTCTCGGCACTCTCCAACACGGTGAGCCCGACGACGGCGACCGCACCGGGAGCGCCGACCATCGGTACGGCCACGGCCGGGAACGCCTCGGCGACCCTGCGGTGGACCGCGCCGGCGTCCGACGGCGGATCCGCCATCACCGGCTACACGGTGCGGGCCTTCGCCGGAACCGTCCTGGCTCGCACCCAGGCGGTCACCGGAAACGTCGGTTCCGTCGTCGTCACGGGGCTGACCAACGCCACGGCGTACACGTTCGACGTTGCAGCGGTCAACGCAAGGGGTACGGGCGGGTTCTCGGCAAGGACGGCAGCGGTGACACCACGGACGGAATTCGTCGCACCGACGGTGACGGCACGGGTTCCTGCAGTCGGTGCTGCGTCGGTCAGCCAGACCGCCAACATCACCGCAACGTTCAGCGAGGCCGTGCAAGGTGTGACGGGTGCCAACTTCCGTCTCACCCAGGGGATCACGCCGATTTCAGCGTTCGTGTCCTACAACCCGCTGACGCGGGTGGCGACGCTGAACCCGAACGCGACCCTGACAGCCGACCGCCCCTACACGGCGACCCTCTCGGGTGTCCGTGACGCGGCCGGCAACACCATGGCGACGACCACGTGGACATTCACCACCGGTCCTAACCCGACCATCACCGCCAACACTCCCGCCTCGGGAGCCGTCAGGGTGCTGCGCAACAGCAACGTGACCGCCACGTTCAGTGAGGCCATTACCGGCTTCACAGGTGCCGGCAATGTCCGGATCGAACGGGTCTCCACGGGAGCCCAGGTCGCCTCGGCGATAACGTTCAACGCCACCACCCGGGTACTGACGATCAACCCCGGCGCCAGCCTCCTCGCGAACACCCAGTACCGGGTCACCGTCACCGGCGGCACCACGCGCGTCCGTGACCTGGCCGGTAACCCGCTGACCACCCGGACGTGGACGTTCACCACGGGCTCAGCACTGTAGTACGAGTTCAGGACCGCCGGCTGGTGGGCCCGCAAGGGCCGCCAGCCGGCATCCCTCACCTATTCAACGGTGAGTCTTCGACACGGTATTCAACACGACTGCCCACCCTGGAGGGGCCATGACTACACGACGAGAAATTTTCAAACTGGGCGCCGTCGGCGCCCTCGGCCTTGCTGGTCTCAAAGGCGGCGATGACACCATCCCATCGAACGGAACCGCCGCCCCGGCCGTCCCGCCGGTAACCGCCAGCCGGCTGGCACCCCAGAACATGCCAGTTCCCTATGCGGGCGTCTTCCGCCGCCCGCCGGAGCTCGTCCCCTTCGAGACGGGCTTCGACGACGGCGACCCCGCCCGGCCCTATGCCCGGTACGCACTCACCCAGAAACTCGGCCAGGTCCAGCTCCTGCCCGGACTGACCACCACGGTCGCCGGCTACAACGGGATCTTTCCCGGCCCCACCATCCGGGCCACCCAGGGCACCCGGACCGAGGTGCGGATCCGCAATGACCTGCCGGGGGTCGGGCTGCTTCAACCCGGTCCCTTTAATACAGTCACGCACCTTCACGGCTCAGCCTCGCTGCCGCAGTACGACGGCTACGCCAACGACATCACCGTCCCGGGCAACGTTAAGAACTACCACTACCCCAACTGGCAGACAGCCCGGACCCTGTGGTACCACGACCACAAGCACCACATCACCGCCCAAAACGTGTACTCCGGACTCGCGGCTTTCTATCCGCTGTCCGATAAGTTCGAGCGGGCGCAGCTGCCCCAGGGCGAATTCGATGTGCCCCTCATGATCTCGGACGCCATGTTCAATGCCGACGGCTCGCTCGCGTACAACGACAACGACGTGAAGGGCCTGTGGGGTGACATCATTCTGGTCAACGGCGTGCCGTGGCCCACGATGAAGGTCAAGCCCCGGATCTACCGGTTCCGGGTCCTCGACGCCTCCATCTCACGGTCCTACCGGCCCACACTCTCGACCGGTGACCCGGTCTACGTGGTGGGCACCGACGCAGGCATGCTGCCTCAAGTCCAGGCCGTGAAATCGTGGCGGCAGGGGACAGCGGAACGGTACGAGGTCCTGATCGACTTCCGGAAATACCGGACCGGCCAGACGATCGAACTGCGGAACCTCAGTAACAAGAACAACATCGATTTCGCCAACACCGGGAAGATCATGCGCTTCCAAGTGGTGGCCGACTCCGGCTCAGGGGCCGGGTCCATCCCGCGCATCCCCGCCACCCTCGACGCCGGCGGCGCTGTCAACGCGTCCGGCGGTGCCATCCCCACCATGAGCCTGACGCCGGCGATGGCCAAGGTAAAGCGCGAACTGAAATTTTTCCGGGACCACGGGCAATGGACCGTCAACGGCGTCACCTGGGCCGATGTGGAGAAATCGGGGTTCACCAAGCTGTTCGGAAACCCGCAGCCGTTCGACGTCGAGCAATGGACCATCACGAACGCGTCCGGCGGCTGGTTCCATCCGGTGCACATCCACCTGATCGACGCCAAGATCATTGCGAGGAACACCAACGGCGGGCAGCCTTTCGCCTGGGAGAAAGGCCCGAAAGATGTCTTTTACGCCGGCGAAAATGAGTCCGTCACGGCGCTCATGCAGTTCGACCTGGGCCCCGGCAACGACGGCGGGCGCTACATGATCCACTGCCACAACCTTGTCCACGAGGACCACGACATGATGGTGCAGTTCTCCGTCGGTGACCTCCGAAACAACGACCCCATCACCTCCGATCCTCCCGTCCCGGACACCCTGGCCCCCAACGCGTTCCCGCCGGTATACCGGCCGGGCTTCCCCCCGGGGACCTGAGATGAGCCGCGCCGGGAAACTGGGCGCGGCGGGTCTGCTCGTGCTGGCGCTGAGCGCCTGCACGGCTGGCCCGCCGGCCCCGGCACCGCCCTCGCCGTCGGCAGCGCCGAGCGCCGCGCCCGTCTCGTTTGAGACCGGGACCGATGTCGGCAACGGTCGTCCGACGGTGAGCCATGACGGGCTGATGGTGCGCCGCCGGATAGTCATCGCCGTCCACCCCGCCCCGGGCGCCCGCTTGGGCACGCTGCGTATGAAGCTCGAGGTAACCGGGACTGCCGGCGGGATTGCCCTGTCCGATATCTCCCCCGATGTGCTCGAACCGGCGATCCTCGAGCACCTCTCTCCGGACCTCATTCTGGCGCTTCCTCCCCAAAGCACCAGCGAGGATGCGGAGAAGCTGGCTGACCGCGCCTTCGGTCCGGAGGGCAGCAACCCCAGCGTGGAGCACGTCCATGTCGCTTCAGTCCTGGTCCACGACCTTCGCTTCACGGTCGCCGCGGCCGATCCGGCAGCCGTGGCGAGATCCATCGCCGAGGAAGGCATTCTCTCGGACGCGCTCGGCAACTACTCGACCACGCTGGAGGGCCGTGCCCTGACAGTCGGTTACACGGGACCGCTGCTGAGCGACGCGCTGGTGGAATCCGTACGGAACGGTATGGCTCGCGCCGCCGGCGTCGGATCGGCGGACGTTGCGCTGGCCCCACGCTCCACCACGGGTGAAGGAGTGGATCTGGCTCTCGAACCGGACCCCGCGCTGGAACCTGAACCGTCGCCGGAGGACAGTGAGGCCCACTCGCATGATGCCGCTACCCACGATGCGGGCACGGACGATTCCGGGCACTGAGGAGTGTCCAGCGGGCCGGCAGTGCCGGAGCCGAGGTGACTTTCGGCCCTTGGCGCCCGGCGGCACCGGGCGGAAGCTGGGGCCTACACCGCGAGTCGCAGGGCGTGCATTTCGCACGTCCATGCATCTAACACGTCCATGCATTTAACGGGCCCTTGCACTTAGCGGGTCCGTGCATGCAGGTCGTGCCAGGTCGTGCCAGGTCGAGGTCCACGGGAGTGCCATGAAACACCAGCAGCCGAACCTGTTGGTCCTGCGAATCAACAACAAGCGATCCACAAGCAAGCAGGCGCCGGCGCCCGGGCACCTGGAGGGAATCGGAACCGGGGATCCACGATGACTCCCATCGTCGCTACCCGGACCTCCCTGCTAAAGGAGATTCATGACCTTGCCCGGCCGCTGAAAAGCGACCGCGACCTGAACGGATTGGTGGATCGGGCGGCCGGCTGCCGTTTCGTGGCGATCGGCGAGGCGTCGCACGGCACTCATGAGTTCTACACGTGGCGGGACACCCTCAGCAGGCGGCTCATCGCGGAGGAGGGCTACAACTGGATCGGGGTTGAAGGGGACTGGCCCGACTGCTGGCGCATCAACCGGTGGGTCCGCGGCCAGGACGGCAAGGATCAGGGCGTGCATGCCCTGCTGGCCGGCTTTGAACGCTGGCCGACCTGGATGTGGGCGAACGAGGAGGTGGCCGCGTTCCTGGACTGGCTGCGCAGCTGGAATTCCGGGCGGCCCCTGGCCAGGCGCGTGGGCTTTTACGGGCTGGACGTCTACTCGCTGTGGGACTCGCTGCGCGAAATCATGGACTGGCTCCAGGCGAACGTCCCTGAGGCCCTCCCCGCTGCCATGCGCGCCTGGCAGTGTTTCCTGCCGCACCACGAGGACCCGCACGAGTACGCGGCCTGGAGCAGGCGGCTGGTGCCGCAGTCCTGCGAGACCGACGTCGTGGCCCTCCTGACCGAAGTCCGGAACCGGGTCTCCAGCGCCGGCCCGCAGAATGAAGACGCTTTCGACGCCGTCCAGAACGCCGAGGTCGCCGCCAACGCGGAACACTATTACCGCATCATGGTCCGCGGCGACCGGCAGTCCTGGAATGTCCGCGACCACCACATGGCGGACACCATCGACAGGGTCAGCCGGCACCTGGGGCCGGCGTCGAAGGGCCTGATCTGGGAGCACAACACCCATGTCGGGGATGCGAGAGCTACGGACATGGCACAGGACGGCCTGGTCAACGTCGGCCAACTGCTGCGTGAACGCCACGCGGGCGAAGGGGTGCTGCTGGTCGGCCTCGCAGCACACCGGGGTTCCGTGATTGCCGCCGAGGGGTGGGGCCGCCCGGAGCGCATCCTGACAGTGCCCGAGGCGCGTCCGGGCAGCCACGAAGACTTCCTGCATCAGGCCCTCGGCGTGCCGTCGGTGCTGGACTTCGGTGATGACAGAACCGGGCCGTGGCTGTCGACGCGGCTCGGGCACCGGGCGATCGGCGTCGTCTACCACCCGCAGAGGGAAACCGGGAACTACGTCCCGACCCGGATGGGGGAGCGTTACGATGCCCTCCTCTGGCTCGAACACACCAAGGCGCTGCGGCCGGTGCACCATGAGGGACCGCCCCGGGAACCCGAGCTGGAGACGGAGCCGACAGGTTACTAGGGAGGGCCAGTATGGCCAACGCGATCGTCGTCGGAATTAACGGGTCGGCACGTAGCGACGCCGCACTGGCGTGGGCGCTGCGGCGGGCGGCCCGGGACAAACTCCCGGTCATAGTGGTGCACGCAGTGGACGACCGCTGGGTAACACCCGACTTCCAGTACCACGAGATCATCAGGGAAGCCGGGATGGACCTGTTGCGCCAAGCGCAGGCCAGCGCCCGCGACCAGGCCCCGGACGTCGAAGTGGACATCCAGCTCGGCCACGGAAGCGGGGGGTCGGTACTGAGGGAGGTCTCCAAGCAGGCGGCCCTGGTGGTTGTCGGCGGGCATGACAAGTATTGGCTGGACGGCGGACCCATGACGGACCGCGCCCTGCAGGTGGTGTCCGCCTCGGAGTGCCCGGTGGCTGTCATAGCGGAGGTGCCGGCCGCCGGGGCCGCGGGCGTGGTGGTCGGCGTCGATGGCTCCAGGGAGTCGATGCAGGCAGTCGCAGTCGCCGCCGCCGAGGCTGACCTGGGCGGCGACGAGCTCACTGCCGTCCTGGGGTTTAGGAGCCCTGCCCGGTGGCTCGAGAAGCAGCGGCCATCCAGCGGCCTGGCAGCGAGCATCTTTGAAGAGAACCGGATCGTGCTCGCCGAGTCGGTGGCCGGACTCGGCCAGAAGTATCCGGACCTGGTGGTCCACCAGCGGCTTGAGACGAACACCGAACCGGCCAAGGCGCTGGTGGGGATCGCCGCCGGAGCCAGGCTGCTGGTGATCGGAAGCCACGGGCGCGGCGGATTCTCGAGGACTGTGCTCGGCTCCACCGCGCACGCGGTACTCATGAACGTCCCGTGTCCCACGCTCGTCACGCGGGTGCACAAGGACAAGCACGGGAAATGACCCACGGCCGGCGATCCGTTGCCCTGGCTACGCCCGGAACCGGCCGCGGGCACCCGCGGCGGAGGGGCTTTCCGCCGCCGCCGACGGGTGGGAGGATGATGCCGTGGACCACTACTTCGATTTTGTCACTCACTTTTGGTGGCTCATCTTTCCCCTGAGCGGACTGCTTGGCGGGTGGGCGCGGTCCTGGTCGAGAGCCAGTGAGCGCAGGCACCGCCGCCGGGTGGAGCTCTACACGCTAAGGAACCAGGCCGCGCAGGCAGAACAGGCCAGCCAGGCCGAGGTGTCGGGCCTCATGAAGGCGCACGACGCCATTAACAAGCGCTGGCTGGCCTACGAGCTCGACGTGGGCAAACTGATCGACTTTCCGGCCATGACCGATGTCCGGGAGCCGCTCACTGTGGCGTTCCTGCGCGCCAAGCGTGAGGCCGACGCCCTGCGCCCCACCGCGCCCGGGGACGTCAAGACGGCGGCCAGGCTCGCCGAATACAGGGCGGCCGTGACGAGCTTCGACATCGCGTTCGACGTCGCCGAACGGGAGGCCAAAAGGATCAGGGACAGCAAGTTCAGCGGCCCGGAACGCCAGCGGCTGGAGACCGCCCGCAAGCTCCTGAGAATCGCATCGGATGCGGCGGCGACGCCAGCCGAACGCCAGACGGCTTACCGGCGCGCCCGCCGCGAACTCGACGGGCTGATCGTGCTGCCTGAGGCCTCGCTCGCCGCGCTGGAGGATAAAATCGCTTCCATGCTCGACGCCGGTCCGGCGCCTGGCATCCGCGGGACAGCCTAGGACGCACTGCTCCCTGTGACCTTGGTCGCCCGGCCTCCCCAAATCGCGGCCACCGGCCGGGCCGCGGGCAATTAGGGTCTTCTGGCATGTTTTGCGCAGCCGTTATTCCCACGTACCATCGATAAGGTTTCATGCTGCTTATTGTGGCCACTGGACAATCATCGGACAGGCTCCGAAGGATGGTCGTGGCGGCGCGGCAAGGGGGAAGTGGAACTGCCGACCGTGCATACTTCAGATTGGGCAACAGGTGGAAATCACCGTAATGGTGGCGCTGGTGATAGCGCTGGCTCTGTTCTTCGACTTCACCAACGGTTTTCATGACACTGCGAACGCCATGGCTACGCCCATCGCGACCGGTGCCATCAAACCAAAGACGGCAGTCGCCTTGGCGGCGGTGCTGAACCTTGTGGGTGCCTTCCTCTCCACGGAAGTAGCCAAAACCGTCTCCGGCGGCATCATCAAGGAAGGCTCCGATGGTGTCCAGATCACTCCGGACATCATCTTCGCCGGACTCATGGGTGCCATCCTCTGGAACATGATCACCTGGCTCAAGGGCCTGCCGTCAAGTTCCTCCCATGCCCTTTTCGGAGGGCTGATCGGGGCCGCGATCGCCGGCATCGGCATCCACTCGATCAACTTTGAATCGATCTTGCAGAAGGTCATCCTTCCCGCGGTCTTCGCCCCGATCATTGCCGGCGGCGTGGCCTACCTGTGCACTCGGCTGGCTTACGCCCTGACGTCCCGGCATGACCCGGAAACCGGGGACAAGCTGACCCAGAAGCGCGGCGGATTCCGGAACGGGCAGGTCTATACGTCCAGCCTGGTGGCACTGGCCCACGGCACTAATGATGCCCAGAAGACGATGGGCATCATCACCTTGGTACTGATCGCCGCCGGCACGCAGGCTCCCGGCTCCGGACCGCAGTGGTGGGTTATCACCGCCTGCGCCCTCGCCATCGCGATCGGCACGTATGCCGGCGGCTGGCGGATCATCCGCACCATGGGCTCCGGCCTGACCGAAGTGAAGCCGGCCCAGGGCTTCGCCGCGGAGTCCAGCACAGCCTCCGCCATTCTGGCCTCGTCCCACCTTGGCTTCGCCCTCTCCACCACGCAGGTGGCCTCCGGCTCCGTCGTCGGCTCGGGGATGGGACGGCGTGGCACCACCGTCAAATGGGGAATGGCCGGCCGGATTGCCATTGGCTGGCTGTTCACGCTGCCGGCCGCCGGAATCGTGGGCGCGCTGACCGCCCTGCTCGTGCAGACTGGCGTGATCGGCGTCGTCATCGCCGCCGTTGCCGGCACCGCCGCCGTGGCCTACATGTTCATCCATTCGCGCAAATCCCAGGTGGACCACCACAACGCCGTCCAGATCGAGGAGGTCGGTCAGGCAGTGCAGTTCCGCAAGAAGAAGAAGTCCGCCAAGGCGATCAAGAACGGGGGTGTGAAGCGATGAAATGGTTGGAACTCTTTAGCGTGGCAGGTGCCACACTCGTCGCCGCAGTGACCGTCGTCGTTCTCTACGCGCTCGGCGTCCGCCTCACGGCCATCGCAGGAGACGTCAACAACTCCCCGGCGTCCTGGACCCGGCCGCTCGCCTACGTGTGCTTCGGGGTATGCGGCCTGGCCGTCCTCTTCGGGCTGTGGCTGATCATTCCGTACTTCCACCACTAGAGAGTGGTCCGCCAGGCGGTCGTTGGCTAGGCTGTGGCCATGGCGAGCTTCCAGTACTTTGTGGGGTCCTCACTCGACGGCTTCATCGCCACGGACGATGACGACCTGGCCTGGCTGCTCCAGTTTGACGGTTTTGACGGCGGCCGGGACAGTTACGACGCGTTCCTGGCCGACGTCGGCTGCATCGTCATGGGCGGCGAGACCTACGCCTGGCTGCTCGAGCACGAACCCGGCGCCTGGCCGTATCCGAACACGCCCTGTTGGGTCTTCACCCACCATGAATACACCGCCCCGAAGGGCGCCAACGTGACGTTTGTGCGCGGGACCGTCGGCGAATTCGCGGGCGACCTCAGGGACGATGCCGCCGGCCGGAACGTCTGGGTGGTGGGCGGGGGAGTGCTCGCAGCACAGTTCGCCGACGCCGGGCTGCTGGACGAGCTGATCCTCTCGGTCATTCCCGTGGTGCTGGGCAGCGGCAGGCAGCTCCTGCCCATGACAGGCCCGACGCCGCCACTGGAGCTGCTCTCGTCCCGCACCATGGGCCGCGGCATCGTCGAGCTGCGCTACCGCTTCGGCAAGGGCTAGCGGAATAAGAGCCAGCGGAAACGGGGATGACTGACTGCGCTGTGGAGGACTCCGGGCGACGCCCTAGGAGGCGATGTCGCGGATAAGGTTCGTGATGCGGGCGGTGGAGAGCCGGCGGCCACGCTCGTCTGTCATGACTATCTCGTGGGTGGTCAGCGTCCGGCCGAGGTGGATGGCCGTGCAGGTGCCCGTGACGGTCCCCTC
Source organism: Arthrobacter sp. NPDC058192 (assembly GCF_042883665.1). Lineage (NCBI taxonomy): Bacteria > Bacillati > Actinomycetota > Actinomycetes > Micrococcales > Micrococcaceae > Arthrobacter > Arthrobacter sp. NPDC058192. Next base: position 44,001 of record NZ_JBHVVJ010000002.1, on the reverse strand, counting down.
GGAAATTGCCCGGTGGTGCGTGGCGCCGACTTCGATGCCCAGGGCCTGCCGGTTGGGGCCGGCGTGCAGGCCGGCCGCGAAGGAACCCAGGGTTTCGGCCAGGACCACGTGGGCCCCGCCGTGCAGGATGCCGGCCACCTGCGTGTTCCCTTCCACCGGCATGGTGCCCACGGTGCGCTCCGGGCTCATTTCAAGGAAGTGGATTCCCAGCTTCACCACCAGTGCGCCCACACCGTACTGGCCCAGCCAATCGTGCATCTCCTCGGGAACCCCGGCGGCCGCGAGTTCCGCCGCGAACGGGGCCGGCGTGAAATTGTCCATCATGGGAACTAGGCTGGCACTTGTGAGTGAAACAACCAAACCGGCCCCTGCCCCCGCTTCACAAGAGCGCACTGCAACAGACACCCTCCCGGCAGCTGAGCCGGAGTCCGGGCTCGCGGCCACGTCCGCCCGGCCATCCGGCCGGGCCGAGGCATCGGTTTCGGCCACCGAGGCCCCCGTCATTCCCCTGACGGAGCAGCCGCGGCTTCTGGTGCTGGATGGGCACTCCATGGCCTTCCGGGCCTTCTTCGCCCTTCCGGCTGACAAGTTTTCCACCGCCCGGGGCCAACACACCAACGCGATCCACGGCTTCACGTCCATGCTCATCAATCTGATCAAGGAGCAGAAGCCCACCCACGTCGCCGTTGCTTTCGACGTCTCGGATGACACCACCCACCGCAAGGCCGAGTACAGCGAGTACAAGGGCGGCCGCAATGCGACGCCCCAGGAAATGACCGGCCAGATCGACCTCATCGACCAGGTCATGGGCGCCTGGGGCATCAAGACCATCAAGATGCCCGGCTACGAGGCCGACGACATCCTGGCCACGCTCGCAGCCATGGGCGAAGAAGCCGGCTACGAGGTCCTGCTCGTCTCCGGCGACCGCGACGCGTTTCAGCTCATCACCGACAACGTGTTCGTGCTGTACCCCAGGAAGGGGGTCAGCGACATCCCCCGCATGGACGCCGCCGCCATCGAGGAAAAGTACTTTGTCAGCCCCGCCCGGTATTCGGACCTCGCCGCCCTGGTGGGGGAGACCGCCGACAACCTGCCGGGCGTCCCGGGCGTAGGACCCAAGACGGCGGCCAAGTGGATCAACCTCTACGGCGGGCTCGAAGGCGTGCTGGCACACTCCGACGCCATCGGCGGCAAGGTGGGGGACGCGCTGCGCGCCAACGTGGACGCGGTCAAACGCAACCGCAAGCTGAACCGGCTCCACACCGACCTTGACCTTCCGGTGACGCTGGACGATCTGGCCGATCCACGGCCGGACCAGCAGGCCCTTGAAGACCTCTTCGACGAACTCGAATTCAAGACCATCCGCGCCCGGCTCTTTGAACTGTATGCCGGCGAGATCCCCGAAGCGGAACGCGAGACCCTGGAAAGCCGGGACTTCGCAACGCTGCAGGATGCGGACGCGCTCCGGGCCTTCCTCGCCGCCGGGACCGGACAGCGGTCCGCCCTCGCAGTGGACGTGCTCGCCGGCCGGATCGGTGAGGACGCCGACGCCGTGGCCATCGTGCGGGACGATGCGGCGGCCTACGTTGACCTCACAGGGCTGGACGCTGACGCGGAGAACGTGCTGGCGCAGTGGCTCCGGGACGGGGAATCCCAGAAGGTCGTACACGGCTACAAGGCGGCCCTGAAGGCGCTGACCAGCCGCGGGCTCGGCCTGGAAGGGGTGGTGGACGACACCTCGATCTCCGGTTACCTCATTGAACCGGACCGCCGCACCTACGAACTCGCGGAGCTGGCCCAGCACCACCTGAACATCCATGTCTCCGCGGAGGCCGCGAAGGCGGGCCAGCTGGAGTTGGAGTTCGACGACGACGCTGCCGCGGCGTCCGGCGCCCTGGTGCAGGTCGCCGCCGTCGTCCACAAGCTGAGCCGGTACTTCGAAGCCGAACTGAAGGACCGCGGGGCCGAGGAACTCCTGGCCACCCTTGAGCTGCCGGTCAGCCGGGTTCTCGTCGACATGGAACTCGCCGGCATCGCCATTGATATGCCCCGGATGGACGAGCAGCTGTCGGACCTGGCCAAGGTGATCGACAACGCCCAGGAGCACGCCTTCGCCGCGATTGGCCACGAGGTGAACCTCGGATCGCCGAAGCAGCTGCAGACCGTGCTGTTCGACGAACTCCAGCTGCCCAAAACCAAGAAGATCAAGTCCGGGTACACCACGGACGCCGCGTCGCTGAAAAACCTGCTGGAAAAGACCGGCCACGAATTCCTGGTCCAGCTCATGGCGCACCGGGAATCCTCGAAGCTGCGCCAGATGCTGGAGTCGCTGAAGAAGTCGGTCACGGAGGATGGCCGGATCCACACCACCTATGCGCAGAACGTCGCAGCCACGGGCCGGATCTCCTCCAACAATCCCAACCTGCAGAACATCCCCATCCGGAGCGAGGAAGGCCGGCGCGTCCGGGGCATCTTTGTGGTCAGCGAGGGCTACGAGTGCCTGCTCTCTGCGGACTATTCGCAGATCGAGATGCGCATCATGGCCCACCTCTCGGGGGACGCCGGGCTGATCCAGGCCTACAAGGACGGCGAGGACCTCCACCGGTTCGTGGGTTCCAATATTTTCCACGTGCCCACGGACCAGGTGACCAGCGCCATGCGTTCCAAGGTCAAGGCGATGTCCTACGGCCTGGCGTACGGGCTGACCTCCTTCGGGCTGTCCAAGCAGCTTGAGATCTCTGTGGACGAAGCCAGGAACCTCATGAAGGACTACTTCGACCGGTTCGGCGCCGTGCGCGACTACCTCCGCGGCGTGGTGGACCAGGCCCGGATCGACGGCTACACCGCCACGATCGAGGGCCGGCGCCGGTACCTGCCCGACCTCACCAGCACCAACCGGCAGCTGCGGGAGAACGCCGAGCGCATCGCCCTGAACTCGCCGATCCAGGGGTCCGCTGCAGACATCATCAAGCGCGCCATGCTGGGCGTCCACTCCGAGCTGAAAGCCCAGGGGCTCAAGTCACGCATGTTGTTGCAGGTCCACGACGAACTGGTCCTTGAGGTGGCAACCGGCGAGCGGGACGCCGTGGAGAAGCTCGTCACTGAGCAAATGGGGGCGGCGGCCGACCTGACCGTTCCCCTGGAGGTCCAGATCGGCGTCGGATCAAGCTGGTACGACGCCGGACACTAACGGTTTACCCGGGGCAGCGCCTGTTCCGGCGGAGTTTCGGTCCGGCCGGGTTTCGGTCCGGCCGGGTTTCGGTCCGGCGCTGCCGGAGCCTCAGCAATCCCAGGGGGAGAAGCACGTGACAGAGAAGTATGAGCTCAGGCGGTTCCGCGCGGCCGAAAAGGAGTCGGCGGACTACACGGCCGGCGTCGACTGGTTGCACGGTGTAGGGATCGGCTTCTACGACGAGCCCCGCAAGGACGAGTTCGTCGACAAGATCATGGCCATGTACCGCGTGGACAACCGTGAGATGACCGGGGTGTACCAGGCCGACGGCGTCGCGGCCCACTCACTGGCCGCCGAGGTTCCCGTGGCCACGTTCGCCACGATGCGCAAGGACCTGAACATCGGCTATGGGCGGCAGCTTGAGGCGCACCTGGTCACGGCTGTCACGGTCCGCGGGACCCACCGCCGGCAGGGGCTGCTCCGGCGGATGATGACCGAGGACCTCGCCGCCGCGAAGGCCGACGGCGTTGCCCTGGCGGCGCTGACGGCCTCGGAGGCGTCGATCTACGGCCGGTTCGGCTACGGGGTGGCGACGTTTGAACGCAGCATCAAGGTGGACACCGGTCCGCGGTTCCGTCTCCGCCACCAGCCGGTCGGCTCGGTGGAGATCGCGGACCGCAGGGTCCTGCTGGACCTGGCGCCGCAGGTGTTCGAACGGCTGCACCGCCAGACCCCCGGGTCGATTGTCCGGCAGGAGGCCTACCGGCTGCGGTCCTCGGGCACGCTGGGCCGCGATGGCGGCGAAGACGAGGCAATCCGATGTGCGCTGCATTACGACGCCGCGGGCACGGTGGACGGCTACGTCTCCTACAAGTTCGGCGGCTGGGACGCCAAGCCGTACACCATGGAAATCGTGGACTTCGTGTCGGCGACCGACGCCGCCTATCTGGAACTGTGGCAGTTCCTCGGCAGCATCGACCTCGTGGAAAGGATCAGCTGGCAGGACGCGCCCGTCGACGACCCGCTGGCCTGGGCCCTGGAGGACCCCCGGTGCATCGAGTCCTCGGACCAGCGCGACATGCTGTGGCTGCGCATCCTGGATCCCGTGCGCGTGCTGGGCGCGCGGCGGTACTCGACCGACGGGCGGCTGGTGCTCGCCGTCCGCGACAGCCTCGGTTTTGCCGCCGGCACGTTCGCCTTGGAAGCCCGCGGGGGAGAAGCTGCGGCGGTGCCGGCACCGGACGCCGAGCCGGACCTGACCATGGACGTCGCGGACCTCGGCTCCGTTTATCTCGGGGCCATCTGTCCTGTCACCCTGAAGGCCGCCGGCCGGATCACCGAACACACAGCGGGAGCGGCGCTGGCGGCGCGACTCATGTTCGCCGTCGAACGCTCACCGCACTGCCTCACGCACTTCTAGCGCTTTGACCCGCGTTGAAGTAAACGACTAGACTAAACGGGCGCATACTACGTGCGCGCATTTACAATCCACAAAATCAGGATGACCCGGCGAATCGCTTAACGTGACGCCGTATTCTTCGCCTGCATTCCATGATGCGGGCGAAGCGGTTTGCCTGACCGACTAACTATCCACAACGGAGCCCCTACTACATGACCATCACCTCCACCGAGAAGCCCGGTACCCCCGTAGTCGCGATCAACGACATCGGTACCGCTGAGGACTTCCTCGCAGCTGTCGACGCGACCATCAAGTACTTCAACGACGGAGACCTCGTCGAAGGCACCGTCGTCAAGGTCGACCGCGACGAAGTTCTGCTCGACATCGGTTACAAGACCGAAGGTGTCATTCCTTCCCGCGAGCTTTCCATCAAGCACGACGTTGACCCCGGAGACGTCGTCTCCGTTGGCGATCAGGTCGAGGCCCTGGTGCTCACCAAGGAAGACAAAGAAGGCCGCCTGATCCTCTCCAAGAAGCGTGCTCAGTACGAGCGTGCCTGGGGCGACATCGAGAAGGTCAAGGAAGAAGACGGTGTTGTCACCGGTACCGTCATCGAGGTTGTCAAGGGTGGTCTTATCCTCGACATCGGTCTGCGCGGCTTCCTGCCCGCATCCCTCGTCGAGATGCGCCGTGTGCGCGACCTCGCTCCGTACATCGGTCAGCAGATCGAAGCCAAGATCATCGAGCTGGACAAGAACCGCAACAACGTTGTGCTGTCCCGCCGTGCATGGCTCGAGCAGACCCAGTCCGAGGTCCGCTCCACGTTCCTCAACAAGCTGGAAAAGGGCCAGGTCCGTCCCGGCGTCGTTTCCTCCATCGTCAACTTCGGTGCCTTCGTGGACCTGGGCGGCGTAGACGGCCTGGTTCACGTTTCCGAGCTGTCCTGGAAGCACATCGACCACCCGTCCGAGGTTGTCGAAGTTGGCCAGGAAGTCACCGTCGAGGTTCTCGAGGTCGACCTGGACCGCGAGCGTGTCTCCCTGTCGCTCAAGGCTACGCAGGAAGATCCGTGGCAGACCTTCGCCCGCACCCACGCCCTCGGCCAGGTTGTTCCGGGTAAGGTCACCAAGCTCGTTCCGTTCGGCGCGTTCGTCCGCGTTGAAGACGGCATCGAAGGCCTGGTCCACATCTCCGAGCTCGCCGTGCGCCACGTTGAGCTGGCCGAGCAGGTTGTCTCCGTTGGCGACGAGCTGTTCGTCAAGGTCATCGACATCGACCTCGAGCGCCGCCGCATCTCGCTCTCCCTCAAGCAGGCCAACGAGGGCGTCGACGCCGACAGCACCGAATTCGATCCGGCACTCTACGGCATGGCCGCCGAGTACGACGAAGAGGGCAACTACAAGTACCCGGAGGGCTTCGACCCGGAGTCCAACGAGTGGCTTGAAGGCTACGAGAACCAGCGCGCCGCCTGGGAGCAGCAGTACGCTGACGCCCAGACCCGCTGGGAAGCCCACAAGAAGCAGGTTGCCCAGCACGCTTCCGACGACGCTGCTGCAGCAACGTCCGGTGACAGCGATTCCGGCGCCACCAGCTACTCCTCCGAGCCGGCCGCAACCGAAGCCGGTGCAGGCACGCTTGCTTCGGACGAGGCTCTCGCCGCTCTGCGTGAGAAGCTGACCGGCAACTAATTGCCCTTGATCCTCAGGGAGCCCGCTCCCTGAGGCCAGGCACTCTGTAGCTTGAACCGGCACCGTCACGGTGCACAAAGGTGGCCGTCCCCCCGGGGCGGCCACCTTTTCGTTGCCTGCTGGTTCACCGCGCACATGTGCCCCGGCCCCCCGTTCCACCGGACATGCTCCGCGGCGGTCGGTTCCGCTGGACATGCCCATTTTTGACGCCCTCCCCGCTGGGACATGTCCATTTTTCCGCGCCGCTGTTGGACATGCTCTGCGGCGTTCGGTTCCGCTGGACATGCCCCTTTTTGAAGCCCTCCCCGCTGGGACATGTCCATTTTTCCGCGCCGCTGTTGGACATGCTCCGCGGCGTTCGGTTCCGCTGGACATGCCCCTTCTTGGAGCCTTCCGTGTGGGGACATGCCCATTATTGAGCCCGGCCAGCGGGCATATGGGCATCCTGACCGTTCCTGCGCCACGGTGAGGAACATGTCCAACGGTCGGAAGGTTACACCGGCGCGGGCCGCGGACATGTCCATTCCTGGGGTGGCTCTAGGAACATGTCCACTCGTGGGCCAGAGCCAGGACCTGTCCCTTGCACGAGAGGGGATCATGCCACTCCATCCCTGAATCGGCCTTATGACTGCCGTGCAGGCCGGCTGCGCCACCTTGACGGCGGCCCGGCCCCGAGTCCAGACTTTGCGGGTTGGGATTTCCCGCCGACGACGAGGGGACTGCCATGGCCGAAGCGCCGGAAACCGCTGAAGCACAGGACACAGGCAAAGCGGCTCGTCCGTGGCCGCAGCGTATCGGGGCCATCACCCTGTTTGTTGAAGACCTGGCCACTACGAAGAGCTTCTATGCAGAAGTCTTTAAGCTCCCGCTTGTCTTTGAGGACGACGTTTCTGCAGTCTTTAAGTTCGAGAACACGTTGATCAATTTGCTCCATGTCTCCGAGGCCCCCGAACTTATCCACCCGGCGACCGTGGCCAGCGCAGAATCCGGCGCCCGACTGCAGTTCACCATCCAAGTGGATGACGTCGATTCGATGTGCGCCGAACTGTCCCGCCGCGGCGTCGACCTGCTCAACGGACCGATGGACCGCCCCTGGGGTGTCCGCACGGCCTGCTTCCGTGATCCCGCCGGGCACATCTGGGAAATAGCCCACGAGATCTAACCACCCCGGTCATCTGCGCGCATCGGGCGGAGGACATGTCCAGTCCTGAGTAAGTGGAGTGGGCACATGCGGACTTTGTCCATTGGCCGCCGCGAGCGGGGGACATGTCCAGAGTGCCCTGGCTGGCGGGCGGACATGTCCATTCCCGGGCCTGTGGGACGGGCATGTGCGGATGGTGTCCCCGGCGCGCGGGTTCAGCTGACCGGGACGTCGACCCACGCCGTTTCCCCGGGCAGCAGCGATGTGCTGCCGGCGGACAGGGCCGCCACGCGGTCCGCGGCGCGGGCCAGTTCGCCTGGATTGTCCGGCAGCGCGAGCCGCAGGACGGTGGTCTGGGGCTCGTAGCGGGTCTCGGCCATGACATAACCCGCGGCGCGCAGGTCGTTTTCCAGCCGCCCCGCCGCCGCATGCTCCAGCGGCACCGCGCAGATCCGCAGCCGACTGCGGCGCACGAGGGGAGCGAGCTCCAACGCCGCGGACACCGACTCCGAATACGCGCGCACCAGCCCGCCTGCGCCCAGCAGAATCCCGCCAAAATACCGCACCACGACGGCGGTGACGTCGCTGAGGTCGGCGACGCCCGGCGTCGTCTCCCGCCTCAGGAGTGCCTCGAGCATGGGGATGCCCGCCGTTCCGGACGGTTCGCCGTCGTCGTTGGAGCGCTGCACGTCCCGGTCGGGGCCCAGGACGAAAGCGGAGCAGTGGTGCCGGGCATCATGGAATTCCTTGCGCAGGCCGGCCAGGGCGGCGCGGGCCGCGTCCTCGTCCGGCGTGCGGACCAGGACGGTGATGAACCGGGACCGCTTGACCTCGATCTCGGCACGGAACCCGGGTCCGGCGGTGAGGGTTGTGTAGCTGGAAGTCCTGCTCTGGGGGGAGTCCGCCTCATCTGCCACCGGTTCAGTTTAGTCTGGTGAGGTGCTGAAGATCGGGTTGACCGGCGGGATCGCCGCGGGGAAGTCAATGGTTGCCGCGCGCCTGCGCGAGCTCGGCGCGGTGCTCGTCGACGCCGACGCGCTGGCCCGGGAGGTTGTGGAGCCGGGCACCGTCGGGCTGGCGCGGGTGGTGGAGACCTTCGGTGCTGCGGTCCTGACGGCCGACGGGCGGCTGGACCGGCCCGGGCTGGGCGCCCTGGTGTTCGGGAACGCGGAGCGGCTGGCCGCGCTCAACGGGATCATCCATCCCCTGGTGCGGGAGCGCGCCGCAGCGCTGGTCGCCGCCGCCCCGGCAGGTGCCGTCGTCGTCCAGGACATCCCGCTGCTGGTGGAAACCGGGCAAGGCAAGAGCTTCCACCTGGTGATCGTGGTGGATGCGCCGGACGACGTCCGGGTCCGGCGGATGGCCGACCACCGCCGGATGAGCACCGACGAGGCGCGCGCCCGAATGAATGCCCAGGCGAGCCGCGAGGACCGGCTGGCGGCCGCAGACGTCGTGCTGGACAACTCCGGCGCACCGGAGCAACTCCGGCACGCGGTCGATGCGCTGTGGGAGGAGCGGCTGGCGCCGTTTGCACTGAACCTCAAGGAACAACGCATCGCGCCGCGGACGGGAGGGCCCGTGCTCACCGCGGCGGATCCGGAGTGGCCGGCGCAGGCCGGCCGGCTGATCGCCCGGCTGCGGACCGCGATCCCGCAGGACGTCCTGGCCCTGGACCACATCGGGTCCACGGCCGTGCCGGATCTCGACGCCAAAGACGTGATCGACCTCCAGCTGAGCGTCCGCGACCTCGACGCCGCGGACCGGCTCGCCCCGCTGCTGGCCGACGCCGGGTTCCCGCGCTGGCCGGGCATCATCGCCGACAAGCCCAAACCCTCGCACCCAGACCCCGCCGACTGGGGCAAGCGCCTGCACGGCAACGCCGATCCCGGCCGGCCGGTGAACGTGCACATCCGTCCCGCGGGATCCCCGGGCTGGCGGTACGCGCTGTGCTTCCGCGACTGGCTCCGCGCCGACGCCGGCGCGCGCGCGGACTACGTGGCGGAGAAACGCCGCGTGGCGGGGCTCCACGGGGTGGACAAGTCCACCGCAGGGTACGCCGCGGACAAGGAGACCTGGTTCACTGACTACGCCGCCCCCCGGATGGACGCCTGGGTGCTGCGCACGGGATGGCAACCGCCGTCTTACGCGGACGACGCCGGCGCTACCGACGGCGGCACCGGCACCGACGGCGGCACCGCTGCCGGCCCGGGTACTGCCCAAAGCTGAATCCGAAGTGGGCGCCGGCGGGCGGCGGTAGATTAGTGTCATGAGTCTTGCGCAGCAAATTAACCGCGTCGTGGCGCCCTTCGAGGTCATCAGCGAGTTCCAGCCGGCGGGTGACCAGCCGACCGCGATCGCCGAACTGACGGAGCGCATCAAGAACGGCGAAAAAGACGTGGTGCTGCTCGGCGCCACCGGTACCGGCAAGAGTGCGACGACGGCGTGGCTGATCGAGCAGGTCCAGCGGCCCACCCTAGTGATGGTGCAGAACAAGACCCTTGCCGCGCAGCTGGCCAATGAATTCCGTGAACTGCTGCCGAACAACGCGGTCGAGTACTTCGTCTCCTACTACGACTACTACCAGCCCGAAGCTTATGTCGCGCAGACAGACACCTTCATCGAGAAGGACTCCTCCGTCAACGAGGAGGTCGAACGGCTCCGGCACTCCGCCACGAACGCGCTGCTGACCCGCCGCGATGTGATTGTGGTGGCCACGGTCTCCTGCATTTACGGCCTCGGCACCCCCGAAGAGTACATCGCCGGCATGGTCACCCTCCGCAAGGGGGCGGAGATGAACCGCGACGCCCTGCTCCGGAAATTCGTCTCCATGCAGTACGCCCGTAACGACATGGACTTTCACCGCGGCACGTTCCGGGTTCGCGGCGACACCGTGGAAATCATTCCGATGTACGAGGAACTTGCGATCCGAATCGAGTTCTTCGGGGATGAGATCGAAAACATCTACACCCTGCACCCGCTGACGGGTGAAGTGCTCCGGGATGAGACCGAGATGTACGTCTTCCCGGCCTCGCACTACGTGGCCGGGCCCGAGCGGATGGCCCGGGCGATCAAGAGAATCGAAGACGAACTGGCCGAGCGCCTCGCCGTTCTGGAAAGCCAGAACAAGCTGGTCGAGGCCCAACGGCTCCGGATGCGCACCACCTATGACCTCGAAATGATGCAGCAGATGGGGTTCTGCAACGGCATCGAGAACTACTCTTCGCACATCGACGGCCGCGCCCGCGGGACCGCGCCGCACTGCCTCCTCGACTACTTCCCGGACGACTTCCTCCTGGTGATCGATGAATCCCACGTCACCGTGCCGCAAATCGGCGCCATGTACGAGGGCGACATGTCCCGCAAGCGGAACCTGGTGGACTTTGGCTTCAGGCTGCCCTCGGCGATGGACAACCGCCCGCTCAAGTGGGACGAGTTCCAGGAGCGGGTGGGCCAGGCGGTCTACCTGTCCGCGACCCCCGGCAAATACGAGCTCGGCAAGTCCGACGGCTACGTCCAGCAGATCATCCGCCCCACAGGCCTGATCGACCCCGAGGTGATCGTCAAACCCACCAAGGGCCAGATCGATGACCTGCTGGGCGAGATCCGGATCCGCACCGCGAAGAACGAGCGCGTCCTGGTCACCACACTGACCAAGCGGATGGCAGAGGACCTCACCGACTACCTGGTGGGCCACGGCGTGAAGGTGGAGTACCTGCACTCCGACGTCGACACCCTGCGCCGGGTTGAACTCCTGCGGGAACTGCGCATGGGCGTCTTCGACGTGCTCGTGGGCATCAACCTGCTCCGTGAGGGCCTTGACCTCCCGGAGGTGTCCCTGGTCAGCATCCTGGACGCGGACAAGGAAGGCTTCCTGCGCTCCGCGACCTCCCTGATCCAGACCATCGGGCGTGCCGCCCGCAACGTGTCCGGCCAGGTGCACATGTACGCGGACCGGATCACCGACTCCATGGCGCATGCGATCGACGAGACCAACCGGCGCCGGGCCATCCAGGTTGCCTACAACACGGAAAACGGGATCGACCCCCAACCGCTCCGGAAGAAGATCGCCGACATCACGGACCAGATCGCCAAGGAGGACGCCGACACCCGCGAGCTGCTCGCCGCTGCCGGAAAGGCGCGCGGCAAGGGCAAGGGCACTTCGAAAGTCCGGGCCGACGGGCTCGCCGCTGCACCGGCCGAGGATCTCGTGGGCCTGATCGAGCAGCTCACCGAACAGATGCACGCAGCCGCCGGGGAGCTGCAGTTCGAACTCGCGGCCCGGCTCCGCGACGAGGTGGGGGAATTGAAGAAGGAGCTGCGTCAAATGCAGTCGGCGGGGCACGCCTAGGGTAAACTCGGTCAAACGTAGGGGAGTATCCCAAGCGCTACGATCGTCAACACGCACGGCATGGATGCCGCGCCGGGCGTAGCGGGCAGCCAGGCAGCGTCATGCGCCAGCGGTCGGAGAGACTTACACCGCATAGCTGTACCCTACGAAAGGTTTCCCCCGTGCCCGAACTTCCCCTATGGTTCGAGATCGGCTCCTTTGTCGTCCTCGGCGTCATCCTGGCCATTGACCTGCTGATGGTCGTCAAACGCCCCCATGAACCGTCCATGAAGGAAGCCGGACTGTGGGTTGCGTTCTACGTGGCCCTGGCCCTGGTGTTCGCCGGTGCCATGTTCGCCTTCACCGGCCCGGAATACGGCGGCCAGTTCATCGCAGGCTGGGTGACGGAATACAGTCTCAGCATCGATAACCTGTTCGTCTTCATCATCATCATGGCGCGCTTCTCGGTACCGCGAAAGTACCAGCAGGAGGTGCTCATGGTGGGCATCATCATCGCGTTGATCCTCCGCGGCATTTTCATCATGCTCGGCGCAATCGTCATCGACCAGTTCAGCTGGGTCTTTTACATCTTCGGCGCCTTCCTGCTCTGGACTGCCTGGAAGCAGGCCCAGGACGAGGGCGAGGATGAGGAAGACAAGGAGAACCCGCTGATCGCCAGGATCCGCCGGGTCATGCCGATGTCCGAGAAGTTCGACGGGGGCAAGCTGCGCACCGTGGTGGACGGCAAAAAGGTGTTCACGCCCATGCTGATCGTCTTCGTGACCATCGGCATGACGGACCTGCTCTTCGCCGTCGACTCCATCCCGGCCATTTTCGGCCTCACCCAGAGCGCCTTCATCGTCTTCACCGCGAACATCTTCGCCCTCATGGGGCTGCGCCAGCTCTACTTCCTGCTGGGCGGGCTCATGAACCGGCTCATCTACCTCAAGCACGCCCTGTCCGTGATCCTGGCGTTCATCGGCGTGAAGCTGGTCCTGCACGCCATGCACGTCAACGAGTTGCCCTTTATCAACGGCGGCCAGCACATCGAATGGGCACCGGAGATCCCGACCTTCGTCTCCCTCGCCGTGATCATGGGCACCATCGTCATCGCCGTGATCGCCAGCCTGATCAGCTCCAAAGCGTCGAAATCCAAGCTGGACGCCCGGCTGGAGGAAGACGCCCGCAAGAGCCTGAGCGACGTCGACTAGCGGCGGACGGCCGGACACCCGGCGGCACCTAGACGGCACGTAAAAGATACGGCGCTGGACCCTCACTGGTTCAGCGCCGTATCTTTTGGCTCCGCCGCGGGAGGGCATGTCCATTCCTGGGCCCGCGGGGCGGACATGAAGGCATTATGCCCAGTGCTCGCCGCGACCTAGGGACATGTCCAGTGGTGGTCCGGCGAGCGGGGGGACATGTCCGGTGGTTCCGGTCAGGGGTGGACATGTCCGGCGGTGGTCGGGCTAGCGTCGGGCGGAGCGGGCCATGGCGAGCAGGCGGCCGAAGATCGCCTCGCCGTCGTCCGCGATCCCGTCGTGGTGGAACTCGTCCGTCTCCCACACCTGCAGGCCGCGGACGGCGGCCGCTGTTTCGAGGGAGAGTTCGCGGTCCACGTAGATGTCGTCGGTGTAGACGGCTGCCGCGACGGGAACAGTGTTCAGTGCCAGCCGCTCCGGATCGTAGAGCGGCGCCCAGTCGTCCTTCTCGGCGAGCAGCCGCGCGACGTCCTGCAGCGGCCGCAGGGCGGGGTCCTGTTCGAAGTACCACGGGTAGACCATTTCCCCGGTGAGGAGGGGTTCCCGCGCGTCGGGGCGGAACTCGGGGAACTCCTCCAGGACCCGCCAGGCGGCCCAGTCGGTGGCTCCGGCCTGGGCGTAGATGGACTCGTGCATCAGCGCGTACAGGGGGTTCGCGGCCCGGGAGACGAGGCCCCGCACCTGGTCCAGGAAGGCGTCCGAGAGGCGGTCACCCTCCGGGGTGGCCACGAAGGCGTCCTCGAGCAGGTGGTGCAGCGCATCCACCCGGGTGTTCCCGCCCAGGAATGAGCCGACCATCTGGAACCGCTCGGCGGTGAGCCGGCCGCCGTCGGGCAGGTATTCCTCCGTGTCCCGCAAGTGCCGGGCGATGCGGGTGACGGCGGCCCGGTCCTCGGGATACCAGCCGAAGTATTCGGCGTTCCGGGCCGCGACCCGCCGGAACGTCGCCCGGTACACCCGGTCCGCGGACCCGACCAGCGGGGCCAGCCCGCCGGTGACGAGCGCTTCTCGCAACCCCTCGGGGGCGAAGGACAGGTAACTGAGGGCGCAGAATCCGCCGTAGCTCTGGCCGTAGACGGTCCACGGGGCCGCGCCGAGCGCCGCCCTGATGGCCTCGGCGTCGGCGACGATCGAATCGGCCCGGAAATGCGTCAGGTAACGCGCCTGTTCCGCCGCGGTTCCGCGCAGCGGCAGGGTGTTCCGGTCGATGGCCGAGGACAGGCCGGTGCCGCGCTGGTCCAGCATGAGGATGCGGAAGTCGCGCGCGGCGGCCTTGCTCCAGCCGCCCAGCGACGGGAAGCGGTTGCCGCGCCCGCCGGGGCCGCCCTGCAGGTAGAGCAGCCATGGCAGCCCGGCCGCGGCTTCCTCGGTGTGCTCCGTGGAGACGTACTCGCGGGCGAACACCGTGATGGTTTCCCCGCGGCCGCCGGCGTCGCCGAAGTGGTCCAGGGGAACCTGGAAATAGTGTTCCGCGGTGCGCATTCCCCGGTACGTGTGGCGAGCCCGGACGCTGTGCCGCGCTCTGCGCTGGGCGCTGGACGCAGCCTCCAGGAGGCCGGCTCCCGTGGACCCGGTCAGCGGGAGATCAACCACGGACGGCCTCCGCGCGGGAGCCGGCACCGGTCCGGGAGCCGGCACCGCCGAACGCGTCCAGCGCCCCGCCGGTGAGGCGGAAGGTGGACCATTCCTCCATCGGGACGGCCCCGAGCTTCTTGTAGAAGTTGATGGAGGGCTCGTTCCAGTCCAGCACGCTCCATTCGACCCGCGCGTACCCGCGCTCGACGGCGGTCGCGGCCAGATGCTGCAGCAGGGCCCTGCCGTGGCCCTCGCCGCGGGCCTCGGGCCGGACGTAGAGGTCCTCCAGGTAAATCCCGTGGACCCCCTCCCAGGTGGAGTAGTTCAGGAACCAGAGGGCAAAGCCCCGGACCTCGCCGGCCGTGTTCTCCGCCATGGTGGCGAAGACCCTCGGAGTCTCCCCGAAGAGAGCCTCGGTGAGCATCTGGGGAGTGTTCCGGACCGCGTCCGGTTCCTTCTCGTAGATGGCGAGGTCGTGGATCATCTGCAGGATGGCAGGGACGTCATGCGGGGCGGCGGGCCGGATTACACTCATTGTTCGAGTTTACGCGTGCCCGCCCCGACGGCTCTTACGCGTGCCCGGCCTCACGGCTGGTCCGCCGCCCGTCCCGGGCACGCACCCTAGAGCCGGTTGACGTCCGTGACACGCACGACCGCGGCCCCTGCCTCGTCCGAGGCGGCGAGATCCACCTCGGCGGAGATGCCCCAGTCATGGTGGCTGGCCGGGTCGTCGAAGATTTGCCGGACCTTCCACACCCCGGGTTCCTCCGTGATGATCAGCAGCGCCGGGCCGCGGGCGTCCGGGCCCGTGCCGATGTCGTCGTGCTCGTCGAAGTAGTCATCCAGGGCGTCCTCCCAACGGTCCGCGTCCCAGCCGGAACCGGCGTCGAGCTCGCCCAGGGCGGTGGCGGCCTCGTCGGCGAAGAGCTCCACGCGGCGGAACATCTCGTTGCGCACCATGACGCGGAAGGCCCGGAGGTTGGACGTCAGCGCGGGCGGCGGGGGCGGGGGCGCGTCGTGCGGTGTGGGCGCGGCGCCGGAGGTGAGCTCTTCCCACTCGTCCAGCAGGCTGGAGTCCACCTGGCGGACCAGTTCGCCGAGCCAGGCGATGAGGTCCTCGAGGTCCTCGCGGAGGGCGTCCTGCGGGACGGTCTGGCGGAGCGCCTTGAATCCGTCGGCGAGGTAGCGCAGCACAATCCCCTCCGAGCGGGCCAGGCCATAGAACTGGACGAATTCGCCGAAGTTCATGGCGCGTTCGTACATGTCCCGGACCACAGCCTTGGGCGCGAGTTCAAAGTCACCGACCCATGGTGCCGCCTTGCGGTAGACATCGAACGCTTCGCCGAGGATCTCGGACAGCGGCTGGGGGTAGGTGACTTCCTCGAGCATGGCCATCCGCTGGTCGTACTCGATGCCGTCGGCCTTCATCGCTGCGACGGCTTCGCCGCGCGCTTTCTTCTGCTGCGCCGACAGGATCTGGCGCGGCTTCTCGAGGGTCGCCTCAATCACGGACACGACGTCCAGGGCGTACGACGGCGACTCCGGGTCGAGCAGCTCCAGCGCCGCGAGGGCGAAGGGGGACAGCGGCTGGTTGAGGGCGAAGTTGGCCTGCAGGTGGACTGTGAGCCGGACCGTGCGGCCGTCCGCTTCCTGCTCGGCCGGCGGGATCCGCTCGACGACTCCGGCAGCGAGCAGCTCGCGGTAGATGCCCAGGGCTTTCTTCATGAGCTGCAGCTGGGACGCCCGGCTCTCGTGGTTTTCGGTGAGGAGGCGGCGGGCGGCCTGGAACGGGTCGCCGGGCCGCTCCATAAGGTTCATCAGCATCGCATGCGTCACGGTGAAGCTCGACGTCAGCGGATCCGGAACCGACTCCACCAGCCGCTTGTAGGTCGGTTCGCCCCAGGACACGAAGCCTTCCGGAGGCTTCTTCTTGACCACTTGGCGCAGTTTTTTCTGGTCGTCGCCGAACTTGGCCGTGGCTTTAGCCATCGCCTTCACGTTTTCGGTCACGTGCTCCGGGGCTTGGACCACCACGGTGCCCGCCGTGTCATAACCGGCGCGTCCGGCGCGCCCGGCGATCTGGTGGAACTCGCGGGAGTTCAGCAGCCGGGTGCGCACGCCGTCGTACTTGCTCAGGGCGGTAAGGAGCACGGTGCGGATCGGCACGTTGATGCCGACGCCGAGTGTGTCGGTGCCGCAGATGACCTTCAGCAGGCCAGCCTGGGCGAGCTGTTCCACAAGCCGGCGGTATTTGGGCAGCATGCCGGCGTGGTGGACGCCGATCCCGTGCCGGACCAGCCGGTTGAGGGTTTTCCCGAAGCCGGCGGCGAAGCGGAAACCGGCGATGAGCTCGGCAATCTTGTCCTTCTCCTCGCGGGTGCAGACGTTGATGCTCATCAGGTTTTGCGCCCGGTCAATCGCCTCGACCTGGCTGAAATGGACCACGTAGACCGGAACCTGTTTGGTGGCGAGCAGCTCCTCAAGGGTCTCGTGGACCGGAGTCTGTTCGTAGTAGTAGTGCAGGGGGATGGGACGTTCCGCGGAACTGACGGTGGTGGTCGGGCGGCCGGTCAGGGCGCTGATCCCGTCCTCGAAGCGGCTGACGTCACCGAGCGTTGCCGACATCAGCAGGAACTGCGCCTGCGGCAGTTCGAGCAGCGGCACCTGCCACGCCCAGCCGCGCTGCGGGTCGGAGTAGAAGTGGAACTCGTCCATGATGACGGCGCCGAGGTCGGCCCCGGCCCCTTCCCGCAAGGCAATGTTGGCCAGGATTTCTGCGGTGCAGCAAATGATCGGCGCGTCCTGGTTGACGCCGGAGTCGCCGGTGATCATGCCGACGTTTTCGGCGCCGAAAATCTCGCAAAGGGCGAAGAATTTCTCCGAGACGAGGGCCTTGATCGGTGCGGTGTAGTAGCTGCGCTGCCCGCGGGCCATCGCCTGGAAGTGCGCCGCGATCGCCACAAGTGATTTGCCGGAGCCGGTGGGCGTGGCCAGGATGACGTTGGAGCCGGAGGCAAGCTCCATGATCGCTTCGTCCTGGGCGGCGTAAAGGGCAAGGCCGCGGGTCTCAGTCCACTCCACAAACCGGGTGTAGAGCTCGTCCGGGTCCAGGCCGGTCCTGCCGGGAACTCGGGCGGCCGGGGCGGGGAGCTGATCAGCGAGTTTCATCGTTTTCCAGCTTAGTGCCCGCTTGATGCCCGCGGCACCGGCGGGACGTCCCTCCGCACACGCCCGGTTCGCGCCTCCTTGGCTGGCCATCAGGGCGGGGCTACGCTTCGGTTAGTGCAACAGTTGCCGGGCCTGGAGGTGGATATGAAGTGGGATCCCGAAAAATATGTGCAGTTCGGGGATTACCGGGACCGGCCTTTCTTTGATCTGACCGGCCGGATCCATGCCGAGGCTCCGCGGCACGTCGTCGACCTCGGCTGCGGTCCCGGCAACCTGACCGCGTCGCTCGCTGAACGCTGGCCGGGAGCCCAGGTGGTGGGGCTGGATTCCTCGCCGGAAATGCTGACCAAGTCCAAGGCCCGCGCGGACGTGACGTCCAACCTGTCCTTCGATCTGGCAGACATCGAGCACTGGCTGCCGTCCGGGGATACGGATGTGGTGGTTACCAATGCCGCCCTGCAATGGGTGCCCGACCACCGCGAGCTGTTGCCGGCGTGGCTCGATGCACTCAGACCCGGGGCTTGGTTCGCCCTCCAGGTGCCGGGGAACTTTAACGCCCCCTCGCACACCCTGATGCGGGAGCTGGCCGAGTCGCCGGCCTGGGCGGGACGGCTTGCCGGGGTCCTGCGCCACGATGACGTGGTGGGGGAAGCCGCGGAATACCTGGAGATCATGCTCGACGCCGGGTGCGCCGCCGACGCTTGGGAAACCACCTACATGCAGCTGCTCCCTGGTGCCCGGCCCGTCCTCGAGTGGGTCCGCGGCACGGGGCTCCGGCCGGTCCTCGCGGCCCTCCCGGAAGACGAGGCGGCCGAGTTCGAGGCAGAGTATGCGGCGCAGCTTGACACTGCCTATCCGGCGGGGCGGCACGGGACTGTCTTTCCGTTCCGGCGCACGTTCGCGGTAGCGCAAAAACGCGGGTGAGCCTGATGACAAGAAGCACTCCGGCATGGGGCTTACAATGACGTGGCGGTCTGGGGGCAGCCGTTAGGCTGATTCCCATTCCGAGCCCTCGGCAATCGATGGAGGTTCGGTGCTAATACGCCTGATGGCGCGGCTGCTGTCCGCGCATAAAGGGAGCGTGCTGGCCATCGTTGTGCTGCAGCTCGTGCAAACCACCGCCAACTTGCTCCTGCCCACCCTGAACGCCGCCATCATTGACGACGGCATCATTGCCGGGAACACCCGCGAAATCCTGCACCTCGGCGGCTGGATGGCAAGCATCGCCGCCGTGCAGGTACTCACAGCCATCGCGGCAGGGTATCTGGGCGCCATCGTCGCCATGGATATTGGCGGGCAGCTGCGCGAGGAACTCTTCACGAAGGTGCGGTCCTTCTCCTCCCAGGAGGTCGGCGCGTTCGGCGCCCACAGCCTTGTCATCCGGGCCACCAACGACGTCGTCCAGATCCAGAACCTCGCGGTCCTGGTTTTCGCCATGCTGATTGCCGCGCCGGCCATCTTCATCGGCGGCATCGCCCTGGCTGTGCACCAGGACGCCGCGCTGTCCTGGATCGTGGTCGCGGTGATTCCGGTTCTGACGGTGATCATGGCCGTCATCGTGCGCCGCCTGATTCCCCTCTACCGCGAAGGGCAGTCGCTCCTTGACCGCATCAGCCGGGTGCTGCGCGAGCAGATCATCGGTGCGAACGTGATCCGCGGTTTCGTCCGGCAGGACCACGAAATCCGCCGCTTCGACGAGGCCAACAAGGACCTCACCCGGAACAACCTCCAATCCGCTTTGCTGGTGGCCGGGATGATGCCGATGATCATGCTCGTGGTCAACCTGTCCTCCGTCTGCGTGGTGTGGTTTGGCGGCCACCGTATCGACTCCGGCGAAATGCGTCTGGGCGCCCTCACCGCGTTCATCGCCTACATCCTGCAAATCCTGATCGCCATCATGATGGCCATGTACGTCTTCATGACCGCACCCCGCGCGTCCGCCTGCGCCGAGCGGATCGGCGAGGTGCTGGACACGCAACCGGCCATCGCGGACCCGGCCGGTGGCGCTGCGCCGGGAAACGCCCCGCCGGGAAACGCCCCGCCGGGAAACGCTGTCGAGTTCCGGAACGTGTCCTTCGCGTATCCCGGCGCAGAAGCGCCTGTGCTGGACGGGCTGACGTTCACCGCAGCGCCCGGGACCACGACGGCGATCATCGGGGCGACCGGCAGCGGCAAGACGACGCTCCTGAACCTGCTGCCCCGGTTCCTTGACGCAACCGCCGGTGAGCTCAGCATCGGCGGCCGGAACGTGCGGGCCATGACCCTGGACACGCTGCGGAACCTTCTCGCCGTGGTCCCGCAGCAGGCCTACCTTTTTTCGGGCACGGTCGCGGAGAATCTCCGGGTCGGCGCGCCCGCGGCCGGCGACCAGGACTTGTGGGAGGCGCTGACGGCCGCCCAGGCCGCCGACTTTGTCCGCGATCTGCCCCTTGGGCTCGACGCGCACGTGAGCCAGGGCGGGACGAACTTTTCCGGCGGCGAACGGCAGCGCCTTTGCATCGCCCGGGCGTTGCTCAAAAAGGCCCCGGTCTACCTGTTCGATGACAGCTTCTCGGCCCTCGACTTCGGCACGGACGTCAGGCTCCGTGCCGCGATCGAGCCCCTGCTGCGTTCGGCCACCGTGCTGATCGTGGCCGAACGGGTGGCGACCGTCGCGGATGCCGGACTGATCCTCGTGCTGGAGGACGGGCGCCTCGTCGCCCAGGGCTCGCACAGCGAGCTCATGGCGACCTCGCCGAGTTACCAGGAAATTGCCGCGTCCCAGCTCGTCCTCGAGGAAACACCGTGAGCCGCGGCCGCAATTCAGGCGCCGGGACCGCTGCTGATACCAGTGCCGCTGAGGGCAGCAAGTGGCGGTCCGCCGCCAGGCTGCTTGGGCTGCTGCGGCCCTTGAAGTGGCGGATGGCCGGCGTCATCGCGGCCACGTGCGCGTTCGTGACACTCAACGTGGCGGCTCCGAAAATCCTGGGTGACGCCACCGACGTCGTGGTTGCCGGCTTCGTGGGCGGCTCCCTCGACGAAAGTGAACTGGCAGCCCGGCTGTTGACGGTCTCCGCCCTGTACGTCGGCGCGTCACTGTTCAGCTGGATCCAGGGCGCCTTGACGGCGACGGCGGTGCAGCGCGTCAGCTACGGGCTCCGCGGGGCCGTGGAGCAGAAGCTGCATGTGCTGCCGTCCAGCTACTTCGAGGAGCAGCGCCGCGGCGAGGTGCTCAGCCGGGCCACGAACGACGTCGACAACATCTCCCAGGCCCTCAACCAGCTGCTGAACCAGCTGATTCTGTCCATCCTGATGCTCTCCGCCGCACTCGCCATGATGTTTTGGCTCTCGCCGTTGCTGGCGCTGATCGCCGTCGTCTCGGTGCCGGTGTCCACAGCCATCACAGTATTGGTGGCCCGGCATTCCCATCCGCACTTCGCGGCGCAGTGGAGCAGCACGGGCGCCATGCACGCCCAACTCGAAGAATTCTTCACCGGGCACGAAGTGGTCAAGGCGTTCGGCCGGCAGGAGGCATCGGCCGCGAGCTTCCGGGACTGCAATCGGCAGCTCACCCGGTCCAGCGCCCGCGCGCAGTACCTGTCCGGCATCGTTCAGCCGCTGTTGGTGTTTGTGGCCAACCTCAACTACATTGCCGTGGCCGTCGTGGGTGCGTTCCAAGTGACTGTCGGCGCCATGACGATCGGCGACCTCCAGGCCTTCATCCAGTTCTCCCGCCTCTTCAGCCAGCCGGTGGGGCAGATCGGGGGGATGCTCACCCTCCTGCAATCCTGCCTGGCCTCCGCCGAGCGGGTCTTTGAACTGCTCGATGCCCCGGAGATTCCGCCGGACAGTGCAGCGCCGGCGCGTTCGACCGCGTCGGCCAACGGCGCCGGCCGGGATCGCGGCAAAGGTTCCCTCCATGCCGTGCATGGCGTGCATAAGATCCATGCACCCGGAAAATCCCACGGTCGGCACGCATCCCGCGACCGGGACAGGATCGGGGCCGCACCGGCACCGGCACCGGCAGCGGTGGCGGGCCGCGTCACGTTCGAGCACGTGAGCTTCGGCTACAGCCCCGGCACTCCCGTGGTGAAGGACCTCTCCTTCACGGTGGAGCCCGGGCAGACGGTGGCGATCGTGGGACATACCGGGGCCGGCAAGACGACGGTGGTGAGCCTCCTGATGCGCTTCTACGAACTCGACTCCGGGCGGATCCTGGTCGATTCAACCGACATTTCCACCATCCCGCGGGACGAGCTCCGGTCCACTTTCGGCACCGTCCTGCAGGACGCCTGGCTGTTCACCGGCAGCATCAGGGAGAACATCGAGTACGGCCGGCCGGGGGCCACCGACGCCGAAATCGTCCAGGCGGCCCGCGCCAGCCACGTGGACCACTTCGTCAGGTCCCTGCCGTCCGGTTACGCCACGATGGTCGGCAACGACGGCGACTCCCTGAGCCGCGGGCAGCGCCAGCTCGTCTCGATCGCCCGGGCGCAACTGGCGGGGCGCAGCATCCTGGTCCTGGACGAGGCGACGAGCTCCGTGGACAGCCGCACCGAAGTGCAGATCCGCCACGCGATGACCCAGCTGCGCGAAGGTCATACGAGCTTCGTGATCGCGCACCGTTTGTCCACCGTCCGGGACGCTGATCTAATTCTCGTCATGGACCATGGACGGATCGTTGAACACGGCACGCATCAGCAGCTCATGGGCGGGGACGGGCTCTACAAAGATCTCTACGAGGCGCAGTTCGCCGGTCGCGAACAGGTACAGGCCGTTCCGGAGCCCGAACAGTGAGCCCCGCGGACACGGGGGAGCGGTTCCCGGGCGCCTGGCGGACCAACCCGGCCAGCTCCGTTCCGCTCTTCGAACAGCTCCGGCTGTACGTCATTGAACGCGCGGACAAGGGCACGCTCGCGCCCGGAACCAGGCTGCCCCCCGTGCGGAGCCTGGCGGGCGAACTGGGCGTCGCACCCCACACCGTGGCGCGCGCCTACAAGGAATTGGAGGCCGCCGGGGTCGTGGTGACTCGCGGCCGCAACGGCACCGTGGTCTGCGCACGCGACGAGGCCTGGAGTTCGCTTTCGGCCGCCGCCGCGGAGTTCGCCGCTGCCGCAAAGGCGCAAGGCGCCAGCTTCGCCGAAGCCGTGCAGTTGCTGGCCGCCGCCTACGACCGCCACTAGCACATCCGGGCAGTGCCGAGGGCGCGCAAAATAGTTTTTCGAAGAAGTTTTCGATTAGCATTAGATTCGTGCCTAAAGCCGTAGCTGAAGATCCAGCCGTTGAAGTCCACTCCGCCGTCGAACCGCTGGCAGTCCAAGATCCCGTGCCTTCCCGTGCCGTGCTGAAGCGCCCGGACATGACGCGCCTCGTCGTCAAGGGCGCACGGGAGCACAACCTGCGCAACGTGGACCTGGACCTCCCGCGCGATGCGATGATCGTGTTCACGGGCCTGTCCGGCTCCGGCAAGTCGTCCCTCGCCTTCGACACCATCTTCGCCGAGGGCCAGCGCCGCTACGTTGAATCGCTCTCCGCCTACGCCCGGCAGTTCCTCGGGCAGGTGGACAAGCCCGACGTCGACTTCATCGAGGGCCTGTCACCGGCTGTGTCCATCGACCAGAAGTCCACAAGCAAAAACCCGCGTTCCACCGTGGGAACCATCACCGAGATTTATGACTACATGCGCCTGCTGTGGGCCCGCGTGGGCCGGCCGCACTGCCCCGTCTGCGGCGAGCCCGTCACCAAGCAGACCCCTCAGCAGATTGTGGATCAGCTGCTCGAGCTGCCGGACGGCACGCGCTTCCAGGTGCTGGCGCCCGTGGTCCGCGGCCGCAAGGGCGAATTCGTCGATCTCTTCAAGGAACTGACCGCCAAGGGCTACTCGAGGGCGCGCGTGGACAATGAACTTGTCCAGCTCAGCGATCCGCCGAAGCTGGGCAAGCAGTTCAAGCACACCATCGAAGTGGTGGTGGACCGCCTCGTGGTCAAGGAAGGCATCAGCCAGCGCTTGACGGACTCCGTTGAGACCGCACTCGGTTTGGCGGAGGGCCGCGTCCTGGCCGAATTCGTCGACGTCGAGGCAGCTGACCCCGGACGGATCAGGGCGTTCTCCGAGCACCTCGCCTGCCCCAACGAGCACCCCCTGGCCATCGACGAGATCGAGCCGCGCTCCTTCTCCTTCAACAACCCGTTCGGTGCCTGCAGCGCCTGCAGCGGCATCGGCACCAAACTCGAAGTCGATGAAGAACTCATCATTCCGAACCCGGAGCTCTCGCTTTCCGAGGGGGCCATTGCGCCGTGGTCGCTGGGCGCTGCCACCACGGAATACTGGAACCGCCTGCTGGGCGGCCTCGCCGAGGAGCTCGGCTTCTCGATGACGACGGCGTGGGAAAAGCTGGGCGCCGATGTCCGGCAGACGGTGCTGCACGGCAAGGACCACAAAGTGGTGGTGCAGTACCGCAACCGCTTCGGCCGGGAACGTAAGTACAGCACCGGCTTTGAGGGCGTGGTGCAGTACGTCCACCGCAAGCACCTCGAGACCGACTCGGACTTCGCGCGCGACCGCTATGAGGAATACATGCGCCAGGTTCCGTGCCCGGCCTGCAACGGTGCGCGGCTGAATCCTGCCTCGCTGTCCGTGCTGATCAACGGCAAGTCCATCGCCGAGGTCGCCGCGCTGCCCATGCGGGAATGCGCGCACTTCCTCGAGAACCTTGTTCTCACCGGCCGCGAGGCGCAGATCGCCCACCAGGTCCTGAAGGAAATCCAGGCCCGGCTGACCTTCCTCCTCGACGTCGGCCTCGAGTACCTCAACCTGGAACGGCCCTCCGGAACCCTGTCCGGCGGCGAAGCCCAGCGCATCCGGCTGGCCACCCAGATCGGGTCCGGCCTCGTCGGCGTGCTCTACGTCCTCGACGAGCCGTCCATCGGCCTGCACCAGCGGGACAACCGGCGCCTGATCGAAACGCTGACCAGGCTCCGGGACCTTGGCAACACCCTGATTGTCGTCGAACACGACGAGGACACCATCCACGAGGCCGACTGGATCGTGGACATCGGACCCGGCGCCGGCGAGCATGGCGGCATGGTGGTCCACTCCGGGTCCTACCAGGCGCTGCTGGAAAACACGGATTCGCTCACCGGCGACTACCTTGCCGGCCGGAAGAAAATCGAGATCCCGAAGAAGCGGCGCAAGTACGACAAGAAGCGCGAGCTCAAGGTGGTCGGGGCCAGGGAGAACAATCTCCTCAACGTCGACGCCAGCTTCCCGCTGGGGCTCTTCACCGCCGTCACCGGAGTCAGCGGTTCCGGCAAGTCCACGCTCGTGAACGAGATCCTCTACAAGGTCCTCGCCAACAAGCTCAACGGCGCCAAGCAGGTGGCCGGCCGGCACAAGACAGTCCAGGGCCTGGAACACCTTGACAAGGTGGTGCACGTCGACCAGAGCCCGATCGGGCGCACCCCGCGTTCAAACCCGGCCACGTACACCGGCGTGTTCGACCACATCCGGAAGCTCTTCGCCGAAACCACCGAGGCCAAGGTCCGGGGTTACATGCCGGGCCGGTTCTCCTTCAACGTCAAGGGCGGCCGCTGCGAGGCCTGCTCCGGCGACGGTACGCTGAAGATCGAGATGAACTTCCTGCCGGACGTCTACGTCCCGTGCGAGGTCTGCCATGGCGCCCGGTACAACCGCGAAACCCTTGAGGTCCACTACAAAGGCAAGACGATCGCGGACGTGCTGAACATGCCCATCGAGGAAGGTGCCGAGTTCTTCGCCGCCTTCTCGCCGATCGCCCGCCACCTCAACACGCTGGTCGACGTCGGCCTCGGCTACGTCCGCCTCGGCCAGCCCGCCACCACGCTCTCCGGCGGCGAGGCCCAGCGCGTGAAGCTCGCGGCCGAGCTCCAAAAGCGCTCCAACGGCCGCAGCGTCTACGTCCTGGACGAGCCCACCACCGGCCTGCACTTCGAGGACATCCGCAAGCTCCTCATGGTGCTGCAGGGCCTCGTGGAAAAGGGCAACACCGTGATCACCATCGAGCACAACCTCGACGTGATCAAGAGCGCCGACTGGATCGTGGACCTCGGCCCCGACGGTGGTTCGGGCGGCGGCCGGGTGATCGCTACCGGCACCCCGGAGCAGGTTGCCACATCGAGCGAAAGCCACACGGCCGCGTTCCTCGCCGAGCTCCTCGCCTGAGGCGCCCGCGCGCGGGCGCCAGGAGCGGACGCCGCACCGTGCGAGGGAATGGGCGCCGCTTCGGCGGGATCCCTTCCCCCTCACCGTGCGTCGTTTTCTCCTGATGTATTCCTGAAGGAGTATGCGAATTTCTGGCAGCCGCGCACTCGTGAGAAACTAAGCCGGTGACGCAAACAACAGTGCCCGTGATCTTCGACCTTGACGGCACTCTTGTCGATCCGGCCGGGGGCATCACGGGCGGAATCGCCGCGGCCCTCACCGAGCTTGGCCTCCCCGTTCCGGACAGTTCCCGGATGGACGCCATGGTCGGACCTAAGCTGGGCCATGCGCTCACGCAAATTGCCGGCGTTCCGGCCGCACTGTTGGGTGACGTCATCCGGATCTATCGCGGGCACTACGCGTCCACCGGCATCGCACAGAGCAGGCTATATCCGGGAATCCGGGGGCTCCTCGAGGACTTTGTCGCAGCCGGGCGCCCCCTCGCGGTCGCCACCCAGAAGCCGGAGGGGCTGGCCCGCACCGTGCTGGAGCACCACGGCATCGCCGGGTTCTTCCACAGCATCCGCGGCTCCGCCGCCGACGAGTCCGCAACCGGCCCGGGCACGGCTCCCGTCCCCGAAGGCTCGGTCCCCGAAGGCAAGGCCAGCATCGTCGCGGCCGCGCTCACGGACCTGGCTGCCGCCGTCCCTTCGATGGCCGGGCGGGCCATGATGGTGGGGGACCGGGCGCAGGACGTGGCCGGGGCGGCTGCGAACGGACTGGACTGCGTCGGCGTAGGCTGGGGCTTTGCGCTCGAAGGCGAACTGCACGAGGCGGGCGCCGTCGAGGTCGTGCACGATGCGGCGGCGCTTTACGCAACCATCACCAGACTCTCCGAACGCCCGGAGACCACAGCGCTGAACGGGGTGCACGCCGATGGCAATGTTTGAGGGAATCCGCTGGACCACCCGGGGGCTCATATCCACCACCTGCCGTCCCACGGTCATTGGCCTGGAAAACGTGCCCAAGAACGGTCCGTTTATCGTGGCACCGAACCATCTCTCCTTCCTGGACAGCGTGATTGTGCAGGCACTCATGCCGCGGCCCGTGGCGTTCTTCGCGAAGGCCGAATACTTCACCACCGGCGGCATCAAGGGCAAGGCCATGAAGTCCTTCTTTGAAGCGGTGGGCTCCATCCCCGTGGAGCGCGGTGAACAGGCGGCCAGCGTGCAGGCACTGAAGACGCTGCTGGACATCCTCGAGGCCGGCAAGGGCGTGGGGATCTACCCCGAGGGCACGCGCTCCCGCGACGGCATCCTATACCGGGGACGCACCGGCGTCGGCTGGCTGGCCCTCACGACGGGCGCGCCGGTAATTCCGGTGGGCCTGATCGGCACGGAACACCTGATGCCCGCGGACAGCAAGGCCGTCAAGCCGCAGCACTTCACCATGAAGGTGGGCGAGCCTCTGTACTTCGACAAGACGGGCCCGGACCACTCGCTTCCGGCGCGCCGCCAGGTCACGGACCGGATCATGGACGCGATCGCGGAATTGAGCGGCCAGGAACGCTCCACGAGCTACAACCAGAGCAAGTCGGCAGAATAGCGCCGGGCCGCCGGCCCGCCGGCGGGGACGGGCAGGCCCGGCTGCCGGGCGCGTGCACCGGCACCTCCGGTGGCTCAGTAGACTTGATCTGTGGCAGATCCAGCGAGTTACCGACCCCAGACGGGTGAAATTCCAACCAATCCGGGCGTGTACCGCTTCCGCGACCCGCACGGCAGGGTCATCTATGTCGGCAAGGCCAAGAACCTCCGCTCCCGGCTGAATTCCTACTTCGCCAACCCCGCCGGGCTTCTCCCGAAGACGTACGCGATGGTGCACACCGCCAGCAGTGTCGAATGGACGGTGGTGGGCAGCGAACTGGAGTCGCTGCAGCTTGAATACACGTGGATCAAGGAATTCACGCCCCGTTTCAACGTCATGTTCCGGGACGACAAGAGCTACCCGTACCTGGCGGTCACGATGGGGGAGAAGCTGCCCCGTGTCCAGGTGCTGCGCGGCGACCGGCGCAAGGGGACCAGATATTTCGGCCCCTACACGGCAGGCGCCATCCGGGACACCATGGATACCCTGCTGCGGGTCTTCCCGGTGCGCAGCTGCAGCGCCGGCGTGCTCAAACGCGCCCAGGCCAGCGGCCGGCCCTGCCTGCTCGGCTACATCGACAAATGCTCCGCGCCCTGCGTCGGCCGAATCTCGCCCGAGGACCACCGCGCCCTTGCCGAGGACTTCTGCGCCTTCATGGGCGGCGAAGCCAAACCGTTCGTCAACCGGCTGGAAAAGGAGATGGCCGCGGCGGTCGCCGAACTTGACTACGAGCGCGCTGCGCGGCTCCGGGACGACATCGTGGCCCTGAAGAAGGTCTTCGAACGCAACGCCGTGGTCCTCGCGGAAGGCACCGATGCCGACGTCTTCGCCCTGCACGAGGACGAGCTTGAGGCCGCCGTCCAGGTCTTCCACGTCAGGGGAGGCCGGATCCGCGGCCAGCGCGGCTGGGTGGTGGAAAAGGTCGAGGACTCCACCACCCCGGAACTCGTCGAACACCTGCTCACGCAGGTCTACGGCGAGGAAGCTGGACTGCAGGGCCGGCTGCCCCGGGAGGTCCTCGTGCCGACCGAACCGACCAACGCGCCCGAGCTCGCGCAATGGCTCAGCGGCCTGCGCGGTGCCCGCGTGGACGTCCGGGTTCCCCAGCGCGGCGACAAGGCCGCCCTCCTGTCCACGGTCCGGGAAAACGCCGAACACGCGCTCAAACTCCACAAGTCCCGTCGCGCCGGTGACCTCACCATGCGCTCCCAGGCCCTGCAGGAGCTCCAGGAAGCCCTTGAGCTGCCCGTGGCGCTGATGCGCATCGAGTGCTTTGACATTTCGCACGTCCAGGGAACCAACGTCGTCGGCTCCATGGTGGTGGTGGAGGACGGCCTGCCGAAGAAGTCCGACTACCGCAAGTTCACGGTGACCGGCGCCGCCGCGACGGACGACACGGCGGCGATGCACGACGTCCTGACCCGGCGGTTCCGGCACTATCTCGAAGAGAAGAGCGAGCAGGCGGCTGCCGCAGCCAAACCGGCGCACCAGGCCGTGCTGGACGCGGCGACCGCAGCGGCGATCACGGACTCCACCACGCCGGCGCCGCGGAACAAGTTCGCCTACCCGCCCAACCTCGTCGTCGTTGACGGCGGCAAGCCGCAGGTCAACGCCGCCGCCCGTGCCCTGGCGGACCTGGGCATCGAGGACGTGTACGTCGTCGGCCTGGCCAAGCGGCTGGAGGAGGTCTGGCTGCCGGACAGCGACTTCCCGGTGATCCTCCCGCGCGCCTCGGCCGGTCTCTATCTGCTGCAGCGGATCCGCGACGAGGCCCACCGCTTCGCGATCACTTTCCACCGGCAAAAGCGCGGCAAGGCCATGACGGTCTCCGCGCTGGACAGTGTGCCCGGGCTGGGTGACTCAAAACGCAAGGCCCTCCTGGCCGAGTTTGGTTCCGTCAAGGGCATCAAGGCCGCCACGGCCGAAGAACTCACCGGGGCCAAAGGCATCGGTCCGGCACTCGCCGCCGCGATCGTCCGGCACTTCACAGCCGGCGACGGCTCGGACGCCGCCACGGTTCCGGCCATCAACATGACCACCGGTGAAATCCTCGAAACTTAGCTAGCTCCGCCAAATTTAGCTAGGGTATTGACTTGGGGTAGCCGCAGCGCGGCATCGACGCGGCCCGGCCGCAACCTGACCGAGCACACCACACAACGAGCACACCAATAACGGGCACACCGAACAAGCAGAGCGCACAGGCAGAGATGGGGCTTCATTGATGGCAGAGTCGACGGCAGGATCCGAGGCGGATGTGGACGGCATGACACCCGTCAAACCCGTCGAGGCGGAACTGCTGGTGGTGACCGGAATGTCGGGAGCCGGCCGGAGCACCGCCTCGGACGCTCTCGAGGACCACGGCTGGTACGTCGTGGAAAACCTCCCGCCGCAGATGCTCGGCACGCTCGCGGATCTCGTGTCGCGCAGCCCGCAGTCGATGTCCAAGCTCGCCGTCGTCATGGACGTCCGGAGCAAGGAGCTGTTCGCGGACATGCGCGCCGCGCTCCGCGCCTTGGAGGCCACGGGCGTGACTTTCCGCGTGTTGTTCCTCGACGCCAACGACGGCGTCCTGGTCCGCCGCTTCGAGCAGGGCCGCCGGCCCCATCCGCTCCAGGGCGGCGGCAGGATTCTCGACGGCATCGCCGCCGAACGCGAGCTGGTCCGCGAGCTGCAGGACACCGCCGACATCGTGCTGGACACCTCCGCCCTTAACGTCCACGGCCTCGCGACCGCCATCACAGAACTTTTCAGCGAAACCGGGCCGGTGACGCTGCGGCTGAACGTCATGAGCTTCGGCTTCAAGTACGGGCTGCCGGTCGACGCCAACTTCGTGGCCGACGCCCGCTTTATCCCCAATCCGCACTGGGTCCCGCAGCTGCGCCCGCACACCGGCCTGGACAAGGACGTCAGCGACTACGTGCTGGAGGCCCAGGGCGCCGGCGACTTCGTGGAACGGTACGTCACGGCCCTCGAACCGGTCCTGGACGGCTACCGGCGCGAGAACAAGCACTACGCCACGATTGCGGTGGGCTGCACCGGGGGCAAGCACCGCTCAGTGGCGGTGGCCGTCGAACTCTCACGGAGGCTCGCCCAGTACCCTCGGGTCACCGTGACCACGACGCACCGGGACCTGGGCCGCGAATAATGGCGCTGCTGACCGGCCCGCTGCCCCTGGTCCCGCCTGCCAGCGCCGCCTTCGCCAGCCAGCAGGACAAGGGCCCCTCCGTGGTGGCGCTTGGCGGCGGCCATGGGCTTTCCGCCTCGCTGTCCGCCCTGCGCCTGCTCACCTCGGAGCTCACCGCGATCGTCACCGTCGCGGACGACGGCGGATCCTCCGGCCGGCTCCGTGAGGAGTACGGCGTGCTCCCGCCGGGCGACCTCCGCATGGCCCTGTCCGCGCTGTGCGACGACACCGACTGGGGCCGCACCTGGCGCGACGTCATGCAGCACCGCTTCGCCCCGGGCAACGGCCCGGGCGGTTCCCTCGACGCGCACGCCATGGGCAACCTGCTGATCGTGACACTTTGGGAACTCCTGGGGGACACGGTGGCCGGGCTCAAATGGGCGGGCGCCCTGCTTGGCGCGCGCGGCGAAGTCCTGCCGATGTCCAGCATGCCACTCACCATCGAAGGCCAGGTCCGCGTCACCGCCCCGGACGGCACCACAGCAATGCAGGCCGTGACCGGCCAGGCCAAATGCGCCGTGGCCGGCAACCTGGAGCACGTCCGGCTGCTGCCCGAGGACGCCCCGGCCTGCACGGAGGCGCTGACCGCGATCGAGCTGGCGGACTGGGTGATCCTTGGCCCGGGGTCCTGGTACACCTCCGTGCTGCCGCACCTGCTGCTCCCGGAGATGCGCGACGCGCTCTGCCACACGGCGGCCCGCCGCTGCCTGACGATGAACCTGGCCACGGACACCAAGGAAACCGCCGGCATGAGCGCCGCGGACCACCTCCGGGTGCTGCGCGAGTACGCGCCGGAGTTCACAGTCGACGTCGTCCTGGCTGACCCGGCCTCAGTCCAGAACATGGCCGACTTCGAGCAGGCGGCCGGAATGCTCGGTGCCGAGGTGGTCTTGGGTAAAGTGGGGGCGTCTGGTCGCCGTCCGGTCCACGATCCGTTGCGGCTGGCGACGGCGTACCACGATATTTTCGGGAATAGTTAGGAAAGGTGCCATGGCACTGACAGCATCAGTCAAGGAAGAACTTTCCCGTCTGGATATCAAGAAGTCCTCGGTCCGCAAGGCGGAGGTGTCGGCCATGCTCCGCTTCGCGGGCGGGCTGCATATCATCTCGGGCCGGATCGTGATCGAGGCCGAAGTCGACCTCGCCTCGACAGCCCGGCGGCTGCGTGCCGCGATCGCCGAGGTCTACGGCCACCAGAGCGAGATCATCGTCGTCTCGGGCGGCGGGTTGCGCCGCGGCAGCCGCTATGTGGTCCGCGTTGTCCGGGACGGTGAGGCCCTCGCCCGCCAGACCGGGCTTCTGGACACCCGCGGCCGGCCTGTCCGGGGCCTGCCCTCCGTGGTGGTCAACGGATCCGCGGCGGACGCCGAGGCCGTGTGGCGCGGTGCGTTCCTGGCCCACGGCTCGCTCACCGAGCCGGGCCGCTCCTCCGCCATGGAAGTCACCTGCCCCGGTCCCGAGTCTGCCCTGGCCCTCGTGGGCGCCGCCCGCCGCCTCGGCATCCAGGCCAAGGCGCGCGAGGTCAGGGGAGTGGACCGCGTGGTGATCCGCGACGGCGACACGATCGCCGCGCTGCTGACCCGCATGGGCGCGCATGACGCGCTCATGGTCTGGGAAGAACGCCGGATGCGCAAGGAAGTCCGCGCCACCGCCAACCGGCTGGCAAACTTCGACGACGCCAACCTGCGCCGCTCCGCCCAGGCCGCCGTCGCCGCCGGTGCCCGCGTGGACCGTGCCCTGGAAATCCTGGGCGACGACGTCCCGCACCACCTCAAGTACGCCGGCGAACTGCGCGTCGCCCACAAGCAGGCCAGCCTGGACGAGCTTGGCCGCCTTGCCGAGCCGATCATGACCAAAGATGCCATCGCCGGCCGGATCCGCCGGCTCCTGGCCATGGCGGACAAGCGGGCCCAGGACCTCGGCATCCCGGGCACGGAAGCCAATGTGACGCCCGAAATGCTCGACGACTAGCCAGCCCCCTAGAATCAACAGCACCGGACCTAAGGCAATTCCGCCGGCGACGGAACTGCCTTGAAATTGCCTTAGAGAAATATCCGGGAGCCGCGGCGGGTTGTCGCCGTTGGGTCCCCCGCCATCTTCCGGATGCCCGGCATCCGGATGCACAATCCGAGAGTTACCGAACCGGACAACCCGTCCACGACATTGGAGGATTTTGTGACCGAGTACGTACTGCCCGAGCTCGACTATGACTATGCAGCGCTGGAACCGCACATCTCTGCGAAGATCATGGAGCTGCACCACAGCAAGCACCACGCCGCCTACGTGACCGGCGCCAACAACGCCCTCGCCCAGCTGGCCGAAGCGCGTGAGAAGGGCGACTTCGCCAACATCAACCGCCTCTCCAAGGACCTCGCGTTCCACACCGGCGGCCACATCAACCACTCTGTCTTCTGGAAGAACCTCTCCCCGGACGGCGGCGACAAGCCCGAGGGCGAGCTCGCCGCAGCGATCGACGACGCCTTCGGCTCGTTCGACGCTTTCCGCGCCCAGTTCAGCGCCGCGGCGCTGGGCCTGCAGGGCTCCGGCTGGGGCTTCCTGGCCTACGAGCCCATTGGCGGCAACCTGGTGATCGAACAGCTCTACGACCAGCAGGGCAACGTCGCACTCGGCACCACTCCGCTGCTGATGCTGGATATGTGGGAGCACGCCTTCTACCTGGACTACGTGAACGTGAAGGCCGACTACGTCAAGGCGTTCTGGAACATCGTCAACTGGGCCGACGTCGCCAAGCGCTTCGACGCTGCCCGCAGGAACGCGACGGGCCTGATCACCCTCTAGGGTGAGCTGACGGACTCCCGTTTGTAACAAAGCTCACAATAAAGGCCGCTTCGGCCCGTAATGTGGACGGACTGCCCCCGCACTTGCGGGGGCAGTCCAACTTAAACGTAAGATAGATCACGGAAGGCGGTTAGCCTTCAGCAACGTGGCTGGTCGCCCTCCGATCTGGTAATTATCTCTGCCCAATGGCGTGCGGGATCTGTTAGTTGGCTTGAACGCCTTCTCAACTAGTCGTGCTCGCAGGAGCACCAAGGAGAATGAAAACGTGACGACCCGTATTGGCATCAACGGCTTTGGCCGTATCGGCCGCAACTACTTCCGCGCCGCCCTCGCGCAGGGCGCCGACCTTGAGATCGTTGCGGTCAACGACCTCACCAGCCCGGAAGCCCTCGCTCACCTCTTCAAGTACGACTCCGTGGGCGGACGCCTGGCGGAAACCATCGAGGTCAAGGACGGCAACATTGTCGTTGACGGCAAGACCGTGAAGGTCCTCGCCGAGCGTGATCCCGCCAAGCTGCCCTGGGGCGAGCTGGGCGTCGACATCGTGATCGAGTCCACGGGCTTCTTCACCAAGGCCGCTGACGCGCAGAAGCACATCGACGCCGGCGCCAAGAAGGTCCTGATCTCCGCCCCCGCCTCGGGCGAAGACATCACGGTGGTGATGGGCGTCAATGACGGCCTGTACGACGATGCAGCGCACCACATCATCTCCAACGCCTCCTGCACCACCAACTGCCTCGGCCCGCTGGCCAAGGTTGTCAACGACGCCTTCGGCATCGAGCGCGGCCTGATGACCACCGTCCACGCGTACACCGCCGACCAGAACCTGCAGGACGGCCCGCACAACGACCTCCGTCGCGCCCGCGCCGCCGCCGTCAACATGGTTCCCACGTCCACGGGTGCGGCCAAGGCCATCGGCCTGGTCCTGCCGGAGCTCAAGGGCAAGCTGGACGGCTACGCCATCCGCGTCCCGGTCCCCACCGGCTCCGCCACGGACCTGACCGTCACGGTTTCCCGCGAGACCACCGTCGAGGAAGTCAACGCCGCCCTGAAGGCAGCCTCCGAGACCGAAGAGCTCAAGGGCCTGCTGACCTACACCGATGAGCCGATCGTCTCCTCGGACATCGTCGGCGACCCGGCATCGTCCATCTTCGACTCCGGCCTGACCAAGGTGATCGGCAACCAGGTCAAGGTTGTGTCCTGGTATGACAACGAATGGGGCTACTCCAACCGCCTCGTTGACCTCACGGAGCTTGTCGCGTCCAAGCTGGGCTAGGGTAAGACACATGACATTCCACACCCTCAACGAATTGATCGCTGATGGTGTCCGCGGGCGGTACGTTCTGGTTCGAAGTGACCTGAACGTGCCGCTCGACGGCTCTACAGTGACTGACGACGGCCGCATCAAGGCCTCTCTGCCAGTGCTGGCGAAGCTCACGGACGCCGGTGCCCGCGTGCTGGTCACGGCACACCTTGGCCGCCCCAAGGGCGCCCCCGAGGACAAGTACTCGCTCAAGCCCGCCGCGACGCGGCTGGCGGAGCTCGCCTCCTTCAAGGTCTCACTGGCCGCCGACACTGTGGGCGAATCAGCCAGGGAGCTCTCCGCCGCCCTCCAGGACGGTGAAGTGCTGATCCTGGAAAACGTGCGTTTCGACGCCCGGGAGACCGCCAAGGACGACGCCGAGCGCGGCGCCTTCGCGGACGAGCTCGTCGCCCTCACCGGTGACAGCGGCGCGTTCGTGGACGATGCCTTCGGTGCCGTGCACCGCAAGCACGCCAGCGTGTACGACGTCGCCACCCGGCTGCCGTCGTACCAGGGCGACCTCGTCCGCACGGAGGTCGAGGTGCTGCGCAAGCTCACCACCGACACCCAGCGGCCCTACGTCGTCGTCCTCGGCGGCTCCAAGGTCTCGGACAAGCTGGCCGTCATCGACAACCTCCTCGGCAAGGCCGACACGATCCTGGTGGGGGGCGGCATGCTGTTCACCTTCCTCGCGGCCGCGGGCCACAAGGTCGCGGGCAGCCTGCTCGAAGAGGACCAGATCCCGGTCGTCCAGGATTACCTCAAGCGGGCAGCCGACGCCGGCACGGAGTTCATTGTGCCCACCGACGTTGTGGTGGCCAGCAAGTTCGCCGCCGACGCCGATCACGAGACCGTCGCGGCCGACGCCATCGAGTCCAGCGGCTTCGGCGCCCAGGGCATCGGCCTGGACATCGGACCGGAGTCCGCGGCGGCCTTCGCGGAACGGATCAAGGGCGCCAAGACCGTGTTCTGGAACGGCCCCATGGGCGTGTTCGAATTCGCGGCCTTCGCCGACGGCACCCGGGCCATCGCGCAGGCGCTGACCGAAACCGACGCGTTCACGGTGGTCGGCGGCGGAGACTCCGCGGCTGCAGTCCGCACGCTCGGTTTCGCTGATGACCAGTTCGGCCATATTTCCACCGGCGGCGGCGCCAGCCTCGAGTATCTCGAAGGCAAGGAACTGCCCGGCCTGAGCGTCCTGGACCGCTAAGGCGCTGACTGTTAGCGGCGCGGCCGGCAGCAGCTCCGGCCGCTCCGCTGCAGCCACCACTGAGCCGGCAGGGTGCCCCTCGTCAAGGAACCGGGGCACCCTGCCGGCTGTTCACACCACAAGCACTCTGGGAGATCACGTGACCACGTCAACCAACGGTAAATTCGATCGCAAGCCCTTCATCGCGGGCAACTGGAAGATGAACATGGACCACGTCCAGGGCATCACCCTTCTGCAGAAGCTCGCGTGGACCCTGTCCGACGCCAAGCACGACTACAGCAGGGTCGAGGTTGCCGTCTTCCCGCCCTTCACCGATCTCCGCGGTGTCCAGACCCTCGTCCAGGGCGACGAGCTCGCTGTCGTCTACGGCGGCCAGGACCTCTCCCCGTTCGACTCCGGCGCGTACACCGGTGACATTTCCGGGCAGTTCCTGGCGAAGCTCGGCTGCAGCTACGTCCTGGTCGGCCACAGCGAACGCCGCACCATCCACAACGAGTCCAACGAGGTCCTCAACGCCAAGACTAAGGCCGCCTTCCGGCACGGCCTCACCCCGGTGCTCTGTGTCGGAGAAGGCCTGGAAATCCGCCAGGCCGGGACCCATGTGGACCACACCCTGGCCCAGCTGCGCGCCGCCGTCGAGGGCCTCACCCCGGAGCAGGCTGCCGACCTCGTCGTCGCCTACGAGCCCGTCTGGGCCATCGGCACCGGCGAGGTTGCCGGCCCCGAGGACGCACAGGAAATGTGCGCAGCCATCCGGGCCGAACTGTCCAGCCTCTTCGGAGCCGACGTCGCCGCCAGGACGCGCCTGCTCTACGGCGGCTCCGTCAAGGCGAACAACGCGGCCTCCATCCTGAAGGAGCGCGACGTCGACGGCTTGCTGGTCGGCGGTGCCAGCCTTGACGCTGCCGAGTTTGCTAATATTGTCAGGTTCGAGAGTCACCTGGTCACGGATTAGTCCGTATACAGGTCAGGCCCCCGCAATCCAATTCTTCTGAAAGGCCGTCGTGGACGTTCTTCATGTCATTCTGCAGGTGCTTCTGGGCATCACCAGCCTCCTGCTGACGTTGCTCATCCTGCTCCACAAGGGACGCGGAGGCGGCCTGTCGGACATGTTCGGCGGCGGCATGAGCTCCGGGCTGAGCTCCTCCGGCGTCGCGGAGCGCAACCTCAACCGGTTCACGATCATCCTGGGAATCACCTGGGGCGTGGTGATCATCGCCCTCGGCCTGCTCATGCGCTTCAGCACAGGCGCCGATTCCTAACGTCTTTTCAAAAACTTCATAAGGGGTCTTGCGGCCCTCCCGGCATCGGGAACTCCCAAACTACACTGTCGCTGGCAAGCACCATCCGACCAGCTGAGTAGCCAGGAGTTCCCGATGCTGCATTCTGCTTCCGGATTCAAGGGAATCCGTGTGGGCGCCACCGAAGGGGCGTCTCCCCGCCACGAGCCACTGAACGGGGCCGGCGCACGCCAGCCCCGTATTCGCGTCTCCTACCGGTGCGCCAAGGGCCATGAAACCGCTCTCGTGTTCGCACAACTGCCTGAGGAGCAGATCCCGGGGGTCTGGGACTGCCGGCACTGCGGCGGCACCGCAACCCGCGACGAAACGAAGTTCGCCCTCGAGGATGCGCCGGTGGAGGGCTTTAAGACGCACCTGGAATACGTTAAAGAGCGGCGCTCCAGCCAGGACGCCGAAGACGTGCTGGCCGGAGCGCTGGAACGGCTACGCGCCAGACGGGCCCTTCCGGACGAGCTGCTCCGGGACCCGTGAGGCCGCGTTCTCATCGATCAGCCACAGGGTCTCGCGGCGGCCACGCGGGCCCGCAGCGGGAACCTGCACGGGGTTGGCCCCGGCCAGGGCCAAGCCCACGGCGCCTGCCTTGTCGTCACCGGCCACCACCATCCACACCTCCGACGCCGTATTGATCGCCGGTAAGGTCAGCGAGACCCGCTCCGGCGGCGGCTTGGGGGAGTTCCGGACACCCACCACGGTCAGTTCCTTCTCCCGGATGCCGGCCTGCTCCGGGAAGAGCGACGCGACGTGCGCGTCCGGGCCCACACCGAGCAGGACGATGTCCAGCCGCGGCAGTCGGGCGGGCTGCTCCGGCCGGTCATCGGACATGTCAGCGGCGTGCTCGGCCGCAGCCGCTTCCGCGAGCCGGCGCGCGTAGTCCGCCGCAGCCTCTTCCGGGCTTTCAAAGTCGTCCGTGGACCCGGGCACGTGGACGCGCCCGGGGTCGACGTCGATGCGGGACAGCAGAGCCTCGTGGGCCTGGCGGGCGTTTCGCTCGGCGTCGTCCGCCGGCAGAAAGCGCTCGTCCCCCCACCAGAAGTTCACCTTGGACCAGTCGACGGCCTTCGCCGCCGGTGATTCCGCCACGGCCTTGAGCGAGCCGATCCCCATTGTGCCCCCGGTAAGCACCACCGTGGCCTCGCCGTGCCGGTCCTGAATATCCACAAGCTTGGTGATCAGGCGGGCGGCTATGGCAGCCATCAGGACGGTCGAGTCAGGATGGATGCTTACTCTGGGGTCAGCGCTCACTGGGACGGACACTCCTTAGGTTGGTACGTGGCAGTCCCATAGTAATCACTTCGCCGAACACTTCGTCCGGGTCCAGGCGGCGCAGTTCTTCCGCGAGGCAGTCCTTGAGGCTGCGGCGCGGCAGGGAGATCCGCTGCGCCGGCTGCCCGGGCTGGGTCAGCTCCGCAATGGTCAGCCCCGGCCGGAACAGCTGGATGTCCCCGGCGGCCCGGGACAGCCGGACGCGCCGGATCCCGGTGCCCGCCGGATCCGCGACGATCGTCACGGGCACGTCCAGGGCGAGGGTCAACCAGGCCGCGAGGAGCAGGGTGCTGGGGGAGTCCGAGGCCCCCTCAACGGTGACGGCCGCAACGGGCGAGTCGTCCGCCTGGTCCAGGACCGCTGCCAGCTGGATGCGCCAGTTGGTCAGCCGGGTCCAGGCAAGGTCCGTGTCGCCGGCCTTGTAGGTGCGGCGGATGTTCTCAAGCGCCGCGACCGGGTCCGTCTCATTGGCCGAGTCGGTGATCCGGCGGTGCGCGATGCCCCCGATCGAGGTCTGGCAGGCGTTCCTGGGGGCGCCGTGCGGCCACCAGGCCACGATCGGCGCGTCCGGCAGCAGCAGGGCCGCGACAAGGGACTCGCTTTCCTCCGCGAGTTCACCGTAGCCGCGCAGCAGGATGACCTCGGAAGCGCCGGCGTCGCCGCCCACCCGGATCTGCGCGTCCAGCCGGGTCGGGGCCTGCGCCCCGGCATCGGCGAGGACGATGATCCGGCACGGGTGCTCCCGGCTGGCCTCGTTCGCGGCTTCAATGGCTTCCTCTTCGAGCCCGGAGCGGGTGACCACCACGAGGGTCAGCACCCGGCCCAGGGCGATCACGCCGCCCTGCTCGCGCAGGGCCATGATCTTCTTGGAGATCTTCGAGGTGGTGGTGTCGGGAAGATCTACGATCATGGCCTTCTCCAGGTTCGTCCGTCGCGGGCAAGGAGCTCGTCGGCCGAGGCGGGACCCCAGCTGCCGGGCGCGTAGGGCTGGGGCTGTTCGTCCAGGCCGGCCCAGTACTTCTCGAACGGGTCCAGGATCTTCCAGGACAGCTCGACTTCCTCGTGCCGCGGGAACAGCGGCGGTTCGCCCAGCAGCACGTCCAGGATCAGGCGCTCGTACGCTTCGGGGCTGGACTCGGTGAAGGAGTGGCCGTAGCCGAAGTCCATGGTGACGTCGCGGACCTCCATCTGGGTGCCCGGGACCTTCGACCCGAACCGGATGGTGGCGCCCTCATCGGGCTGGACCCGGATCACCACGGCATTCTGGCCGAAGTCGTCCTCGCCGTGGTCGCGGAAGAGCAGGTTCGGGGCCCGCTTGAAGACGACGGCGATCTCTGTCACGCGGCGGCCCAGCCGCTTGCCGGCACGCAGGTAGAACGGCGCGCCGGACCAGCGCCGGGTGTTGATGTCCACCCGGATCGCGGCAAACGTCTCGGTCTTGGAATCGGCCGGGATGCCCTCTTCCTCCAGGTACCCCAGGACCTCCTCGCCGCCCTGCCAGCCGCCCGTGAACTGCCCGCGCGCCGAGTGCGCGGAAAGGTCGTCGGGGAGCCTGACGGCGGAGAGGACCTTTTCCTTTTCGGCGCGCAGGTCATCGGCGTTGAAGGAGACGGGCTCCTCCATGGCCGTCAGCGCCAGGAGCTGCAGCAGGTGGTTCTGGATGACGTCGCGGGCAGCGCCCACCCCGTCGTAGTAACCGGCCCGGCCGCCCGTTCCGATGTCCTCCGCCATGGTGATCTGCACGTGATCGACGTAGTTGGCGTTCCAGAGCGGTTCGAAGAGCTGGTTCGCGAAGCGCAGCGCCAGGATGTTCTGCACCGTCTCCTTGCCCAGGTAGTGATCAATCCGGAAGACGGAATCCGGCGGGAACACCGACTCCACGATGCCGTTGAGCTGGCGGGCCGATTCGAGGTCATGCCCGAAGGGCTTCTCGATCACCACGCGGCGCCACTTGTCGCCCTCGGCCTGGGCCAGGCCGTGCTTGGAGAGCTGGCGGCAGACCTGTTCGAAGGCTTTCGGCGGGATGGAGAGGTAGAACGCATGGTTGCCCCGGGTACCGCGCTGCTCATCGAGCTCATCGATCGTCTCGCCGAGCCGCTTGAACGCGTCGTCGTCGTCGAACTCGCCCTGGACGAAGCGGATGCCCTCCGAGAGCTGCTTCCAGACCGTTTCATCGAACGGTGTCCGGGCGTACGACTTGACGGACTCCAAGACCTCCGCGGCGAAGTCCTCGTTCTCCCACTGCCGGCGGGCAAAGCCCACCAGCGCGAAGCTGGGCGGCAGCAGTCCGCGGTTCGCGAGGTCATACACGGCCGGCATGAGTTTCTTGCGGGCGAGGTCTCCGGTCACCCCGAACAGGACCAGCGATGACGGTCCGGCAATTCGGTTCAGACGGCGGTCCCGAGGGTCCCGGAGCGGGTTGCGCCCCCGGCCGGCTGCGGAACCGCCGCCGTTGTAGGTTTCTGGCATGGTTGCGTGGGTGCCTTAGCTCTGAGTGGAAGGTGCGGCCTGGCCGGCAAGGGAAGCGACGATTTCCTGCAGCTGCTTCACACCCGCGTCGCGGTCGGTCAGGTGCAGCCGCAGGACCGGACGGCCATGCTCGGACAGGACCTGGGCATCCCCGGCCGCCTGCGCCGAAATCAGCTCGCCAAACGTGAACGGGCGCTCGGGGATGGCGAGGTCCAGTGCGGACGCGGCGGTCACCTGAAGGAACACACCGATCGCGGGTCCGCCCTTGTGGAACTGTCCGGTGGAGTGCAGGAAGCGGGGACCCCAGCCGAAGGTCACAGGGCGCCGGCTGACTGCCGCCAGCTCCTCTCGGACCCCCTCGAGGTCCGCGTAGGCTAGCCGGTCGAAATAGGCCTGGACACTAAGGTAGCTGTCCGGTCCCAGCTCGCCCAGCAGGGCGTTGACTGCCTCCGCTGCGGTGGCCGCGCCGGCGAGCCATGCTCCGCCGCGGACCTCGATGGCGCCGTCGGTGAAGTCCGCCGGCGTCGGCTCGGGTTGCGCGTCCAGCAGGCCGCGTGCGGCGACCTTGGCGGCCTCGACGTCGGGCTGGTCAAAGGGGTTGATGCCCAGCAGCCGGCCCGCCACGGCGGTGGCGAACTCCCACACCATCATCTGCGTCGCGAGGCCGCCGGCAATGGCGACCTCGTTTTCGCGCAGATCGACGTCGTCATCGGCCGCGACGAGCCGGATGACCAGGACATCGGGAGCGCCAAGGGTGGCTTCCGGGGAGGCGGGACCGGCTACGACCGGCAGCACCCCGGTGCCCAGCTTGCCCGTGGATTCGGCGATGAGCTGTTCGGCCCAGTCGGCGAAGCCGACGATCCCCGAACCGTCCTCCGCGATGACGACCTTGTTGCGCAGCGGGTTGGTGCCGCCCAGGGCCGAGCCAAGGGCGAGGCCGATGTTCTCGGGGGAGTCCTCATTGAGGATCTCCGCCGCCTCTTCCGCTTCATCCAGGAAAGCCTGGATGTCGACTCCGGCCAGTCCGCAGGGGACCAGCCCGAACGCGGTCAGTGCCGAGAAACGGCCGCCGACGTTGGGGTCTGCGTTGAAGACGGCCCGGTAGCCGGCCTCCCGGGAGGCCTGGTCCAGCGGCGAACCCGGGTCGGTGACAATGATGATCCTGCTCTTCGCATCGATGCCGGCATCGGTGAACGCCTGCTCGAAGATGCGTCGCTGGGAGTCTGTCTCCACGGTGGAACCGGACTTGGACGACACGACAATGGCCGTTTCGGCCAGCCGGTCCGCCAGGGCGGCGCTGACCTGTTCAGGGTCCGTGCTGTCCAGCACAGCCAGCTCGACGCCAGCGGTACCCGCAATGACTTCAGGCGCCAGCGAGGAGCCGCCCATGCCGCAGAGGACAATCCGCGTCACGCCGTCGGCCTTCAGCGCGTCGCGGAGTTCCAGGATGCTGCTGACCAGCGGCTGGGAGACGGTGGCCGCCTCGACCCAGCCCAGGCGGACAGCGGATTCCTGCTCGGCGTCCGGACCCCACAGGGTAGCGTCCTTCGCGAAGATCCGGGTCGCGATGCGGTCCTCCAGCAGTGCGGGGAGGTGCTGCTCATGTGCCTGGCGGGCTGCGCCGGTGGCGTCGTAGCTGAGTGTGCTCATGGTGGGTTAGGAAGCCTTCCGTGCAGAGGCGAGGGCGCCTTCGACGTCGCCGAGGAGTTCCTTCCAGCTGGCGACGAACTTGTCCAGGCCTTCGGACTCGAGCAGGGCCACGACGTCGTTGTAGGAGATGCCGAGCGCGTCGAGGGCGTTCAGCGTCGCGTTGGCGTCGTCGTAGCCGCGGGTGACGGTGTCGCCGGTGACCGCGCCGTGGTCGAAGGTGGCGTCCAGGGTCTTCTCCGGCATGGTGTTCACCACGCCGGGGGCGACGAGCTCGGTGACGTAGAGGGTGTCCGGGTAGGCCGGGTCCTTCACGCCGGTGGAGGCCCAGAGCGGGCGCTGCGGCAGGGCGCCGGCCTCGGCCAGCAGGGCCCAGCGTTCGGTGGAGAAGAGCTCCTGGTAGACCTGGTAGGCCAGGCGGGCGTTGGCCAGGCCGGCCTTGCCCTTGAGCGCCTTCGCCTCGTCGGTGCCGATGCCGTCGAGGCGCTTGTCGATTTCGGCGTCGACGCGGGAGACGAAGAAGGACGCGACGGAGTGGATCTTGGAGAGGTCGTGGCCGTTGCCCTTGGCCTGCTCCAGGCCCGACTGGAAGGCGTTGATCACGGCGCGGTAGCGCTCGAGGGAGAAGATCAGGGTCACGTTGACGCTGATGCCCTCGGCCAGGGTGGCGGTGATGGCTTCCAGGCCCTCAAGGGTAGCCGGGATCTTGATCAGGACGTTGTCCTTGGCGACCTTCTTGTACAGGTGCTTCGCTTCGGCGATGGTGCCCGCGGTGTCCCAGGCGAGGCGGGGGTCCACCTCGATGGACACGCGGCCGTCGACACCCTTGGTGGCCGCGGCGACCGGGGCGAAGAGGTCGCAGGCGTCGGCGACGTCGGTGGTGGTGATCTCGAAGACGGTCTCTTCCACGGTGGCGCCGGCCGCGGCCTGGGCCGCGATGGTGGCGTCGTAGTC
Source organism: Arthrobacter sp. NPDC058192 (assembly GCF_042883665.1). Classification (NCBI taxonomy): domain Bacteria; kingdom Bacillati; phylum Actinomycetota; class Actinomycetes; order Micrococcales; family Micrococcaceae; genus Arthrobacter; species Arthrobacter sp. NPDC058192. The sequence continues at coordinate 340 of NZ_JBHVVJ010000002.1, read as the reverse complement.
GGTGCCGGTGGTGATGGCGGCGTGGAAGATCGACGGGTTCGTGGTGACGCCGACGACGTTCTTCTCTTCGATCAGCTTGCGCAGGGTGCCGGTGTCCAGGCGGCCGCGGGAGAGGTCATCAAGCCAGATGGAGACTCCGGCGTCGGAGAGCTGCTGGGTGGGGGTAGTCATGTCATATCTCCTGGAAATGATGGGTTCCGGGGGCGCATCGTCCCCCGGAACCGCGAGGGTGGGTCAGTTGGTAACGCTGGCGAGGGAGTCCTTCGCGGCGGCGGTGACGGCTTCGGCGGTGATGCCGAATTCCTGGAAGAGGCGTTTGTAGTCCGCGGACGCGCCGAAG